>NZ_CP037968.1:2626317-2965921 GCF_019633745.1 Methanofollis formosanus | reverse complement strand
CCCGGTCAGGAGTTCCGGGATGACCTCCTCTCTTACTCTGATCGTTCTGGACCCGATCTGCCGATGACGCTTGCATACCCGGAAGGGGTCATCAGGTTGAGAAATGCCCGCTGCACCACCTCGGAAAGGGCCGGGTGGATGTGCATGCTCTCCATCACCGCCTCCGCCACCCCCCCGGAGAGGTACATCGCGGTGACGACCTCCTGAATGAGGACCGACGCCGAAGGGCCGATGATATGCGCCCCGAGGATCTTGAGGGTCGCACGCTCCAGGATCACCTTCACAAAACCGTCCTTCACCCCCATCGCCATCCCCTTCGCCGTCTCATCGTAGCGCTGGAAACCGATCAGGATCCCGTCTTCGCCATATCGTTCCACGGCCTCCTGCTCGGCCAGGCCGACAGCGGCGATCTCTGGGTCGGTGAAGACGGCGTGCGGCACGACATCGTATGCCGCTTTCACCCGTTCTCCCAGAACCGCGTTCAGGTAGACGATCTTTGCCTCATAGTTGCCGACATGCTTGAAGAGGGACTTCCCGTTCGCGTCGCCGAACGCCCAGACGTTGGAGCTGGAGGTCTGGAGATACTCGTCCACCGCGATCCACCCGTGGGTGTCGGTCCTGATCCCGGCCTGTTCCGGGTGGAGAAGGTCGGTGTTGGGGCGCCGCCCTGAAGCGACCAGGACGGCGTCGGCGACAAATTCCACGTCCGTGCCGCCGATACGGTCCCGTGCGGTGAGTCTGATCTGCCCATTTGCGGTCCTCCCGGCCCGCCGCACCTCGTGGCCGGTGACGATGGCGAGGTGCCGGCCGAGTGCTCGCCGTGCAAGTGCGGAGACCTCGGGCTCTTCGGAGGGGAGGAATCTCGGGTTTCTCCCGATGACCGTCACCGCCGCACCCATCGCCGCGAGGAAATGACCGTACTCCGCGGCGATGTATCCGCCCCCGATGACTGCCACGCTTTCGGGAAGTTCTTCCAGTTCGAGAAGCGTGTCGCTGGTGAGATATCCGACTTCCTCGAGGCCGGCGACCGGCGGGACGGCCGGACGCGATCCCGTGCAGAGGAGGATCAGCGGGGCATGCATCGCGGTTCCGCCGACCGAGAGTGTGTACGGGGCCGTGAACTCGGCCACCTCCTGATAGTAGTCGAGGTCTGGGGAGGACTCCAGGCTCGCCCTGATCCCGGCGACCTCCTCCTGCACAGAGGTCCGCATCCGCTCCATCACCGCGGCGAAATCGACCTCCTCAAGTCTGGCCTTCACCCCAAACCCGGCCGCCCGCTCGACCATCCGGACCAGTTCTGCCGGGTAGAGGAGCATCTTCGAAGGGATGCACCCGCGGGTCAGGCAGATCCCGCCTGGTGCGTCTTTATCGACGACCGCGGCCCGGGCCTTCGGATGGTCTTCAAGATAGGCCTCCACCACCGGCATCGCCGAGCCCGAACCGACGGCGATGAGGTCGTACTCTTTCATGGGAATACCCGGGGGGCAGGAGGCAGGGGGGCGGGATAAATCTTTCTGGCCGGGATCACCGGTCCCTCACGGCTACGGATAAATGGACTTTGTAGAATCGAGCATGAACCCTCGGCTCACGCATACGCGATGAAAATTTTCTGAGCTGCGCTACGGCGTGTGGGCGGGACCCCAATCCTCGCGACAGGATCTTTGGAAGATCTGGTTTCATCGCCGCCCCGGCTATCCTCGTCGTGGGGGTCCGGGGGCAGAGCCCCCGGCGCGAGATGGCGGTAAAGATTTGACGATTGGGGGCGGCCGATCCATCAGAGGAATATTCTATCCTCTGCGTATCGGCTTCAACATGATATGAAGAGTTCAAACTCTCATGCAAACCTGAAGAGAGGATCGTCTGGATCATTTTCATGGTAAATCATCGTGATGGTTCTCTTCGACGGGGGCCCTGCCGCCCCCCAAACCCCCCACGCGAGCGATAGGCGGCGGACTGCAACCCCCCTTTCATATTCATTTCCCCGCCTTCCGCCCCAATCTTCATCCTGGGGGTCCGGGGGCTCCGCCCCCGGCACCGATGTTTGGGAAGGCGTGATGATCTAGATGTGCCGCCCTCATCGTAGAATTGTTCCTGGAATCTCGCACCGGGGGGTTGCACCCCCCGAACCCACCCGATCCCTACCCGAGCATACGCCTTAACTTCTGTGCATATTCACTGTTTTTTCTGCTCTTCGGGAGACACTGGAGGATCTCAAGCGCCCTTTCATAGCGCTGAGAGGCATAGATCTCATCCATCGGGTCAAACCCGCGATCGCCCTGGATCTGCACCGGCATCCCGATGCATCCTGGAGCCGATAAGATTGTGAGAACCTCCAGTTCCTCCGGGGACCCAACGGCAACAACCTTGCCGTGCATGCATAGGGCCTCATAAGGGACGACCTGGGCGTCGATCCCGGCGTCGCACCGCCAGAACTGTTCTCCGGATGCCCGGATCTTCTTCATTCTCTCCTTGAGCAACCAGATCTGCTTATCGTACTCGCCGGCCTCGACAAATGCCTGGATCTCCAGGTCCTCCACCTGCTCGTCGGTGACCAGCACCCGCAGTCCGTCGGCCGGTCGTCTCATGACCTGGATTTCATTCCGGCATGCCGGGCACTTTGTCTTTTTGAGCGGCTTTTTCTTCAGGCTCTTGCCACAGTACGGACAGACGGCCTCGACATTCCCGATGGGTATCAGGCCGTTCGGGATCTCCGCGACGATCTCGTCGATCACGAGATCGTAGTCCACCTGCGCTACAGTGTCTGCAACGGTCTGCGCTTGTGTGGATGCCACAAATTGTTTGAAGGCCGTGGTCTCTTCAAAGGGAACCCCGGGGTTCTGCCCGCCATCCCGGGCGCGGGCGACCAGTTCCTCTGAGAGGGCTCGGATGATCTCGTCCTGGTCAGGTTCATGCATGCCCCGCTGCCCTGATGATTCCCCCGGTCCATACTCTCTACGGCTCTGTGTCACCTTTGCGTGGCGGGCCTTCCCGGAACCACCGAAGAGATCGTGCAACAGACCCATGATATCACCGCCCATGGGGGTGATCAGTGCCCTGTCCGAACAGGTCTCTCCTGATCGTACAGGTGCGCCGGATGCAACGGTTTGCATCTGCTCCATGTGTCCTGATGAAGCAGTTCATCTCACGCTCCCTTCCAGTTGCCTCCACCGTATCCACCATGATCCATTCAAACGTATAATATACGGTTCAAGTCATAAGTTGGTTCCCATATGTCACAAAAGAAACAATAAGCAGTCAAAAACGTCTAGTTTATATCGGACAATATTTAAATAAACATATGATTAATTTCTTTCTCTCCCAGATCTGAGGACAGATGCTCTGTACGCCGTTCTCGTCTCCACCCGTCAAATGATCCCATGTTCAAAGGGGACATATCCCGACAGGAATCGTTGTCTGGATCAAATCCCTTCCGCCCCGGGAATTCAGAATGCATGGCTCTGTTGAATCGGGCATGAACTCTGGACTTCAAGCATACGCCAAGGTCGTCCCAGTACTTTCCGGACTTGATATGTGATCTGAAGATGTTTCTGAAGTACGACGTCGTTCAAGAGATAAATGCCGCCCCGCCCCTATCTTCGTCATGGGAGGTCCTGGAGGTCTCCCCCTGGGGGAGAAAACCGTTTAACATTCCTCGTCCTTCTGATAGGGCGGCCCGTCTGATCGACGTGCCTTCCCTCATCTTCACGCCGGGGGCGCTGCTCCCGGATCCCCCCACGACGAGGATAGGCGGGGGCGGCGATGGAGCGAGGCCTCCACCTGTTCTCCTGTCTTGAAAAGGGAGAGACCAAGCGACGAGAAACAATGCATCGAGTTCTGCGACCCTGAGCGTCCCCCTGTCGCGCACGGTCGGCGTCCTCTGCTCGAGCACTCCGTCAGGGCATGGAAGACGGCTTCCTCAGGGATGAGGAGACGATTCTCATTCTTTCCTGCTTCCCGCCTCGCCGGCCACCCACGTTTCGTCGCCGGCCCTGTACTCTTTCTTCCAGATCGGCACCGTCTGCTTGAGCCGGTCGATGACGTACTCACAGGCGGGAAACGCCTCTTTCCGGTGCCCGGCGCCGACGACGATGACCAGGATCGTCTCGCCGACCTCGAGCCTGCCGATCCGGTGGACGATATCCACCGAGTCGATGGCATATCGCTCCATCGCCTCGTCCCGGATCGCCGTGAGTTCTTCGTGTGCCGCCTCCTCATAGGCCTCGAGTTCCATCGCCTCAAGTCCGTCGTCGTCCCTGACGGTCCCGACAAAGGTGACCAGCGCGCCCATCTCCGGCCTCTGTGCAGCCCGGATCAGCGCACCGGCGTCGATCTCGTCATGGGAGATAGTGATCATCTCTCTCCATCTCCTGGTTTATCCGCCGGCGACCGGCGGGAAGACGGCGACCTCGTCCCCGTCCGCGAGGGCCGTCCCGCTGACCGCGGCATCTCCGACCCGTCGCCGGTTGTGCATCAGCACCACATGGCTCAGGAGCCGTCCCTCTCCGTCGAAGAGGGCGGCACGCCCATCCTCACGGCGCTCTGCAAACCTCTTGAGAAGGACGTCGAGCCCGGCCCCATCGGGAAGATCGATGACCTGCTCGGACCCGAAGATCTCCCTGAACCGTGCGAAGGCCCGTACCCGTACCTTCATTTCGTCTCCCTGCACGCCGTGCAGGCCTCGTCCCGCACGATCTCGATCGAGTCGGTCGTCCCTCTCAGTCCGTCCAGGATGAGCAGGCGCCCGGCAAGGAGTTCGCCGGTGCCGGTCAGATACTTGATCGTCTCGTTTGCCTGGATCATCCCGATCAGACCGGGTGTCGTGCCGACCGCCGGGAAGACCACTTTCGGCGGGGCCTTGGGGAAGATACATCTGAGACACGGGGTCTTGCCCGGGATGAGCACTGTCGCCTGCCCGTCGAACCCGCTGATCGCACCGTGGATGAAGGGGATCCCCTTCTCGATGGCGACCTGGTTGAGGACGTACCTCGTCTCGAAGTTGTCCAGGGCGTCGATGATCAGGTCGGCGTCCCCCACCAGGTCGGCGGCGTTCGCCTGGTCGATCGTCGTGGAGACGGCATGCACCGTGATCTGCGAGTTGAAGGCGGCCAGTTTCTCCCGCACCGAGTCGACCTTCTGCCGCCCGACGTCCTTCTCATAATGGAGCACCTGCCGGTTGAGGTTGGTCGTCTCGATGAAATCGTTGTCGACGATGGTGATCGTACCGATCCCGGCGGCGGCAAGGTAGAGGGCGACCGGGCACCCCAACCCGCCGGCACCGGCGATGAAGACATGCGCATTGTCCAGACGTTCCTGCCCCTCTCTGCCAAAGAGCATCACCTGGCGAGCATAGCGGTCCTCTTCTCCGGCCGACACGCGCTCATGCCTCCTGGTGATCGTCCTGCCAGGAAGACAGGCCGCGGCGTTGGCGGTAGTCGTTGACTATTGTAGAGATTCTATTGATCATCTTTATTGCGTCCATTCTGGATTTCTCCTGTATCTGATGTGCCCGGGCATGATCACAGTGCATGCGCTCAAGCGGGGAGGATATATATGCTTCGGGCCGATTCACGATCGTGAATTCATTCCTTACGTCACATTTCCACCATTTCAATATTGTGATGCCGGGCGATCGTCTGAGCGGCGTGGTAGCGGCAGAAGGTATATGCGGTGAGGTGACGATGGCAGGTGCAGAGGGGCACAGTGTTATGAGAGATATCAGAGAGTGTCGTGCCGACTTCCCGCTGACCGAAGACCTGGTCTATATGGACAGTGCCTCGGTCAGCCTCTGCCCCGAGCAGGTGATTGGTGCGGTGGCCGAGTACGACCGGCGCTATCGAGCCAATGTCGGGCGCGGCGTCCACCGGCTGACCCGGTTCGCTTCGCAACGCTTTGAGGACGCGAGGGCGCGGGTCGCCGGGTTTATCGGGGGACAGGCCGGGGTGACCGTGCTGACCGCCAACACGACGGCCTCGGTGAACATGGTCGCCGGCGGGATGCGCTGGCGGCCTGGCGACCGGGCGGTCACCTTCTCCTCAGAACACCACTCCAACCTCCTCCCCTGGCTGCGGCTCCGTGAGCGGGGTGTGGAGGTCGAGGTCGTCGCCCCCGAACCCGACGGTCTCCTCGACCCGGCCGTCGTCGAAGCGGCGGTCGACGACCGGACCAGGCTGGTGGCACTCACTCATGCCTCCAACGCCCTTGGGTCGGTCCAGCCGGTCAGGGAGATCGGGACGATCGTCCACGAGCATGGCGCCCGCCTGCTGGTGGACGGGGCCCAGTCGGTCCCGCACCTCCCCGTCGATGTGGAGCGTCTCGGCTGCGACTACCTCTGTTTCTCAGGGCACAAGATGCTCGGGCCGACCGGGACCGGCATCCTCTGGATGCGGGAACCCGACCTCGACCCTCTCCTCCTGGGCGGCGGGATGATCGAGACGGTCACCCCCGACGGCTATACGCCGGCCGCGCCGCCGGCACGGTATGAGGCCGGGACACCGCATGTCGCCGGGATGATCGGGCTCGGGCGGGCGGTCGGCTATCTCGAAGAGGTCGGGATGAATGAGGTCCGCCGGCATGAAGCACACCTGACCGGCCGACTCTTCAAGGGGCTTTCAGGACTGGATCACGTCACCGTCTTTGGGCCCGATGATCCGAAGAAGCGGATCGGTGTGGTCTCCTTTGTGGTGGACGGGATGCACCCTCACGACGTGGCCCATATCCTTGACGAGGCCGCCGGGATCATGGTGCGGTCGGGCGAACACTGCTGCATGCCCCTGATGCGCCACCTCGGCCTGGCGCACGGGACGGTGCGGGCAAGTTTGTACCTGTACAATACGGCGGAGGAGGTCGACCTCCTCCTGGCCGCCGTCGAGGAGATCACGCGGACGGTGTGAGGATGTTCAGGGAAGTCCCCTGTATCCGGGTGGAGGAGGAGGCGTTTGCCGGAGGAGAGCATGCGGTCGTGGAGGAGGTCGCGTTCACCGTCACCGTCAATGGCCGCCAGGCCCTCACCGCCATGACCGGCCCGGCGATGCTCAGGGAGTTTGTGACCGGTTTTCTCTTCACCGAGGGGATCGTCAGGGGCCTCGACGAGATCGAGTCTATGACGATCGAAGAGCATGCCGCGAGTGTCCTGACCACCAACCCCTTCGCCATTCTGGTCTCAAAAAAGACGGTCCTCTCCGGGTGCGGGGGGACCTCCTCCTTCCTCGACGGCGCCCGTCTCCCGACGGTCAGTTCCGACCTCGAGGTGACCCCGGCCACGCTCCGTGCGGCGGTGCAGGACGCCCTCACCTCAGACCTCCATGCCAGGACCGGGGGGGTGCACATCGTCGGGCTGTACGACCGTGAGGGCCGGGTCTGTCTGGCCGAGGATATCGGGCGGCACAACGCGATGGACCGCGTCATCGGGTACGGTCTTCTGCATGAGATCGACTTTTCCCGCACCTTCGTGGTCTGTTCGGGCCGGATCTCATCCGAGATGGTGAGAAAGTGCCTGGTCGCCGGGGTGCCGGTGGTCGTCTCCAGGGGGGCGACGACCACGCTGGCCCTCAGGATCGCCGAGGAGGGAGGCGTGACCGTGGTCGGGTTCGCCCGCGGGCGAAAGATGAATATCTACACCAGGCCCGAACGGGTCGCGGGCGCTCCCTCACTCCCCCGTGAGTGAGGCGAGAAGGATGCAGGTTCTGTTGCATTCAACGACCACAACATTCACAATCACGCAACCCATTACCGGCACCATTGGGAAGAGACCGGGAACAAATCAGGAGCAGGTGAGATGGTGAACCAGACCATTCAAGACGAGATCGCACGCCTGAAGAGAGAGCAGGGCGCCGTGATCATCGCCCATAATTATCAGATCCCTGAGGTCCAGGAGATCGCCGACCTTGTCGGCGACTCCCTCGAACTTGCACGCGCCGCCGCCGGACTCGAAGAAGAGATCATCGTCTTCTGCGGTGTCGACTTCATGGCCGAGACCGCCGCGATCCTCGCCCCCGAAAAACGGGTCCTCCTCCCCGCCGTCGACGCCCTCTGCCCGATGGCCCAGATGGTCACCGCCGGCGAGGTGCGGACGCTCAGGGAGCGGTACCCGAAAGCGGCGGTGGCCTGTTATGTAAACACCCCGGCAGAGGTGAAGGCCGAGAGCGACATCTGCTGCACCTCGGCCAACGCGGTGGCGGTGGTCGAGTCGCTGGACGCCGACCAGGTGATCTTCGTGCCTGACCGGAACCTTGGGCGGTACGTCGCACGCTTCACCGCCAAGGAGATCCTCCCCTGGGAAGGGTTCTGTTATGTCCATGACCGGATGACGGTCGAGGACGTCGACCAGGCGAGGGAAGCGCACCCCGACGCCGAGGTGCTCGTCCACCCCGAGTGCCGGCCCGAGGTGATCGATGCCGCCGACCATGTCTTCTCCACCTCAGGGATGGTCAGGCATGTCTGCTCGTCACCGGGCGAGGAGTTCGTCATCGGGACCGAGAACGGGATCCTGTACCCGATGCAGAAGAAATGTCCGGGGAAGCGCTGTTATCCTCTCTCCGAGCAGGCCATCTGCATCAATATGAAAAAGACCGACCTCCCCCTGGTCAGAAAAACCCTGGAACGCCTGGAACCCAGGGTCACCGTCCCGCCCGAGATCGCCGACCGGGCGCGGGCGGCCATCGAGCGGATGCTGGCACTGTGAAAACCGATCCCCCTGCCTTTCACCGGACCACCAGCAGCACCGCCGCCATCACCGCCATCCCGAGGACCAGGCCGTAGACTGCGAGGTGCGCCTCCCCGTACTCCCTGGCTGCGGGCAGGAGTTCGTCGACGGCGACAAAGACCATGATCCCGGCGACTACAGCGAAGAGAATGCCGAGCACCGCCCCGCTGAGATAAGGAAGGAGGATGAGAAAGGCGACCACCGCACCGGCGGGTTCTGCAAGTCCTGAAAGAAGGGAGTACAGGAAGGCCATCCACCTGCTTCCGGTCGCATAATAGATCGGCACCGAGACGGCGATCCCTTCGGGGATGTTGTGGATGGCGATGGCGACGGCGATCGCCACGCCGATGCCCGGGTCGAGGAGAGCGCCGGAGAAGGTGGCCATCCCCTCGGGCATGTTGTGGAGGGCGATCGCCGCGGCGGTGAGGAGGCCGGTGCGGTACAGGCCGCCGGTCTCCCTGCGCTTCCCTTCTCCTTCGTTTATTGCCTCGACCTTCCTTACCTCATGCGGGTTCTGGGGGTACGGGACGACCCGATCGATGAGGGCGATGACCCCCACGCCGCAGAAGAAGGCGACGGTTGCGACCGGCGCCCCGGCGGTCTCCATGGCACCGACAAGGAGTTCGACGAAGGAGACATAGAGCATCACTCCGGCCGAGAACCCGAGGGCGGCCGAGAGAAAGCGGGTACTTGTCCGCCGGGTAAAAAAGGCCATCAGGCTCCCGAGGCCGGTCGAGAGTCCGGCCAGGAGGGTCAGCCCGAAGGCCATGAAGAAGGACACCGGATCGGTCATCATCTGGACGCCACAAGTGTCCTGTCATCACTTAAATGGCAGACCTTCTACACTCACAGTCGAAGCGTGGGTGGGTAGGCACGCCGATCAGACGTGCCGCCCACAATCGTCGAATCTTCACTACCTTCTCGCGCCGGGGGGTTGCACCCCCCGAACCCCCCCACGACGAGGATAGGTGGGAGCGGCAATAAAACATAGTTTCCATCGATTCTCCTGTCTTGAAAAAGAGAGATCAAGCAACGAGAAATTTTCATCGCGTATGCTTGAACCCCAGGTTCATGCCCGATTCTACGCGGCCGATATTTCAACTATCATCCATCGCTCGCTTCTGCGAGGGTAAGGCAGGAGAGTTCTGGGATGACCTCATTGTCTGGAGGGGATATCCGGATGTGGAGCCCTCGTGATGCCTTCTTCTGCTTGCTCTGGTCGAAAACTCACCGTTGGCGTCTCTCAAAATGGAACTTCTTGCAGAATGCGGAAAAGCGCTCGCGTGCGTCAGAAGAACCGGTGCCGTTCCTGAAATATTCCACCAGCACTCCGATCTGCTCGATGGTCTCGGGGTGGAGTTCGTGCTCCATGAAACAGGCATCTTTGTCGGCGACATCTTCGGGCACCTCGATGAGCATCAGGAACGACTTGAGCGTGTCGTGCCTGGACTTGATCACCCAGGCGACCTTCTCTCCCTCCGGCCTGAGCGTCACGCCCTCGTACTTCCGATACTCGACCAGACCCATCCGGTCGAGTTTCTGGAACATCTCCACGACGCTTGAGGGGCTGACGTCGAGTTCGCCGGCGACATCCTTGGTCCTGGCATAACCCTTCTCAAGAGAGACATTGAGGATGGCCTCAAGGTAGTCTTCGGCTTTTCTGGTGAGGGCAATCACGCCCTGTACCTTTACCATGCTTCATCAAAAAGGTTGTTCAGGCCCCCTGCCTCTGGTTGAGGAGGAGCCAGGCGACGATGAGCGTGAAGGGGAGGAGGAGGATCGCCGGGGCGTACGGGGGTGCGAAGCCTCCGATGAACCCTCCGAGCGAGTTGAAGAAGGCCTCGCTCTCCTCTCCCGCCGGAATGCCGCCGCAGATCATCCCGAAGATGTCGCAGCCCGCGACCAGCCAGACCATGATCGCTCCCAGCACGGCGGTGGCACGCTGGTCGAGGTCTCCGAGGCCGCGGGCGCCGGCGAGCATGAAGAGCCCGCCGAGGGCGACGACCAGGCCGCCCCAGGCCCAGCGGAAGAAGTCTTCGCCGGTGATCTCAAGGATGCCGATACTGATCGGCCCGGTGCCGCCCGCCCAGACAAGGACGTCGGCAAGGCCGAGGATGAGTGCCGCCGCTCCGACGAGAGCGGCACCGATGGATGCGATAGTATATGATGTCTTCATTTATGCCACCCCCAGGAGAATGCCGATCCCGTGGATCACGCCGCCGTATGTGAGAACGACCACAGCCAGGACCGCAATAGCGGCCAGGAGCTGCTTCCAGCCCTCACGGAGCATGATCACGAAGGTGGCCACGCACGGGAAGTAGATGGAGATCAGGACGACCGAGGTGATCATCTGGTACGGCGTCATGGCGATGGTGGAGAGCTGAGCGACCGCAAGGTCCTTCCTGAGGAATGCGGCAATCAGCGGTGCGACCGTCTCGGACGGCACCCCGAACCACGTGATAAAGATGGGCGCCAGCAGGTTGGAGAGAGCCTGGATCACGCCGGTGAGATACAGGACGTTGACGATGAGGATGCCGAGCCAGACAAAGGGGATCGCCTCCTTGAGGAAACCTTTGGTCCGGTTCCAGAGTTTCTTCGTCACGTTCTCGCGGATCGGCCACCGGTATGGCGGGACGTCGATGAGGATCTCGGGGTTCTCCCCTGGTATCAGGCGGTCAAGGAGGAACCCGAAGACCGCGAAACCGATGAGCAGATACAGGATGACCCATCCCACCAGGTCAGGGATGACAGCAAGCATGATCCCGAGTTGTGCCCCGCACGGGACGAAGATCGCAAGGAGCGTCATCATCAGGAAACGCTGTTTCTTCGTCTCCAGTACCCTGGTCGCCGTGACGGCCGGGACATTGCACCCGAGGCCCAGGATCGTTGGGACGATCGCGTACCCGTGGAGCCCGATCTTGTGGAGGAAGGTGTCGGCCAGAACCGCAAGCCGCGGCAGATACCCCGAGTCCTCAAGGAGGGTCATCGTCAGGTAGAAGATGAGCACCGCCGGGAGGACGACGCCGATGGAGACAAAGAGCCCTGAAGTCAGGACACCAAAGGCCTCGAAGCAGTTGTCCGCGAGCGGGTCGCCGACGAAGAGGAAGTAGTGAATACTGTTCGGGTCGGGCCAGGCGCTCTGGAGCCAGGGGAGCCAGTGGTTGTCGAAGAACTTGACCATGAAGCCGTCGGTGACCAAGTCGCCGGCGAACGAGCAGAAGACGCTCCAGAAGGCATACAGGACGGCGAGCGCGACCGGCAGGCCGGTGAGCGGTTTGACGGTGAGGTCGCCGAGGGCGTCGGCAAGGCCGCGGCGCGAGACGCCGGTCGAGACAACTTTGCCTGCGACACGGTCGACGAGGTCCCAGCGCTCGTCTGCGGTGAGGCCCATCACTCGCACCCCCCGCACCCGGCACAGCCTGAGCACCTGCTCAGACGGGCGGTCTCAGGCGACGAACCGTTTGATCGTGCGGAGATGGCGGCGACGTCGGCTGACTGCGCCTTCCTGAGCATCGCGGCCAGGTCCTTGATCCCCTCCCCCATCGTTGCCGAGGTCTGGACGACCGGGACGCCCAGGAGGTTCTGCAGGCGGCGGGCGTCGACTTTGATCGATTTCGCGCGGGCGGCGTCCATCATATTGAGGACGACGAGCACCGGCGCACCCCGCTCCATCACCTCGAGGCTGAGGTAGAGCCCGCGTTCCAGGCGGGTGGCGTCGAGGACAAGGAGCACGACGGCGTCGGGGTGTTCGTTCAGGATCCGGACGGCTACCTCCTCAGCGGCGTCCCGCGGCTCGAGCGAGTAGGCGCCCGGCACGTCGATGATCTCATAGGCCGTGCCGCCGTCGATCAGGTTGCCCTTCATGACGTCGACGGTCGTGCCCGGATAATTGGAAACGACGGCCTCGGCCCCGGTGAGGCGGTTGAAGAGGGCGCTCTTGCCGACGTTGGGGTTCCCGACCATCAGGACGGTGCGGGTATTGGTGTTCTTATTTTGCATGGGTGTTTGCGCTCCTGAAACGTTTCTTTAGACCTCGACCACCACCAGGGCGGCGATCTCAAGGCCCATGGCGACCTCGACCCCTTCTGCAAGGACAACTGCCGGGCCCTTGATCGGTTGTCTGGTGATCATCTCCAGGCGTTTTCCTTTTCTGATGCCAAGGCAGTTTAAATCGTGACGAGAACCAAGGAGTTCGATGACAACCCCGGTCTCGCCATATTCCATCTCTGTCACTTTTTTCTGCGTCATACAACCTCTCGACGATGATATGTTCTGCCATCCTCCTGCCGAGCACGATCTCGCCGCCGCCGCTCTGGAGGACGACGGGACCGAAGGTGCAGGAGACCATGGTGACGGTGCGGCCGACCTGGACCCCGCGGAGAGCGAGATGCTGGTGGAGGCCGTCCCGGCCGTGGATATCGATGATCCGTGCACGATCACCGGATTTGAGTTCAATCAGCTGCATGCAGGCTGTTCCTCAGGAAAAGAATTGTATGTTCGATTGATATGAGGGCTCGCCGAAAGACTTTCGGGATTTTCGGGCATTCGGAAAAAGTTTCGGATATTGGAGATTTTCCGAAGTGACGGTATCGAGCGAGCACCGGTATGACCCACCCTCAAATTCGCCAGGATTGGCCCGAGTTTCAAGGACAAAACCCCTTATCCGGGGTCGTTTCGGGCACTTTTTCCGATCGGCCCATAGGGGCGTTTATTCATGCAACGCGGCGAGGCAACCGGGCCTCTCCAGGCCCTCTGAGGCGACGCATGACTACAGGCAATGTAAAACCTCATGGCCGACCGGTATCGTCTGCGAGAGGGGCGGGAAAGATGACAGGATCGTGGGTAGATTTACCATGAGGATACCCTGGAACGATCTGAGGCGTGTAAACCTCACTCGAACCGAAGCACTTCCTTCCAGGAGTTTGGAACGCATACCTTCCGCCAGGGGGCTGCGAGCGATAGCAAACCTGGGTAAATTGGCTCTGTAGAAAAGAGGGCTTTGTAGAATTCACCATGAACCACCAGCTCAAGCATACGCGATGAAAATTTCTCGTCACTTGCTCTCTATCTTTTCAAGACAGGAGAATCGGGGGGGATCGTGTTCCATCGCCGCCGCCTATCCTCCTCGTAGGGGTCCGGGGTGTGCAACCCCCCGGTGCGAGATTCCAGGAAAAATTCTACGAGGAGGGCGGCAATGCAACAGGCATCTCATTTTCATCCGGTATGCTCGAGCCAGAAGTTCATGCCGAATTCTACACCCCGTGGCAACATCTTATCTCTGATCCGGCAGCAGCGATCTGATCTTCAACCACGAGATCAGGACAAAAGGTGTCTCCGACCGGCATAACCGGTCGTGGAAAAATGAGTTTCTTCCCTCTCAGATTCTTTATGGGTGCGTGGAACCACTGGAGGGCGATGAAATGTGGCGATATTATTTCTGAGTATGGCTCCGGACACATCCTCCCCAAGCGGGTGTCTGGAGAGATAGTACGGTGGGTTTTTCCCTGGAGTGCACAAGGAACCTGTGTGTGCATGGCCGGGACAGAGAAGAAGTATCACCGTCCCGCGGTGTCGGTCACATACGCTCACCCCCTGCAGGCGGAGACACTCTCTCCGGTGCCTTTCCTCCCATACTTGATTGCCTGAAGATGGCCCTGAGGCCTTCCGGGAGGCCGTTGAGATCTTTTTTTCCTCTGACCGAGGCGACCACGCTCATATGCCAACCTCCGGGCATGCATTTTTTCTGCTCGTGCCCGGTCCTTCGGACCTGTTCTTTGCTGCTTTCATAAGCCTCTGCATCAATAGTCGGTCATTCGGTGCTGATGTACCCTTCCCGAAGAATCTTTGGAAAAACGACGGCGATGAAACTCATTGCTCCTGGAGCATATCGTAGAGAGCTCCAGGGCTTGCCCTCTACCCCGTGGCTCTTCACTGATGAAGATTGGCGGGAGATCGCACTTTCTCTTCATCGACATCTCTCTGCTATCCCATCTTCATCGACATCAGGGGGTGAGGGGCAAAGTTCCCAGCACAGGTTTATGAGAAGACACACCGATCCAACGTGCCGCCCCTCATCATAGAATCTTTTCTGTAACCTCGCGCCGGGGGCGGCAACAGGGTGGTGATCCCACGCGGTGACCCGTCGTCTTCACCTCCATATTCAAATAGTACGATTTTGAAATAGTTTGAATGTCAAATTGTAAGACCATAGGATCATGATCACCATGGACACCATCGAAGAACTCAATGAAGAACTCGTGGAATTTTTCGACCGCTTTGCATCATGGGAGACCTCGGTCATCCAGTCAAGCCCCCTGACCGTCTCGGAGGCGCACGCGATCGAGATCATCGGCCACTACGGCCGGATGAAGATGAAAGACCTTGCCGAACACCTCGGCGTCACCACCGGCACGACCACGGTCACCGTCGACCGGTTGGAGAAGGGCGGGTATGCCAGGCGGACGCCCTCTGAGAAGGACCGGCGCTCGTACATCATCGAACTCACCCCCAGGGGCGAGGAGGCCTTCCTCGATCACCACCGCCACCACCTCCACCTGGCAGGCGAGATCGCCTCGGCCCTCAACGAAGTGGAGACCGAGGTCTTCATCTCGGCGCTCAAAAAGATCAACCGACTGATGTGAGGGAGAGAGATGCAGAGACCGTCATGGTGCACCGGGGAGACGGCCAGGATCGGACTTGCCGTCCTCCTCCTCGCGGTCGCATTGGCCGGCGGCTATCTCCGGGCCCTCCCGTCCCTCCTCGTCACCGCCCTCACCATCGCCTCCCTTCTCATCACCGCGACCCCCTTCGTCGTCGAGACGGTGCGGGGGCTCGCGAGGAGAGAACGGAACGTAGGCGAACTCGCCACCCTCGCCATCGCGGCGGCCGTCCTCATCGGCGAGTATACCGCCGCCGCCGAGGTCGGACTGATCATGGCCGTCGGCGAGATGGCGGAGGAGTTCGCCTTCAACCGCTCGAAGAGAGACATCGAGGGGATCGCCGTCGCAAACCCGGGCCACGCCCTCCGCAAAGATGGAGACGGATGGACCGAGGTGCGGACCGACGACCTCGTCCCCGGCGACGTGGTGCTGGTCAGGCCCGGCGACCTCGTCCCGGTCGACGGGACCGTCGTCGTCGGGAGTTCGGGGATCGACGAGTCCAGGTTGACCGGCGAGAGCACGCCGGTGGAGAAAGGAGTCGGCGGGAACGTCTATGCCGGGACCGTGAACCTCGACGGGACACTCGAAGTGCGGGTGAGCAGGGCCGGCGAGGACTCGACCTACGGGAAGATCGTCACCCTCGTGAAAGAGGCTGGCGAACGCCGCCCACCTGCCCGCCCCTTCATCGACCACTTCGCCTCGGTCTATACCCCGGTCGTCCTCGCCGTCGCCGGAGCGGTCTGGGCCGTGACCGGCGACCTGCACCGGGCGATCACCCTCCTCATCGTCGCCTGCCCGTGTGCGCTCCTCCTCGCCACCCCCTCCGCGGTCCTGGCCGCGACCGGCGCCGCCGCACGGAAGGGTGTCCTGATCAAGGGCGGCGAGTACCTCGAGGCCGCCGCACGGGTGGACACCTGCGTCTTCGACAAGACCGGCACCCTCACCAGGGGGATCCCCGCCGTCACCGGGGTGGTCCCGGCCGATGGCCAGGACGAGCACGCTCTTCTCGGCCTCGCGGCCGCCGCCGAGCGCGGCTCGCCTCACCCCTTCGCACGGGCGGTCATGGCCGCCGCCGAGCGTGCCGGCATCGAAGTCAGAGCGCAGAGCGAGGCCCGCCTCACCCACGGCATGGGCGTGGAGGCCCTGACCCCTGCAGGAAGAGTCGTCGTCGGCAACGCCCTGATGATGGAGCAGGCCGGGGTCGCCATCCCCCCCGGCGCCGCCGGGACCGGGACGGCGATCGCACGCACCGGCGCCACCCCGCTGTACGTGGGCCGCGACGGCGCCTTCGCCGGACTCATCAGGGTCGAGGACCAGGTCCGCCCTGAGGCGCCCGGCGTGGTCTCGGCCATCAGGGCTGAGGGGGCGGAGAAGGTCGTCATCCTCACCGGCGACCACGAGGCCGCGGCCAGGGACGTCGCAGCGCAGATCGGCATCGGTGCCGCCGAGGTGAAGGCCGGACTCTTCCCGGCGGAGAAACTGGAGCAGATCAGGACCCTCCAGGCCGAAGGACACACCGTCTGCTTCGTCGGCGACGGCACCAACGACGGCCCCGCCCTCGCTCAGGCAGAGATCGGGGTGGCCATCGGGTCACGCGAGGACACCGTCGCCCTCGAGACCTCGGACGTCGTCCTGATGCGCGGCGGGATCGCCGCCCTCCCCTGGTTCCTCCACCTCGGCCGGCAGACCAGCAGGACCATCACCGCCAACGTCGTCTTTGCCCTCGGGTTCGCGGCCGTGATGGCCGGGTGTGCCGCCGGCGGACTCATCACCCCGGCGACCGCCGCCATCGCCCACCAGTTCGGGACCATTATTGTCCTGGCAAACTCGGTGCGTCTTGCCGGAGCAGACCGGGACTTCCCGGCCCGTGTGTCTGGAAAAACTTCGGATATCTCTCATATTCCAAACGATCTTCGGGACTCCTTCATCTAACCCGAAAAGATAGATATCTTCTGCGCATCCAGGACAGGAGTCTGCCAGGACTTCCTGTCCCCTTTCCATTCGTTTCCATGCGCGATTTTGACACCGGAGAATGATCGGACCATGCCAGGACCACATACCATTGCATTTTTCAAAAAGGTCGACGCACTGCTCGGCGCCATCAGCCCGAACCATGACACGATGCTCCTGCGAGTCATTGCCGCCCTTGTCCCGGTCCTCTGTTTTGCCGGCGACCTGATCTCTGGCTCCCCGGTCCTCGCCTCGATAGGTGTGGTCACTTATCTCTTCTGCCTGGTGCTGTACGCCGAGGGGCTGCTCAGGACCGTCCTCATGATGCACCGGGTCAGCGCCGAACTCCTCATCGTCGCTGTGATGACCGTCACCTTCCTCGACGGCCAGCCTCTCAGCGGGGCGCTGGTCGCCTGGGTCATCGGGCTCGGGCTCTTCATCGCTTCCACCATCATCAAGAAGAACCGGAAACGGATCGAGGGGCTGGTGAAAGAAGGGAAACAGACGGCACGGGTGCTCGACGGCGGTACCGTCAGGGAGGTCGGGGTGCACGAAGTCTCTGCCGGCGACATGGTGATCGTCCCGAAGGGGGCGACGCTTCCGGTCGACGGCGAGGTCATCGAAGGCCGCTCCTCGGTCGACGAGTCGGCGGTCACCGGCGAACCCTACCCGGTCTTCAAAGAGGCAGGAAGCCCGGTCACCTCAGGCACCCTCAACCTCTCCGCGCCCCTCCATGTCAGGGCGACGCGGGACGGGGACGACACCTACCTTGCGGTGGTCACGCGAGAGATCGAAGGGAGCCTTGCCACGAAGTCGCAGACCCAGCAGCGTGCCGAGACGATGGTCCAGGTCTTCCTCATCGGGGTGACCGCGTATGCCGGGCTCCTCTACCTGGTCACCGGCAGCCTCGACCTCCCCGCGACCGCCCTCTCGGTGGCCTGCCCCTGCGCCTGGGCCCTGGCCACCCCGGCCGCCTTCGCCGCGACGATCGGGCGCCTGGCCTGCGAGCATGTCCTCACCAGGGGCGGCGAACCCCTTGAGCGCCTGGTCGGGGCCGAGACCCTGGTGACCGACAAGACCGGCACCCTCACGCGGGCCGAGCCCGAAGTGGGAGACCTCGTCATGCTCAACGGTGCCGACAGGAAGGAGGTGCTGAGATCCGCGGGCGCGATCGAGGCCAGGTTCTCGCACCCGATCGCCACGGCGATCACGGCCTATGCGGCGTCGCAGGGGGCCGGCGCCCTGCCCGAGGTGACCGAGAGCGAAGAACTCCCCGGCCAGGGCGTGCGGGCGGTCGTGGACGGGAGATCGGTCTTTGTCGGAAGCGGCGAGACGACCCGGGCGGCCGGCGTCACCCTTCCGTCCGTGCAGTATGAGGGCCGGGCGATCTGGCTCGCCGTCGAAGATGTTCCACAGGGGGTCTTCGTGATCAGGGACGCCCTCCCCGAGACCGTGGACGGGTTTGCCGACGCCGTGCGGGCGTGCGGGATCAGTCGCGTGGTGCTGGCCACCGGCGACCAGGAAGAGGGAGAGGCGCAGCGGGTCGCTGCCGCGATCGGTGCCGACGAGTACCATGCCGGGTGCCGGCCTGAGGACAAGACGGCGCTGGTGAAGCGGTTCCAGGACGGCGGGCGCGTGGTGATGGTCGGCGACGGGACCAACGACGCCCCGGCCCTCGCTGCGGCGGACGTGGGGATCGCAATCGGCGGCCACCGCAACCCGGGCCTGGTCGTGCGTTCGGCCGAGGTCGTGGTCCTGGGCGACGATCCGGCCGCGGTCCCCAAGATCCTGGCCGCGGGCAGGGCGATGAAACGGGTGATCACCCAGAACTATGCCTGGGCGGTGGGGTTCAACACCGTCGGCCTCGCCCTTGCAACCGGCGGACTGCTCAACCCGGTCCTGGCCGCCGTCTTCCACCATATCAGCTCGGTCTTTGTCGTGGCCAACGCCGCCAGGCTGTATTTCGGCCGGGGCGGCGACTCAAAAAACGGCCAAAATAGTCCCCAATAACTATTTTGGGCCCAAATAACTGCGAAATTTTTCGCACTCAAGGGATCTTATTTTTATGGGGGGGACCTATCTCTATGCATGCGACCAATGAAGAAGAACACCATGCGACGCACCCTCCCCCTGCTGGGTGTGGCCGTCGTCCTCTCCGCCTGCCTCCTTGCCGCAGGATGCACGGGGCAGACGCCTGATGGGACGGACAATGAAACTGTGCAGGGGACCGACCTGAACGGCACCGCCTGGGACCTTCTCTCGTACACACAGAACGGTTCGATGAAGGATGCCCTGGCCGGGACAACCGTCACCCTTGTGTTAGGTGAGAACAACACGGCCTCGGGCTCTGCCGGGTGCAACGCCTACTCCGCCTCGTACACGCTGGACGGCACGGCGATCACTTTCGGCCCCGCGGTCTCGACGTTGATGTACTGTCCCATTGAGGGTTTGATGGAGCAGGAGAGCGCGTACCTCCGATTCCTCGACACGGTGAAGTCCTATGAGGTCAAGGATGAGACTCTGACCTTCTTCGACGAGAACGGCACTGCCGTCCTGGTATTCGGGAAGCATGTCCCTCCACAGCCAGAACCCCTCGTCGGGACAGACTGGACCCTTGTGTCCTACCACACCGGTGACGCCATCGTCTCGGTCATCGCCGGCACTGAAGTCACGGCTGTCTTCGAAGAAGACGGAAAAGTCGCTGGTTCAGCCGGGTGCAACCGCTACTTCGCCTCTTACGAAGTGAACGGCACGGAGATGACCATCGGCCCCGCTGGATCGACCCTGATGGCCTGCCAGAAGGAGGGTGTCATGGAGCAGGAGAGTGCCTATCTCGGACTCCTCGGCACGGTGAAGACTTTCACGATCGAGGGCGAAACACTGACCTTCTTCGACGAGAACGGGACCAGGATCCTTGAGTTCGCGAAGGCCGTCCCTCCACAGCCAGAACCCCTCGTCGGGACAAACTGGACCCTTGTGTCCTACCACACCGGTGACGCCATCGTCCCGGTCATCGCCGGCACTGAGATAACGGCAGTCTTCAATGAGGATGGTCAGGTCGCCGGTTCCGCCGGGTGCAACCGTTACTTCGCCTCATATGAGGTGAACGGCACGGAGATGACCATTGGCCCGGCGGGATCGACTCTCATGGCCTGCCTGAATGAGGATGTGGCCGAGCAGGAGAGCACCTTCCTCGGCCTCCTCGGGACGGTGAAGTCCTTCGCGATCGAGGGCGACCGCCTCTCGCTCATGGACGAAAACGGCACGGCGGTTCTGGTCTTTGCGAAGGCAGAGACCCCCGCATCGCTGCCCCTTGTCGGCACCACGTGGGTGCTTGACGCTTACCACCTCGACGATATCGTGATGCCGGTCATTGAAGGGACGGAGATCACCGCCGTCTTCGACGAGGACGGAAAGGTCACCGGTTCTGCCGGGTGCAACCGCTACTTCGCCTCATACAATCTCACCGGGTCTTCGATGGAGATCGGACCGGCAGGCTCCACGAAGATGTTCTGCGCTGAGCCCGAGGGGATCATGGAGCAGGAGAGCACCTACCTGAGCCTCCTTGGTGCGGTGAAGAGTTACACCATCGAGGGGGACCAGCTTGAACTCCTCGACGAGCGCGGCTGGCGGGTTCTCGCCTTCACGGCGAAGGTCTGATTACTCCACCTTTTTTTGGATTCATTCGGACAGAATATCCTCTCCTCCGCCGAGGGGGCTGGCCGCCCCCCGAACCACCTTTCAAGGGGCATCGCCCCCGAAGAAAAAAAATAAATCTGCGTGCTCACCTGAGCACGAAGGAACCGGTCTGGATCGCCTTGCCGCTGTTTTTGTCGATGATCTTGTACTCCAGGGGAGCGTAGAGCTGCGCCCTGAAAGTACCATGGGCATCGTTCGGCGTCCAGGTGATGTACTTCGCACCGCCGCCAGGGGCCTCGGTGCTGTCATAGCACCCGTCGGCGACGAGCATGAAGACGTCGCCTGGCAGGATGAAGTCGTCGTTCCCGCCGCCGACCTTGGCAAAGTACAGCGGGTCGCCGTCTTTGTTCTTGACCAGACGACTGATATCGACGCATGACGGCCCGCTCTTGAAGGCGTCGTTGTACGCAATGGTGATCTTGGCGTCACGGCTCTGCACCTGGACTTTGATGTCCTTGAGCGAGAAGCCGTCGCCGCCGGCGTGCTTGAAGACGATCCCGTTGTTCGCATTGAAGCCGCCCGGATAGTCGGGTTCCTCGTTGGTCCTGTCGTCGTCGGCAAGCCCTTCGATGACCGGCGTGGCCGAGAGGGTCAGCTGCGGAGGCTGGACCTGGTCTGAGGCGATCCCGCCGTAGAAGGCGCTGACCAGCGAGGCGAGGACGATGGTGACGACGAGCATCAGCATCACGCCGACCACCGGCGAGACCGCCTCGTCGAGAGAGGACTTCACTGGACGATCACCTCTTTGCTGTAGATCTCCTTGCCGCTTGGCAGGTGAATGAGTTTCACCTCGACAGGACTCCCCTCACCAAAGCCATATTCGTCGTTGATGATATCGAAGCCCAGGATACCGGCGCCATAGTTGCTGCCGGTCCCGATCGTCGTCCCTGACGAGAGGATATCTCCCGACATAAAGGTGAAGCTGCCGAAGTCCACTTCAGGGTCGCCAGGACTCCCTTTCGAGACATCGTTGAGGAACGGGATCTTGACCTTCTTGCCGTCACCGAAGATGTCCCGTCCTCTCACGAGCGGCGTGATCTCGTTGCTATGGGGAAGGCCCCCGGGCTCGGTGTAGAAGGTGAGGATCTTCAGGTCCTTTGTCGGGATCGGATCCCCGCCCAGGTGCTCGAAGGTCATCACGTACTCGTTGCCGCTCTCGCCGCCGTTCGAGGTGATCTTCACGTCGATCGCGGCCGATGGGGCCTTCTCGGCGTTGCCGCTGAGGTTGCCGGCAAATGCCCCTGCCACCGCAGCGATGATGATGGTCACGACGAGCATCAGCATCACGCCGACGACCGGCGAGACCGCTTCATTTCCGGTTTTGTGTTCCTGTTTCATATCTCATGCACCTCACGGATTTTCGTGCGGCGCCCCAAACACGCTACTTGCGAGCACCTGGCCTGATTTGCGGTCGGTGAGCGTGAACGAGTTGCCCATCCCCCATTCCAGGCCGATACTGGAGTAGGACTGGCCTTCACGGTAGACACTGTAACCCATCATCCCGAAACCCCGGTTCGTATCGGCGTAGACCCTGAACTTCTCTCCGGGACGCAGGGTGCAGTAGTTCTCGTAAAAATCGTGCCCGGTCACTCCCACCTTCTGGAACCGGTCCTTGACACTGTCGTCGAGATGGCCGACGTACCGGCCGTGGTCTCTGGCGAATTCGTCGAAGTACCCGAACTCGCACTGGGTGTTCCCGCACCGAAGTTGGATCTGCAGGTCGCGCAGGTCGATCGGGTCGCCGCCGGCGTGCTCGAACTCGAGGCCCTGGAACCCTGAGGTGAGCACCGGCCCCACGAACTTGATCTGTGCGTCCGGGGCCTTCGCCTCGTCGTTGGCGAGACCTCCGGCAAAAGAACTGACGACCGCCGCAATGATGACGGTCACCACCAGCATCAGCATCACGCCGACGACCGGCGAGACCGCTGCATCTCTGTCTACCATACGACCTCCACATCCTTGTCGAAGATGAATTTCCCGCTAGGTTTGTGGACGATGGTCACATGGACGATCGCACCCTCGCCAAAGCCGTACTTATCTTTGTCATCGATATCGAACCCCAGAAGAGGATCGAGATCTCGACTCGGCCAGTTCTGCATCATCCGGCCGGGACGCCAGAGATAATTCCCGAAATCCTCTCTATTGTCCACTCCCATCTCGTTGAGAGAGGGCAGGCCGTCGTTGTTCACCTGGGGTTCGTTGAAGGGATCGAGACTATTGTCCCATGAGTTTGCACCACCCGAAGTAAGCGAACCGTCGATGGTGTGTTTGATCGTCTTGCCCGCATTGTTCACATCCTTGCCGAGATAATGAGTAGGGACCGTGTAATAGGTGATGATCTGCAGGTCGTGCGTCTTCAGGCTGTCGCCGCCCAGGTGCTTGAAGTTCATCAGGGGGTCTGATGCCCATGCCATCCCCGGGTTCATGATGATCTTCACATCAATGGTGGCGACCGGCGCCTGCTCGGTGTGTTCGCCCATCCCGCCGGCGAACGCGCTGACGATGGCGGCGATGATGATGGTCACGACGAGCATCAGCATCACCCCGACGACCGGCGAGACTGCCTCGGTGGGGGGCATCGATCTCCTGGTCACAGGGGTGCCCTCCATGCGTAACGATGTCTACTGGGGTCCATGTTCTCTTCAACCTCGCATGATAATCAAAAATACTTTTTCTAATTCAAAGTAATTTGAGACATCCTGATATAAGCGTACCTCTTAATCAATCTTCCTTTGGGGCCTATTTTTGCTTTTTTGAGGTGCAAGGTCGGCATGCGAGGTCGCATTCCGACATTGCATTGCAGCCAAGATAAATAGAACTAAAGCAAATAATTTTGAAAATCCCAGGGGATACCAGGATCCCGGAGTGTCAGAGATATGAACAGTTACCGGAATGCAGTATTGCTATGTATATTCTTCATCGCCGCCGGCACTCTCGTCCCGGCGGTCTCGGCACGTTTTGCCACATCAGAAGGGCCGAACGCCGGGATCGGGAATGGCGACACCGTCTTCCTCGGCGAGAGAAACGTCAACTTCTCGGCCTTTGCAGACCCTGCAAAGGGCGAACTGAGACAGATGGTAAGGATAGAAGATGGAGAACCCACCGACCCCATCCAGATCGCCGACTTCGTCGCGACCTCCATCCCGCGCGGGATCGCCGTCAATGCGAGGTATTACCCGGTCTACTATGATCCTGCAACCGGGACCTTCACCGACCCTGACACCGGCACATTCTGCTGGGTCCAGGACGCGGGGGCGTACCTCGGCGACCTCAAGGTCAGGGTCTACGACATCGACATCACGCCGACGCCCGCCCTTGCGAGACCTGAGACGATCCCCTACACCATGGGCGTCCAGTTCCTCCTCCCCGAGAACACCCTGCCGGTCACCGAGTTCAACGGGCCCTGGTACGAGTACGAACTCAAAGGCACGGTCAAGACCACCGAGGTCGTAAACCTCGACGGGGAACACCTCTCCCTTGAAGACCTCTCGGGAAACCCGGCCGAGGAAAACCGAAGGTTTGCCTTCACCTTCGCCGACCAGGACGCCGTCGACCGAGACTCCCGGGCGACGATGACCTTCAGGATGACCCTCAACGACCTCGATTACGAGCGGTCGTGGACCTTCAATGTACAGGACTACTCGCTCGCCCTCCAGCTCGCCGACACCTCGACCGAACGCGGGAAAGACCTCGGACTCACCCTGCACGGCGTACCCTTTACCCAGTATGTCCTCTCTCTTGAGAAAGCACCCGACTATCCCTTCTTCTCAGGGGGCGGATGGGACAGCAAAGTTTCGGACTTCAAGATAACCGCCCACCCGGGATGGGACGGCACGGCCGCTCTCCGCATCGAGATCCCGCGTGCCGCTCCCCTCACCACCTATGCCGTGCAGGCAAAAGACCCCGACACCGCGGACCAACCGGTCTCGGCCACCTTCATCGTCGCCGCACCCTCGGGTTCGACGAGCGACCTGGTCTTTGAAAATCCTGAACTGGACGATTACTCCTACGCCCTTGGAGACATGATCAAACTGCACGGCTGGTGCAAGAACGTCAAAGAGAAGATCCCGATCTATCTCTATGCGACCGGCCCGAACCTCCATGAGAACGGCGCACCCCTCACCGACCCGACGCGCGAGGTCGTGGACGGCGACACCTCCACCTTCACCGTCACCTACTATGACCCCTTCTTCAACCGCTGGGACTACCAGTGGTGGACCCACTATTATGCAAGGGCCGGATGCGAAGGGGAGACCTACACTGTCCATGCCAACTTCGACCCCATCGGCTACATCTACAGCGCTCCCGACGGTGCAGGGAGTTTCGAGGGCGATGCCCCGCCGGCATGGGAGATCGCGCTGAACGAACCGACCATCAATGCAAAGTTCGACGAACGTTCGGGATCGGTCTTCGCCCAGGGCGACCGCCTCTATTCCTGGTGGCATGCCAGGGGCAGTCCCGGCCTCACCGGCATTGCGGCCACCCATGGCCACCTCAAGTGGTACATCTTCGGGAACAACTTCAGGTACGCCGACTATGACGCCCATTTCCCCATCTACGAGGGTTCGTCCTCATCGGGTTCACTCCTTGACGACAACGGTCAGGGAGATCTTCCCATCGGAGTGTACGGCTTCGATTATGCCCGCAACTTCACCTACGACCTCACTCCGGGAGAGTACTACATCGTCTACCAGCACCCGGGACGCAACAACCAGTTCGACCTCCTCCCTGAGAACAACCCCTACTTCAGGGGACGGGTGAACGAGGTCGTCGATGCGACGAACAAAGTTCCCTCGGCCCGTGTCGGGTCGCTGGAGGCAAGGGAGGCGGCGCAGGCGCTGACCGACGCCCTCGACTCGCCGTATGTTGACGACATCTATGTCATGGACACCTTCACCGTCGAAAAACCCCGGATCACCATCTCGTCGCCAGGCGACGTGGCCGTCGGGGAGAAACTGACGGTAAAGGGCACGACCAACCTCGCCGGTGAGAACAAGGCCGCCGACGACGTGGAAGTCGGAGATGAACTTGCCCTCACCGTCAGCCGCCTCGACCTCGACGCCGGGCACAAGGGGAACGCGGCCATGAAGTTCAAGACCATCTACACCTACCCCTCGACAAAACCCGACCCCGCAACCGGGAAGCGGACCTTCGTCTTCGAAGACGTGGAGACCGCCTCCTGGTACCCGGGACAGTACCTGATCACCGTCGAGTGCAAGGACGCCAGGTACAAGCAGACCCTCTCATTCGAACTCCTCGGCGAAGGAGTACGCCGCGACACGACGGCAACCGACCCGGCACACGACCCGGCGCTCTCTGAGAACCCGTCGCACCCGGCCGCCTCCTCGACTCTGTCGTGGGAGGAGGAGGACGAGGAGTGGCCGACCCCCTATCAGACGACGGTCCCGACGACCACGCCGCAGCAGTCTGCCGGGCTCCTGCCGGTCGCGGCATGTGCCTTCCTGCTCGCCGCCCTCATACCCCCGAGGAGGTGGTGACCATCGACCTCAATTTCGACGAGTCGTTCTTCAACACCGTGATCGTCGTCCTGGTCATCGGGATCGCGGTCATTGGCGTTCTGGCAGGCCTGAAGATCATGGGAGTCTTCGACCCCCTCGCAGACCCGACGACGCCGTCCGTGGAGACGGGAGACGAACCCGACCCCGGCCTACTCAGGCAGCCGACCGGACCGGTCGCCGGCCAGAAGAACTACTCATGGGAGTTCCTGGGCGAGAGCATGACGATGGACCTGTACATCAGCAACAGTACCTATCAGACCTTCACGCACCGGCAGCACCCGGGCGTCATGGATCCCGACCCTGAAACGCTCGCCGGGACCGCCGACTATGTCGTGACCGACGGCGACGGCGACACCGTCGGGAAGGTCGCCGCCTGGTTCCTGGAGGAGAGCCGGGAACAGGGATGGGGCGACTATGAGACCGTCTCCAACCTGCTCGCCTTTGTCGGGAACATCACCTACACCACCGGCCAGAAGCGCCCCGCATACCCGGTCGAGACCCTGGTCAGGGGGGAGGGGGACAGCACCGACCACGCCGTCCTCGCCGCCGCCGTGCTTGAAAGAATGGGCTACGCCGTCTCGCTCCTCTCGTACCCCCCGACCTACGACCGGCGCACTCTCATACCGGGCGCCACCGCCGTCGGTCTGGTCTGTGACGACTCGGTGCCTGGTCGGCGGTATGGCGTGAATGCAACCACCCCGGCCGGCACGTTCGTCTACCGTCCGGCCGACGGCACGGTCACGGTCGGTCCGCTGCCCCCGGCATGCCCCACAGAAGGTGGCTGGTACGCCGGCGAGGCGGTCTGGAGCGCGGGCGAGAATGTCACCGGCGCCCTCGGGCAGGCCAGGTACTACCCGGCGAACCGGACCTTCGTCACCTCGCTTACCCCGGACGCCGCCGCCGACTTCAGGGAGAAGAGCGGCGAGGAGATCACCTACGTCATCGAGGACGCCGTCTGGACCGTGCCGCTCACCGTCTCTGCCGCATGGACGGTGGAGACCGATAAAGTCGGGACAGCCCGCGGCGCCTACGACGCCATGGTCCCGGTCTTCGTCGGCGGCGACGGCCTCTGGTACGGCCGGGGCCTGACCCGGAACGCCGGGATCACCGACGACCTCACCGCGGCCAGGAGGATGCCCCTTGGTGAGAAGACGCCCTTCGCCACCGGCGAGGGCCTGACCGACGTCCTCCGCATCCCGACCCCGGACCGGGCGGGCCCGGCACCCGCCGACGGGTGGCCCGACCGATCAGAGGAGTATTATACCGACCGCTGGGTGCCTTCCGGGGTCACCTGGACCCATGACGGCGACTGGAAACTCTTCGACCAC
This sequence comes from Methanofollis formosanus, assembly GCF_019633745.1. Taxonomy (NCBI): domain Archaea; kingdom Methanobacteriati; phylum Methanobacteriota; class Methanomicrobia; order Methanomicrobiales; family Methanomicrobiaceae; genus Methanofollis; species Methanofollis formosanus. The sequence goes on along the minus strand of NZ_CP037968.1, from coordinate 2,938,065 downwards.
ACCCTCGACATCGGCGAGGACGGTGCGCTCTACGACCCCTGGGGCGAGACACATCTCACCAGCCCCGCGGCATGGCGGATCTCGTACGAGATCCTTGAGAAGGACAAGGAATACTACAAGAAGATGACCCCGTACAGCGACGTCCGCTTCGCGGTGTACCGCATCGACGAGACGACCGGCACGGCCGAACTCGAACGGACCTTCGGGTGGCAGAGCCGGTGGGGCGCCGAGAACGAGAACCACGAAGCCGTCTTCGGACCCGGCACCTACGACGTCGCCGTCTTTGTCAGGAACTGCAATGTCGAGGTCGAGATCGAGTACAACCAGAAAGCGGAGATCGAGCCCTGCGGAGGCTGGATATGAACCTCAGCCTCTCCGCGCTCATAGGGAAGATCCGCCCGGACGGTCCCTCAGGGAATGGGGCCGGCCCTGAGACCGCCCCGCCGCGGCCCCTCGATCTTCCGCCCCTGAACGGCGACGGCGACGGAGACGGAGACGTCCTCGACCGATACTGGCTCGTCCCCCCCTTCTCCTATGCGAGCGTCGTCAGGACCGGTCCCGTCAACCTGCGCTACGAAGTCGTCGAGCCGAAGGTGACCGAGAAAGAACTCGTCGTCCTGGAAGAGACCTTCGAGCACCTCAGAACCGCCCTGGTCTATGACAGTCCCAGAAAACGGGGCGAGATGGACCTGGACCCCGACCTCGCACGGAAGGTGATCCGTTCCTTCGACCCCGAGATCGCCGACGAACGGGTGGAAGTGCTCTATTACTATCTCCGCCGCAACTTCCTGGGCTACGGGAAACTCGAACCCCTGATGCACGACGAACAGATCGAGGACATCACCTGCAACGGCGCCGGGGTGCCGCTCTTCCTGTATCACCGGCGGTACGCGAGCATCGAGACCGACTGCGTCTTCGACGACACCGAACTGAACAAGTACGTGCTCAAACTCGCCCAGAAGGCCGACAAACAACTCTCGCTCACGACGCCGCTCGTCGACGCCGCCCTCCCCGAAGGGTCGAGGGCGCAGATCACCTACTCTGACATCATCTCCTCGAAAGGAAGTTCGTTTACCATCAGGAAGTTCAAGGCCGACCCCATGACCCCGGTCGATCTCATCGAGAACCATACCTACGACGCCGACCTGATGGCCCACATCTGGCTCGCGGTCGAGAACCACAAGAGCATGATCATCTCAGGCGGGACCGCGAGCGGCAAGACCTCGACGATGAACGCCGCCTCCTTCTTCATCCCGGCGGTGGCAAAGATCGTCTCCATCGAGGACACCCGCGAGATCCAGCTCCCGCATGCCAACTGGCTCCCGATGCGGACGCGGGAGAGCGCGAACGTGAGCGGCACCGGGAATGTCGGGATGTTTCGTCTCCTCAAGGCGGCGCTCAGGCAGCGGCCAGAGTTCATCATCGTCGGCGAGGTGCGTGGCGAAGAGGCGCAGACCCTCTTCCAGGCGATGAACACCGGGCACACCACCTACTCCACCCTCCACGCCGGCAGCGTGAAAGAGGCGGTCAACCGTCTCACCCACGACCCCATCAGCGTCCCGGTGGCGATGTTCGGTGCTCTCGACCTCATCCTGGTCCAGAGCCTCCTGTACGAAGGAGGCCGGGGATTCAGGCGGTGCCTCTCCCTCAACGAGGTGGCGGTCGAGGGCGACGAGATCAGGTGGGTCCCGCTCTTCACCTGGGACCACCGGCAGGACCGGTTCGTGCGGGTCTATGAGACCTCCGAGGTCTTTGGCGACATCGCCTACCGCCATGGGTGGGACCGGGCCGACCTCGACGAGGCGCTCGCCGTCCGCCGGGCGGCCCTGGAGACGATGGCCGCCGGCGGCGTGCACGATCCGGTCGAGATCGGGCGGCGGGTGCAGGAGACGATGGTGCAGGGACAGGCATGAACGGCACACTCTTCTCCAGACTCTCGGGGGGCGACGAACTCGCCCGATCGCTCCAGGCGGCGCATATCCCCATCCCGGCCGGAAAATATTCCAGGATGGGCCTGGTGGTGACGCTGCTGGCAGGCTTCGTCTACCTCTGCGGCGTCCTCTTCCTGGCCCTGTACGGGATCGAGGTCAACATCGTCCCGGTCCTCCCGTACGGCGTGACCGTCCTCCTCGGCTTCTTCGTCCTGGTCGGCGGGATCTACGGTGCGACATACTCGTACCCGGCCCTCCTGGCACGGGGGCGCAAGGCGCAGATCGACCTCGACCTCCCGTACGCCATCACCTACATGCAGGCCCTCTCCTCGACGGTCACGCTGTACGACATCTTCAGGCACGTCTACGAGGCCGGCGACCTCTACGGCGAGGTCTCCAAGGAGTGCGGGCTCATCGTGCGGGACGTCGAACTCTTCGGCCTCGACCTCCTCACGGCGATGCGCAATGTCCAGGAGGTCACCCCCTCCGAGAACTTCAAGGAACTCCTCAACGACCTGGCCCTGGTCTCCCGGAGCGGCGGGAACCTCACCCACTTCTTCGACTCCAAGTCTGAGACCTACCGCGAACTTGCACGCCAGGAACTCGACGCGCTTCTCCAGATCCTGGAGATGATCGCGGAGATCTATGTGACCGCCTTCGTGGCCGGACCGATCGCGATCATCATCATGCTGGTCGCCCAGAACCTCACCGGCCAGAGCCAGCTCGAGGGCGTGATGCCGTTGATGTACATCGGTCTGCCCCTGGGTGCGATGGCGCTCATCTTCATCCTGTACATCCTCCTCCCCTCCGACAACCTGGAGGTCGCGCACCGTGAGGTCAGGGAGGCGGAGTACACTGCGGAGATCCTGGACCGCGACTCTCTGGAGGAACCGGACGAGAAGTTCCTCAAACACCTGGAGTCCAGGAAACGCTGGCTGCGCCTGATGGATATCCTCCGCCACCCGTTCAGGTTCTTCATCTCAGACTACCAGGTCGGGGCGGTGATCGGCGCCGCTCTTGCTGCCGTGGTCACGCTCCAGTTTCGGGCGGGGGCGTTCAACGCCGTCTTCCCGGCATACACCACCGAGGCCTTCCTCTGCGTCGTGATCATCGCGGCGGTCTTCCCGGTGATGATCGCCTACGAGGCCCGCCGCCGGTACGCGATGAAGGTGGAGTCGCAACTCCCTGAGTTTCTCCGTGAGATCGCGGATATGCGCGACGTCGGGATGACCCTGCAGGGCGCGATCTTCATGATCGCACAGAGCAAGATGGGTGTCCTCTCCTCTGAGGTGCGGGTCGTCTCAGAGGAACTGCGCTGGGGGTCGAGCATCTCGAGCGCACTCGTGCGCATGGAGGAGCGTATCGGTCTGGTCTCGGTGAAGCGGGCGATCTCGCTCCTGGTGCGGGCGAGCGAGGTGACCGACTATATCAGGGAGATCCTCACCATCGCGATCAGCGACCTCGAACATTACCTGAAGATGAAGACCAAACGGTTGAACGTCTCGTTCGTCTACCTGGCCGTCATCTATCTTTCTTTCGGGATCTACCTCTACTCGGCCTACCAGATGAACGTCGCCTTTGTCTCCAGTTTCGAGGCCTACGACGTCACCTTCGACCTCACTTCCAATATCAGCGATATGTTCCATATCGCGATCATCCTCGGGTTCTTCTCAGGGATCATGGCCGGACAGCTCTCCTCGAACAACGTGCTCGCGGGGCTGAAGCACGCGAGCGTCTTCCTGGCGGCGTCGGTCGTCCTCTTCATCTTTATCCTCTGAGGCACGGACAATGAACAGCGAAAAAAATCATGACGAAGCGGTCTCCTCGGTCGTCGGCGAGATGGTGCTGATGGCCCTGGTGATCATCCTGGTCGCTCTCTTCTCCACCTCGGCCTTCCATCTCCTGCCCGGCGACCGGGAGGACTCGGTCGATGTGCTGATGGACAACACCACCGATTCGGTCACCTTCTATCACAAGGGCGGGGACTGGGTGGAGAAGCGCGACCTGCGGGTGATCGTCATCGACGACGACGACCTGACAAGGACTGAGTTCGGGGCCGAAGCGTTTCTCCTCTCCCCGGACACCGAGGCCTTCGACCTGGGCAGCAACCTGACGATGCACACCCATCTCGGTGGCGGGGAAATCGTGCGCCTTGCAACGAAACGGAATGTCATCTGTTCGGAGGAGATCTGAGATGCGTGAACAGGACGAAGCAGTCTCGTCGGTCGTGGGGCTGATGCTGGTCCTTGCGATCATCGCGACGGTCCTGGCGATCTACTCGGCGACCTATCTGCCCGGACTCAAGCAGCAGTCCGAGATCGTGCACACGCACGAGGTGCAGGACGCCTTCGCACGGTTCGGGGGCGAGATCGAGCATGCGGTCGCGCAGAAGTCATGGTGTCGTTTGAGCGAATCTTTCGCCCTCGGCGGGGGAGACGTCCTCCTCAGTCCGGGGAAGTCGAGCGGGACGCTCTTGGTCAGTGAGGGAGAGCCGCTTCTTGCGGAGGTATTCTTCAACGAGATCGAAGGCGCGGCCTCCAATGCAAGCCTCGTCTCCATCGCCTACCAACCCTCATTCACCACCTGGGAGCCGCAGGGCTACACCTGGCAGTACGGGTACATCAATGTGACCAAGGGGGAGAAGGAGACCCCGCTTCATGATTACACGATGGACGAGGTGAAAGCCCCTCCGTTTGCACGATCTTTTGTCGAGATCAGGGACGAGAGTCCTCAGGGCTCAGGTGCCTGCACCAACCTTACGGTGACGCTCGTGAAGATGCATCCGGGAGATAAGGCCACGGTCACCGGGAACGGGATGGCAAATCTCTGTCTCGTCTCGACGGTGCCAGAACCGGAGAAGAAGGAGACCGACTATCTGGAGGTGCGGGTGAATAAGGACATCGCACTCCCTGAGTTCGCATCGGCGGTGAACCAATCGGTTGTGACGGCCTGCACCGCTCTGGCCGATTATCCGAATGTGCAGTATGACAGCGGCGCCCTCCGCTTCTCCGCCCCGGTCACCGTGACGGTGCGGACCGTCGATATCGAGGTGAACGCACGATGAGAAATGATGCAGCGGTCTCGCCGGTCGTCGGGACGATGATCCTCCTGACCGTGGTGATTATCCTGGCCGCCGTCGTCGCCGCCTTTGCCGGCGGGGCGGCGGAGGTGCAGCAGGCCGCGCCAGAGGCAGAGGTCGCGGTGTACCCGGCGGGCAGCGGCGACGACGTCGTCCTCGTCTTCGAGCACCGTGGGGGGGACGCAGTGCGGACTGAGGATGTGAAGATCAATACCTGGGTCCACCTCCCTGACGGCGGTCTGGCGGCGTCGGCCCACACCGCTCTCTCGAACCGCTCGGCCTGCGGCGACTCCCGGGTCCGCCTCCCGGCGGTGCCCGGCGATGCCCCCTCTGATACGAGAGAGTTCGGGAAGGCGGTCTGGCGGCCGGGCATGATCGCCGTGACCGGTGATACAGCCGCGACAGCGGCGTTCCTGGGCCTCGGCGACGCAACGTTCCGCGAGTGTGTCGAGAAGGAGGCGGTGCTGGAGGTGGAACTCCTCCACCTGCCGAGCGGGACGGTGATGCAGAAGAGTACAATGCTCCTGAAGGAGGGATGAACGATGAGAATCACGTGTGAAGAGGCGGTCTCAGAGGTGATCGGGGTGATGCTGATGATCTCGGTCACGCTGGTCATCGTGGGCCTGGTGGCGGTGTACGCCACCGGCGCGGCGAGCGGGGACGAACAACCGATCAGGGCAAGTCTGCTTGCGTCTGAGGTGGCCCAGGGTGGAGATGGGGGATATCAGGTGGTCTTTGAGCATATGGCCGGCGACCCGTTCACGCTGGACCAACTGGAGGTGAGTCTGGGCATACGGGACGACCTCGCGCAGCATATCGTCGTCAGGAACGATCCCGGCAAACCGCAATATCTCCAGAGTTATGCGGAGAACGGCAAGGATGTTCTTCTCGGCGACCGGTTCGTCCTCTGCGACGACGGGGACGGCAGCAAGAAAGAACTCTCCTGGCAGGGTGACGGAGGGGCGTTCACGGTCGAGGAGGGTCATTATCTTACCTACCGTTTCATCGACCGGCGGACCGGGGCCCCGGTCTCGTCAGGCGAGATTGCGGTCGAGATGTGATCTGTGACTGCTCCCCCGACTGAAGTCGGGGGCATCCTGGGATGTTACCCCTGAGATTGCAGCCCCAATCTCATACTATTGATCGCCGCGTTCTGGTCGCGATCCATCTCCAGCCCGCAATGCGGGCAGGAATGAACACGATCAGAAAGCGTCTTGGCGACGATCATCCCACATCTGGAACATTGCTGTGATGTATTCCTGGGGTTCACCAGGACCACGCGTGAGCCAGCATCCTCCGCTTTGCTCTCGGTGATCGTGATGAACTGATTCCAGGCAACATCTGCAATGCTTTTTGCCAGATAATGGCTCTGTTCCATTTTTATGACGTTCAGATCCTCGAACACAATGGTACCGAACCGATCCACCAACTTCCGGGAAGTCTGGTGAGCAAAATTGAGTCGTCTTGCTTACATAATGTTATCGGAGGACGGCATTCACCTCCCCACTGAAGTGGGGAGCACTCTGCCTGTTTTCTTCGTAGAGATCATCGTGATGGGTCTCTTCGGCGGGGGCTGGCCGACCCCCCGGAACTCCGGGATGACTTCCTCACGAAAAAAATATCATACCGGCCGTATGACGGCGACGGCCCCATAGTCTTGGTCTTCGAAGACGACCGGGACGGTCCAGACAAAATAGGCGCATCCCTCGCCTTCGAGGAGGTGCCAGGTGTTCTGGTCGTCTCTCTCCCCTCTCATGGCCTCACCGAGGCGGTCGGACGTTCCCAGGAGACGGAGGATCGCACAGGATGCCTTCGAGACGTCTGAACCGGCGACGGCGGTCTCGTCGAGATCGAAGAGATTGCAGAAGTGTGCATTGGCACGCCTCACCCTGAAGTCCGAACCGATCGTAACAGCGGCATCGGGGAGGAACGGGAAGATGGCCGAGACCGGGAGACGGTGGGCGAGGCGGTAGACTCTGGCCGACCCGACGACCTGCATCTCGACCCTGCCGGCGATGACGAGCATGTTCAGGTACTTCGCGACAGAATTGCGGTTGAGGTCGATCTTGCGGGATATGTCGGAGATCGAAAGTCCATGGGTCTCCTCTTCCAGTACGGTGAGGATCCTGATCCTCCCGTCCTCGCATCCTGGTGCCGGGTACGGTTCCCTTTCCTCTTCCATATCCAACTTATTTTCTTTATAGTAACATAAATTGATTAACCTCGCGCTCTGAGATAGAGCCGTTTCAGGAGTGCATCCGCCCCAGGTACGCCGTCGGTGGCTCCGGGAGCGCATGGGCTCTGAAGCACGCCGGGTCCGCACCTCGATTTTTTTTCAGGCCCGGTGCGGATCCTCCCGCACCCGCCCCCGTGCAAGAGAGAAGAAGATCCCGACGACGCAGAGGGCAGCAAAGAGCATGAACGCCAGATTGATGCTCGAGAGGAGGGGAGCGTGCTCGGCCGGGGTGATCGCCACCCGCCCGATGACCACCGAGAAGATCATCATCACGATCCCCATCGAGAGCATCATCCCGACCTGCCTGGAGGTGGCGAGAGTCGCGGAGGCCACCCCGTAGTACCGCTTCTCCACCGAACTCATGATGGCGTTGGTGTTCGGCGAGGAGAAAAGGGCGTAGCCGGTGCCAAGGACGACAAGGGAGATGAGGATGTACGGGACAGGGGTCTCTTCGGTGAGGACGGTGAGCAACGCGAGGCCCGCGGCCGAGAGGGTCATCCCGACCGAAGAGACGATCCTGGGTTCGACCCGGTCGGAGAGGCGGCCGGCCGCCGGGGAGATGAGGGCCTGCACGACCGGTTGGGCCAGGAGGATGAGGCCTGCGGCCTGGGGGTCGAGGCCGCGGTTATACTGGAGGTACAGGGAGAGGAGGAAACTCACCGCAAAGGTGGCGCTGTAGTTGATGAGCGCGGCGATGTTGGAGAAGGTGAAGACATGGTTCTCGAAGAAGAGGCGCACCTGGAGCACCGGGCTCTCGGTGTGCGACTCCTGCCAGAGGAAGAGGAAGATCCCGACGACGCCGACGGCGATGAGCCCGAAGCCCGTCGCTTCAGGGAGGAGGGTGAGGCCGTACATCAGCGCGAGGAGGGTCGTGCCGTAGACGACCGACCCGATCAGGTCGAAGCGTTCGTCTCGGGGCGTCGACCACTCGCCCCTGGCCCGCAGGGTGAGGGCGACGGCGATGAGGCCGAGCGGGACGGTCACCAGGAAGATGCTCCGCCACCCGAGGTGCTGGGTCAGCACCCCGCCGAGGAACGGCCCCATCGAGAGGCCGGTATAGACCGCGGCCACGTTGATCCCGAGCACCCGCCCGCGCTCGCCTGCCGGAAAGACCGCGGTGAGCACCGCCACGGCGGTCACGGCGATCATAGCAGTTCCGACCCCCTGCACCATCCGCAGGGCGATGAGGGCGTTCACCGTGGGCGAGAGGCCGCAGAGGAGCGTCGAGAGGGTGAAGATGGTGATCCCGGTCAGGAAGATCTTCTTCATTCCGTGGATGTCGGCGAGTCGTCCGAAGGGGACGAGACAGATCGCCGAGGCCAGGAGATAGGCGGTCTGGATCCAGCCGAGCAGGACGGCATCGGTCGCGAACTCGGCGCCGATGACCGGGAGAGCGATGTTGATGGACGAACTCATGAAGGGCGTGAGGAACGAGGCGACGGTGGCGATGACGAGAATGCACCGCCGGTCAGGCGCGGTGCATTCCCCAGGTGGACGGACACTCATAATCAGTGAGAAGGGATGGTCTCTGCTCAGATATGAATGCCGCGACAGCGCTGCCTCGAAAAGAAGCATGGCCATGTTGTACAACAAAATTGTCAGGTAACAATTCTGTTATGCTCCATTCCAGGACTACCATGAAAATGATCTCGGAGATCGCCTCTCCGGGTTTTCATGATGATTTGATCATAAGGCTCGATCACCATCTGGATCGAGACTCTTTCTGGCCATCACTACTCTGCCTTCCCTGCTCCAATCGCAAGCCGGGCTTGATGGATGGAGGAAGGCGTGATGATCCGATACGCCGCCCACAGAGAGCATAAAGAATGGTTCCTTGCTCTCTCCTGCCGGGGGGAGACCCCCCGGACCCCCCACGACGAAGATGGGTGGGGGCGGCGATGAAGTGGTCGCCCTATGTGGTGTCCTGCTCCGAAGAGGGAGCAAGGATCCACTCACCAGAGACCACCAGGAATGTTCATCCCGTGTGCTTGAGGCGTGCTCTCGCTTCATGAGTGATTCAACAAAACCCAAAGCCGAGCAAAAGAAAAGAAAAAAATTATTCCACCGGGAGGGTGGTCTTCACCTTGAAACCCCTCGTGATGAAGGCAAGGTACACGATCCCGATGATCACCCAGACAAACCCGATCTCTTTTGCGAAGATGTCGAGACCGTACCAGATCGCCCCGGTGAGGAGGAACCCGATCGCCGGGATGACGGCCAGTTTCGGGGTGCCCTCGATCTTGACGTACCGGTACGCGAGCGAGAGGTGCAGGAGCATGAAGGCCGAGAGCGCCCCGAAGTTGACCAGGGACGAGAGGTCCTGGAGGGTCAGCACGTAGAGGAGCACGCCGGTGACGGCAGCGACGCTGACGATCGAGATGTAGGGCGTCTTGTACTTCGGGTGGAGCCTGGCGAAAGCCGCCGGGATATGGCCCTGGCGTCCCATCGAGAAGAGAACACGGGAGACACTGGCCTGGGCGGCGAGACAGTCGCCGACCCCCCAGGCGATGACCGTGCCGAGCATCGCGAGGATCTGGAGCCAGTCCCCGCCGGCCTCCTGGGCGATGAAGAAGAAGGCGACGTCGGGATCCTCGAAGGTGGCGCCCGGGTGGATAACCGCACCGAAGTAGGTGAGCGAGACGAAGAAGAAGGCGATGAGCGGGATGACCAGGACGACGGCCTTGCTCACGACTTTCCGCGCCTCGACCGTCTCTTCGGCCAGGGTGGTCATCATGTCGAAGCCCAGGAAACTGAGCACCGCCACCGAGGCGCCCGAGAGGATTGCCCCCGCACTGAAGGTCTCCGGGTTATAGAACGGCGCAAGCGTGAACGAGAGCGACGGGTCGGTGATGATCTTTGCCGCGGCTACGATGACAAAGATCGCAAAGACGGCGATCTCGAAGAAGAAGAGCGCCATCGTGACCCGTGCGGCCTGCTTGATCCCGAGGATGTTCAGGATGGTCGTCGGGACGAGGAAGACGAGCGCCCAGAGATAGAATGCCACGCCGGTCGCGGCTTCAAGCCAGAGGGCCGAGACCAGGACGACCAGTCCGGGGATCAGGATATAGTCGAGCAGGATCGCCCACCCGGCTATGAACCCGATATGGGGGCCGAACGTCTCTCGCACATAGGCATAGGCCGATCCGGCCTCAGGGAAACGGCGTGAACACTGCCCGTAGACCCAGGCGGTGACCGACATGACGATCGCAGCGAGGAGGTAGACGAGCGGGACGTGCCCTTCGGAGAGGACGGCGACGATCCCGTAGATCCCCATCGGGGCGATGGGGACCATGGTGATGATCCCGAAGGCGAGAAGATCGCGCATATTCAGGACGCGGTCGAGTTGTTCGGCCATTTATGCCTCCGTATGCAGCGCCTCGAGGAGCGCCCCGAGCGAGACGTGGGTCTTTGGGATACGTACCCGAACGGTCTTTCTCGGGTTGACGAGCTGGCTCACTCCGGCGTCGACGACGAGGCTTGCGAGCATATAGGCGTCCTCCCAGGAGAGGTCGTTGGCCTTCGCAAGGGCGCGGACGGCACAGGCGAACCCCTCTTCAAAGGCCGCGGCCAGGTCCTCGTTGGAGACCAGGATCGAGAAGGCGTCCTCAGTCTCGACGACCGGCCAGGCCGGGGCGAGATCCTTGCAGAGGTCGACTTCCACGGTGACCTCGGCCGGCACCTCGCAGGCGGCGACGCAGGCCTCGCCGTCGCCCATGACCGCATGGACGTCGCCGAGCGCGAGCAGGCCGCCCTCATGGAAGACCGGGAGGTAGAGGGTTGCGCCGGCACCGATGAGCGTGGTGTCAAGGTTGCCGCCGTGCCTGCCCGGGTTGCCGCAGGAGACTTCTTCGTCTCCGGCGACGCCGATTACTCCGACCATCGGGCGGGCCGGGATCCTGATGCCACAGAACTCGACGATGCCCTCGTTCACCGGGCAGCGTCTGGTCGTCGCCTGTTTCGTCAGGGCGCCGAGGACGCCGGCGTCAGGGACGGTGACGATGGTCCCGAAGGCCCCGGGGGCGATATCGAGGATCTTCACCCTGAGGGCGTCGCCCCGTACGGCGCCTTCGATAGCCACCGGGCCGGTTGCCGGGTTGACGCGTGAGAAGTCGATCCCGGTCACGAACTGGTCTTCTGCGGTGATCTGGTTGGAAAAACAGTCCAGAGTTTTGAATCGTACGATGCTTCCCGGTCCGACCGTCTCCACCGTGTTGTTGGAGGGGCCGAAGGCAAAGATGCATCTGTCGTCATGTATTTGATGGAACGAACGCTGCATATGCTTGAAAGCTCCTGGCAGTCATCCATGGGAATGATATACCAGAGTGTGCGGTTGGCGCCGATGCAGGAAATAGAATTCGATTTCTTTCAGTTATGCGGGTCTGGATCGGGGATCTCATCAAATATTGGGGCTGATGTGTTTTTTCGGGGATGTTCCGGAGATTATGACTGCGATTCAAAAAATAGAATGCAAATTATACCTTCAAAGGGATGTCATCCCCGACCTCTCTGCTCCTCCCTTGCCGGGTACCGAGCGCCCCATGGCATGCCATGGCAGGGCACGGGTTCCCGCACCGCCAGGGTGAGGGGGCGCGCAGATCCTCCGTCTTTCTCTCAAAGGTCAGGCCGCGGCCTGAGCGGGAAGATATAGGGCACCCCGTCGCGCTCCTCGACCGCCGCCTCGACCCCATAGACCTCGGCGATGAGGTCGGGGGTGAGCACCTCGGCCGGTGGGCCGCTGGCATGGACCCGGCCGTGCTTCAGAACGACGAGCATCGTGCACGAACGGGCGGCGAGGGTGAGGTCGTGGATGGCCATCACCACCAGGCGCCCGTCGCCCTCATGGGCAAGCCTGCCGACCGTCTCCATCACCTCCATCCCGTTTCTGAGGTCAAGGGCGCTCGTCGGTTCGTCAAGGAGCATGAGCGGCGAACCCTGGGCCAGGGCCCGCGCGACCATCACCCGCTGCCGCTCCCCGCCGGAGAGGTCGCGGAGCCGTCTGAAGGCGAACGCTTCCACCTTCAACGCCTCCATTGCCCTCACCACTGCCTCCTCGTCCTCCTCGCTCACCCGCCAGGAGAGGTGCGGGCGGCGCCCCATCAGGACGGTCTCGTAGACGGTGGCGTGCGAGTGGTTCGTGATCCCCTGCGGGACATAAGCGACCCGTCTGGCGACCTCGGGCCTGGGAAGAGAGGCTACAGTCGCTCCGTCAAGGAGGGCCGTTCCCTCTGGTCTGAGTATCCCGTCGATGCACTTGATCAGCGTCGTCTTGCCCGACCCGTTCGGGCCGACGAGTCCGACCACTCCCGGGCTCTCCGCAGCAAACCCGACCCCTTCGAGGACCGGTCGGTCGCGGTACGAGAAGGAGAGGCCTTCCACCTCAAGCCTCACCACCCGGCGTCCCTCCTGCGCATGAAGAGATAGATGAAGAACGGGACACCCAGGAAAGCGGTCATGATCCCGACCGGCAGGACTGTCGGGGCGAGGAGGGTCCTGGCCAGGCTGTCGGCCCCGAGGAGGAGGAGCGCCCCCACCAGTCCGGAGGCCGGGAGGAGGAACCGGTGGTCGGTGCCCACCACCATCCTGGTGATGTGTGGGGCGACGAGGCCGATGAACCCGATCGTCCCGGTGAAACAGATCACCGCCGCGGTGAGAAGCGAGGCGATGAACATGAAGATGGTCATCGAGCGGTTGACCGGGACGCCGAGGCTCTCGGCGATCTCGTCGCCCTCGGCCAGGGCGTTGAGGTCCCAGGCGCGGTAGACGAGGTAGGGCATGCAGACCAGGAGGAGAGCGGTGACGATCCCGAGTTTCGGCCAGGACGACCGATCCAGAGACCCGAACATCCAGAAGACGACCTCCTGGAGTTCGTCGGCTGTTCCCAGGTACTGCAGCAGCGAGGTGACCGCCGAGAAGAGGTACATCAGAGCGATACCGGCAAGGATCATCGAGGTGGCCCCCATTCCCCGGTACCTCGCCATCGCATAGATGATGAAGGCCGCGAGGAGCGCGAAGAGGAAGGCGTTCCCGACGATGAGATAACTTCCGCCGACAAAACCGGCGCCGAGGACGATCGCCACCGAAGCGCCGGTCGAGGCGGCCGAGGCGATGCCCAGGGTGAACGGACTTGCCAGCGGGTTCCTGAGGATCCCCTGCATCACCACTCCCGCCACCGCGAGTCCGAACCCGGCGGCGACGGCGAAGAGCACGCGGTGGAGGCGGAAGTCCCAGACGATCGTCTTCGCCAGATCTGATGACTCAAAAAAGTCAGGAAAGAGTCCGGCGAGGACGGCGCGATAGGCCTCGGCGACCGAGAACCCAGCGCTCCCGAGGGTGACGGCCACACCGATCAGGGCGAACAGAGCCAGAATGGAGGAGAGAAAGAAGACCGCCCTTTTACGCCGGGCGGCCGCTATTTCTTCCCTGAGTGCGTCTGGTGTCATGGGGGATCAGGGGTAGACAAAGATCCTGTCGGCTGGATCGATGTCCAGGTGCTGGAACTCCTTCAAGTAGGTGCGGTGGAGGGACTGTGGGTCGAGGGTCGAGGCAAGATCAGGATAGTACCACTCGGCAAGGTAGGTCATCCCGATGAAGTGCTGCGGGCCGCCGAAGATGTTGTTGTGGAGGAGGTGGAGACGGTCGCCCTTCACGGCGGTGAGGCTCTGCCACCCCGGCCGCGCGGCGAGGGAGTCGTAGACTTCGGCGACCTTCTCGTTCTCGGTGTCCGCATACCCGCCGTATGGGTAGGCGCCTTCGCCGATGAGTTTGACGATCACGTCAGGATCGGCGGCGATGACCGCTTCGGGGTCGACCTCAGGGTAGTCGGTCGGGAGATCTGAGAAGATGTTCTTCCCGCCTGCCAGGGTGATCTTCTTCTCATATCCTGACCCGGCCGATCCGGTTTTGTAGTCCTTCCAGTTCTCCAGATAGACCGTGGGACGCTCGCCCTCAGGGGCACCGGCGTTGGCGGCCGAGAGGTTCTCGAGGGCACCGGTATAAAAGGTGGCGAAGCGTTCGGCCCTGGTCTCCTTGCCAAAGATCGTGCCGAGTGCCAGAACCTCGTCGGCATAGGTCTCAGGGGTGAAGCAGTCGAACCTGAAGACCTTCACGCCAGGGATCGAGTCCTCGAGTTTTCGCTGGATCTCGTCGCAGGACTCCTTGCTGGTGGTGGCGTACAGGAAGACGGTGTCGGGCTGAAGGGTGATCACCTGCTCGTAGTCGGGGGACCAGATACTCCCGACCACCGGGGTCCCCCGGTACTCGGGGAAGAAGGACTCCCGCTCTACGGAGTACTTGTCCACCCCGACGACCAGGGAGGGATCCACGCCAAGGGTCCGCATCGTCTCCAGGGTCTCCCCGTTGAAGACGACGACCCGCTTCACCGGCCCGTCGAGGGTGATCTGCCGGCCGGAGAGGTCGGTGACGGTCCGCGATTGTTTCGACGGGATGGCGAGGTGGGACGCGGCCCCCTCTACGGTCGCCAGGTCAGGGGCGTCCTCTCCACCGGTGAGGAAGGAGAGGACCATCCTGACAAACTCATCTTCAGAGACCGTGTCGGTCGGGGCCTGGAGGGCGGCCGCCGGCGCGGTGGTGAGGAGGAGGAGAACGAGAAGAAGAGTGAAGGTCCCTGCTCTCACTGACGCCGCCCCCTTGCGATGATAAGGCCGGCAAGCACGGCGATGAGGAGAGCCGGGGCCGGGCCTGGCGAACCTGCGGTCTCGGTGGCCCCCGCCCCGTCGACACCGATGCGCGAGGGCTGGATGGTGCCGTTGAGCCGGTTGACGAAGTCATACCATTCTCCCGTGATCTCGCCGCTTCCCTTTTCGGGAGCGACGATCTGGTAGGATACCGAGGTCTCGTTGAGCAGGGCAAAACAGATTCTGTCCTCATCGGCCGCCACCCGGTCGGCCGGGAGACTGCTCCCTGCAAAGGCGAAACCGGGTGGCAGGTGCTCGACCACCCCTCCGGCGGCGATCTCCTCAATCGACAGGGTGACATCCACCACACTCCCGGCCTCGGGTGCCGGGGTGCTGAGGGTGCGCTCGACATCGGCGGCACCGGTCAGGCAGGGGAGGCCGGTGAGGCAGATGCATAGGAACAGGATCAACACTTTCCGCATGCGTATCAGTCCAGATGTACGTGATTCAGCTATGACATCACGGGTTAGAAACTTTGTGCTACTCGGTCAGAATAAAAACAGTATGAGTATTACCCCTTCTGCCCTACCGCGGCGGCGTAGATGGCGAAGAGCCTCTCACCGTCGAGGCCGAGGAGAGCATTGAGGGCGTCGTCGTCGAAGGCGGCCATGGCACAGACCCCGCACCCGACGGCTTCGGCACCAAGATAGAGGTTCTGGCAGGCATGCCCGGCGTCCATGAAGATGTACCGGTAGCCCCGCTCGCCGTACCGCCAGGTCATCCGGGAGATGTCGGCCGCCCAGAGGAAGACGACGGCGGCGTTGCCGACCATCGGCTGGCTGATCAGCGCCTCCTCGACGGCTTCGGCAGCGTCCTCAGGGGCTTCGATCTCTGAGAGACCATGTGAGAGGGCTGCATAATGGTACAGCCCCGGTGCAAGCCCTTCCACCTGATTTATGAGGAGATAAGTCTCCAGAGCGTGGCGTGCCCCGGCCGACGGCACGGTCCTGAAGGTCCAGGCGTCTCTGTAGACCGAGGTCACACCCTGCGAGCACCAGAGAAGGTACGAGAGGGTGGCAAGCGGCAGGGGTTCCGGAGCATAGGTGCGAACGCTCCGTCTTCGGGCGATCGCCTCGACCAGGTCGACCGGCCTGAGGTCGGCATCTTCTGGAGGCGGGAGCGATGTCACCGGCCCGGCATGCGGGCGCTCGAGCGGCGGTTGCGGCCTGCCGAGCACCTGGTCTGACGGTGCGAGGTACACAAACTTCGTCTCTTCAAGAAAGGTACGTCCGGTACGGCTCATTGTTCTCTGCATGGGCACACCCGTACCGGGCAGGCATGAAAAGATTTGCGCCGGATCAGACCAGAGGGTATTTAGCCGGAGAGGCCCCCACCCGGTATCGAGGGATTATGGTTTCCTGGCTCTTTGATCGGGTGGTCTTTGCAACAGATTTTTCTCAGAACGCAGAGGAGGCGGGAGCGGTGGTGCCTCTCCTGCCGCGCCTCGGGCGGGTGACGCTGCTCCATGTTCTCGGGCCCGGGGAGGAAGGGCGACCGTGGTTCGCAGGTCAGTCGTTGCAGTCGCCCGAGGAAGCGGCGGAACGGGCGCTCTCAAAGTGTGCCGAAGCGTACCGGAGGACCGGAGTGAAGGAAGTCGGGTACCGCATTGTCCGTTCCGGGGACGGGGTGGTCGCCACTGCGGTCCTGACCGCGGCCAGGGAGGAGGAGGCGACGGCGGTCGTCGTCGGCGCCCAGGGATACGGACTCATCGGCACGCTTCTTCTCGGGAGTGTCTCGACCAGGGTGCTGGAGGAGGCAGGGGTCCATGTGGTGATCGCCAGGGACGGCGCCGAAAGACAGCGTCCGGGAAACACTCCGGTCCTCTGCCCGGTGGCCTTCGGCCGCCCGTCACGAGAGGCGGCGGCACTCCTTCCCGCCCTCGGGGCCGATGAGGTGGTGCTCCTCCATGTGCTCACGAGTGGTCATAGCGTGGAGGAAGAGCAGGCCGCCGAGGAGGAACTCGCGAGGTTGAAGAGTCACCAGGAGTCCTGCGGAATCGAGGTGCGGACCCTTCTCAGGACCGGCCGGCCCTCCGACGAGATCGTCAGGACGGCCAGGGACGCAGGGGCCGGGCTGATCGTCATCCCTCGTCTTGGCAGGACCGACTATATCAGGAACATCCGGATCGGGAGCACCGCCCTGGCCGTCGCCAGGAAGGCGCCGTGCTCGGTCCTGGTCCTTGCCCGGCCCTCCGACCTCCACGAGGAGGTACGTGAACTTGCGCCCGAGGAATTCCCACTCGCCGAGGATATCTGGACCGGGTACCACGGGCAGACGGCCGACCCGGCGACCGACCGGATCTTCGGGCTCTTTGTGGAGGGGACGCTCGCGACAGTGGCCAGGTGCCGCCGCCACCCCGACGGTCTGGAGGTGGACGGCGTCTTCACCCCCATGGAGATGCGAGGCCGGGGGTATGCCAGGAAGGTCACCGAAGCGCTGGTCGGTGCCTGCGGCGGAGAAGACCTGTACATGCACTCGACCCTCCAGCTTGTCGAATTTTACGGGGACTATGGTTTTGTCTCCATCCCCGAATCCGACCTCCCCTCCTCGATCAGGGCGCGGTTCTCCTTCGCCATCGGCGACCTTGAAGGGGCGAACGTCCGGCCGATGATGCGCCCGGCCTCCGACGGTCTCCCTGAATAATACTCCGGCACCTGCCGGAGAAAAGACCAACTATTATTTTCCGGCCTCCCCCACTGTAGAGGGTGAAAATACCGTCCGCTCTCTCTCCCAGCATGAAGGCCGTACTGCTCCTCCTCGCTGTTGGCCTCCTCACGCTCTCGGTCTATGGTGCGGCGTCGCTCCTCTCCCATGAAGGTCCACGAGAGATCGCCATCATGACGACGGCCGACCTCCACGGCCACATCTTCCCCTACGCAAACGACACCGGCGCGAGCGTCGGGGGCATCGAGCGGATCGCGAGCGCGAAAGATGCGATCGCAGCAGATGTCGACGGATGGATGCTGCTCTCGGCCGGAGACGACCTGACCGGTCCGCTGTACGCCACCTATGGCGGCGAACCAGAACTGAAGGCCATGAGCCTTGCCGGGTATACCGCGGCCTGCCCGGGCAACCACGAGTTCGACTATGGGGTGGCACATTATCTGAATGCCACCCGCCATGCCGGGTTCCCGCTCCTCTCGGCCAACCTCGAGATCGGCGACGCCGACCTCGCCGCGGTCATCAGGCCCTCTACAATCGTCGAGGTCGACGGGATCAGGGTCGGGCTCTTCGGCCTGATCACCCCCGACCTCGCTCTCATCACCAACCCCGGCCCGAACGTCGCGGTCGACCCCGACTATGTGGGCACGGCCAGAGACGAGGTGAAGGTCCTCAGGGACGAAGGCGCCGATATCGTCGTCACTCTCTCGCATATGGGCGCGGCCTGCGACGAAGACCTTGCACGGCAGGTCGAGGGGATCGATCTCATCGTCGGCGGGCATGACCACACCTATGTCTGCGAGAGCGTCGACGGCCCGGACGGGTGGACGACGCTCATCGTCCATGACGGCAGTCAGGGCGAGTGTCTCGGTGTCCTGAGGTGCACGATAACCGACGACGGGATCGAGGACTGGCAGTGGGAGACGGTGCCGATGGACGAATCGGTCGGGTCCGACCCGGCGGTCAGGGAGTATCTCGCGCCCTTCAGGGAGGCGATGGAAAAGCAGGAGCAGGAGGCGATCGGCGAGAGCACGGTGCCGATCGACGCCGTGAAGGCGCACCTGCGCACGCGGGAGATGCCGCTCGGCGACCTGGTCGCCGATGCCTGGCTGGCATGGTTCGACAAGGCCGAGGTCGCCGTTGTCAACAGCGGGGGGATCAGGGGCGACCGCGTCTTCCCGGCAGGCCCGATCACGCGGGGGATGCTCGCCGAGATCTTTCCGTTCGGCAACGAGGTCGTGGTCGTCAGCATGAACGGGACCGAGGTGCGCCGGATGTTTGAGATGAGCGCATCGGCCCTTGGCCCCGACTTCGAGGGCATTCAGGAGTCGGGGTTCCTCCAGGTCGGCGGGGTGCGGGTGGTGATTGACCCTGCGATGCCTGCCTATGCCGCGGTCTATGATAAAAAAGCGGTCCAGGAAGTGCGGTGCGAAGGCTCACGGGTGCAATCGGTGCTGGTCTGGAAAGACGGGGCATGGGTGCCGGTCGCGGACGAAGGCGTGTACACCGTCCTGGTCAACGAGTATATTGCGGGAGGAGGGGACGGGTATGCCCTCTTCGCCGATATACCGGAGGAACGAAAACTCAGGACCGGGATCAAGGTCATCGAGGCGGTGGAGGCCTATGTCAGGGCCCGTTCGCCCCTCGCCCCGGTCACCGACGGGCGGTTCGCCACCTCTGCCGGATCAGGTTCTTTCTCATCCGTGGTAGTGCCGGCGTGACTTTTCGATGACCCCTAATTTTTCGATCCTCTCCATCTCGTCCCGGCGGTGGAGGGAACAGACGCCGGTGTCCTGCCGCGCCGGGCAGTACGGGCAGAGGGAGAAGGGGACATCACCTTCCTTCTCCCTGACCGGACAATAATATACCTCGCCCTCGGCGTAGACTTCAAGCCCGCCGGGGAACGGCGTCCCGACCGGGTGGGCGGGGCGGCCGCGGACGTACATGGTGTAGGCCGCAAGGAGATACTTGAGGAAGAGGAGGTCGGGCTCTTTCCCGGCCGCCACCCTGGCCCGGCAGGCCTCCGCGACCATCTCCGCGTAGGCAGGGAGGGAGGCGTCCACCGGGCCATCTTCAAGGTTCTTCTCGCCCCGGCAGGTGAGGGCGAGGTCGTGGTACGCCCCCATCACCTGTTCCTCCACCTTCGGCAGGAGGCGGCGCCGGTATCCTGGCTCGAGGTCTTCGGTCTTTCTCCTGAAGTTCCCCATCATCGCCCGCAGGTCGGTGACCTGGAAGAAGGAGACCCCGCGGCCGACGACCGCAAGGAGGTCACGCTTCGTCTCCGCACCTTTCATCTCCGCACAGATCGTCTCTACTTCTTCCGGGGAGAGCAACGTCCCGCTCTTCTCCCGGGTCGGGGCGAGCACCTCCTCCCACATCGCCGGCCCGGGAGCCGGGGGCGGCGTGATGCTCTTCGGTGAGGAGCGACAAAAAAGTCTGTTGAGGAATTCTGGTCCCACAGAAAAAAGTCGGCGCCCGGTGGAGAAAAGAGTGCGTATCCGGGTCAAGGGGATAGTAGCAACTTGGCCCCGCAGTTGGGGGTCAGGTTCACCTCTTCGCTGTCGGCCAGAATCCGCACGACGAAGGCGACATCGTCGGCGACCGGGCCTGGGAGGGACAGAGGTGTCGTAGTGGGTGCAGACCACGACGGTCAGGTTGCTCTCCCCCTCCTTCATACCGACGACATTCCAGGTCGTGACCAGGTCTCCCGCCGGCATCCTGGCCGGGCATGGCTCCAGCGTGACGGTGAGTCCGTGACTCTCCATGCTCCTGACTATTGAGGCGGTGGCCCCGGCATCTTCGAACCCGACAGTCTGTACGTATCCGGTCAGGGCGATCAGGGCGGTCTGCCGACGCCCCGAAGGTAGGGACGAAGAAGAGCAGCAAGAGAAAGAGAGCCCTATTCACCGTCACGGTCGAGAAAAACCCGAAATGGAGCGTATCTAACTGCAGGGGCAGGGTGCGGGTCTGGTGGTGCATCCGGTCCCTGCATGGACGCCGGATCGACGTCCGTGTTCTGAGATCTGTTTCTAGAATTATATAGCAATTCTGAGCTATTTCTATACAGGCAGGGCGCTCCTAGGCAGGGCTGACGGGACTATCTGGACGCGGATTTTGCGGATCACTCTTTCTATCATTCGGCCACAAATCGGGTACCAATTTAGAATAGAGCTTGATTTCATCATTTTTCTGGTCATATCCGATGTACACCCTCTCACCCGCTTCCTCCTCAAACTCCCAGAAGTACGGCATGACCGGTTCGCCGCCGGAGACGCTCACCATGCGTGCCTTCCATTTCCCACCGGTGTAGCCGGCATTGCGGAGCATGAGGATCGCCGCCGTGAAGGGGGGGTGCATCCACGCGACGGTCCCTGAGAGGTCATGTCTCCATTGAGAAAAATCCGGTGTTCCGTTTTCAGAGACGGAAATTTGTGCGACCGCCGTGACCTCTTCCCGATGGAACGGGACCAGATAGAAGTCGCGGATATTCCGGTCCAGCGACCGCACCAGAGTGGCATCGCCGGCGACGGCGCCGGTAAGGTTGGAGGTGAAGTGCCGTTCCGCCTCTCTGACGACCGCCGGAATCTCGTCGGGCGGGACGATCTCGAGCGAGACCTGCGGCCCTCCGTGGCCGGGATGGAAGACGAGGAGGACACCGAGACCGACGAACGCCACCACGAATGTCAGGAGGAGTGCCGTAGCGAGAAGCCTGAGTTTCATCTGAAGTCACCTTTCAACAGGCGGCGATATTATTTTCTTAAATATATATTTTTTTGATGCATGTTGCGGAAGTTGCTAGTTTAAACCTATCCTGTTCTGTAAACCTGCCCTCACGGAGGGATCGATGACGGCGTATCCCAGGCCGTTCCACGTCCTCGTGCCCGGGGTTGCAAATCCAGGTTCTCATCTAAATTGGGCTCTGTTGAATCGGGCATGAGCCTGGGGTTCATGCTGAATTACCATGAAAATGATCCTGACGGCCCTCTCTTCAGGTTTGCATGAGAGATTTAAATCACTATATTCCGTTGAAGCCAATACGCAGATTATAGAGAGTTCTTCTGATGGATCGGCCGCACAATCGTCGAGATTTACATGCCAGCTCGCGCCAGGGGACGGCATGATGCTCGACTTCGATTCGCTCCTAGAACGGAAGGATGAGGGTCAAGAATCGATCCAGTTCTGAGATGATATTTTCATCACGTATGCTTGAGGCGGGCGCTCGCCTCATGAAAAATTCTACAAAGCCCAAGACCGGGAGAGACTTCAGGGATATGATCTGAGAGTGTTTCTGGTATCAGGTGTTTCCCGGCGCACCACCAAAACCCTCTCATCCCTCATGCAGATAATACTCGGCCACACTCTCACCGGCGTCCCTGAAGGCCCTGGTCACCCCGCCGGGGCCGAGCTTGATCCCGCCGAAGAGTCGGGAGACGACGAGAGCGTGGTGGTCGAGGGCATGTTTTTCCAGGACGCCGAGGATGGCCTTGCCCGGATGACCGACCTCGCCGTCGTTTTTGGTGGCCTCGACCGGGTCTCTGCCCGGCAGAAACCGCACGGCAGAACAGTGGTGGGCGGCCTTGCGGTACATTTTTCTGTGGAGGTCGAGCACCTCCGCAATCTCGTCGGGGTCGTCGAGGGCATAGAGGTGGGCGTAAAAGCGCGATCTTTTCACCTCGGTCTTCACGGCAGCGAGTTCGCGCATCACTCTAGGGTTCGATGCCCCGGCATATAGAGAAGCCCGAAAGATATATGAACTGGTATAGCCCTGTGCGGCACCATGCATGCTATGGTACGCTTGCTGGCACTCGCCGCCCTGGTCGCCCTGGTCATGGCGGCCGGGTGTACGGGGGAACCAGGGACGACAACACCCACGCCGACACCTATAGAGACGACCGTGACCGAGACGGTTACCGAACCCGTAACCGAGACCATGACTGAGACCGCAACCGAGACCACCGTTGAGGTCGTGAACGAGACAACGAATGAGACGACGAACGAGACCGAGACCGAGGAGATCGTGTCCTCAGGGGAGAGCGTTACCTTTGACCTGAGCGCCCTGAACAACCAGTTCAACACCGACGAGATCAGCGTCCCGGCCGGGGCGCCGGTGATCATCAACTTCGACAACCAGGACGAGGGGGTCGACCACAACTTTGCCGTGTACGAGACCGAAGCCGCTGTCGAAGTGATCTTCCGCGGCGATGTCATCACCGGCCCGGCCCAGATCTCCTACACGTTCACTGCACCCGAGGAACCAGGGGACTACTTCTTCCGCTGCGACGTCCACCCGGCACAGATGACCGGCAGGTTCGTCGTGACCTGACCAAACACCGCCAGGTTCTCACCAATGGGAGAGAGGGAGGCCTCATACCTCTCCCTTCTCAGGAGCGGGGAACTTGCACGCCGGGCCGAGGCGGCCCGGGCGATTCTCTCTGCCTGCACGCTCTGCCCGCGGCAGTGCAGGGTCGACCGTCTCCATGGAGAGCGGGGATATTGCCGGAGCGGGGCAGACCCAAAGGTATCGAGTTTCGGGCCGCACTACGGGGAAGAGCCAGAACTTGTCGGCCGGTACGGTTCGGGGACGATCTTTTTTTCCAACTGCACGATGCGTTGTGAATTTTGTCAAAATTATTCCATCAGCCAGGAGGGCGCCGGGTATGAGGTCTCCTGCGACGACCTTGCCATGATGATGCTCGCCCTCCAGCGACGGGGCTGTCACAATATCAACTTCGTCACCCCGACCCACTATGTTCCCCAGATCCTGGGGGCGCTGGTGATCGCCGCCGGGGCCGGGCTCTCCGTCCCGCTCGTCTACAACACCGGCGGCTACGACTGCGTCCATACCCTCAAATTCCTCGACGGAGTCTTCGACATCTACATGCCCGACGCCAAGTACGGCGACGACGAGACCGCACGCCGTCTCTCCCATGCCCCACACTACACCCGACACATGAAGGCCGCGCTCCTCGAGATGCACCGGCAGGTCGGCGACCTCGTCGTCGACGACGAGGGAGTCGCGGTGCGGGGCCTGATCATCCGCCACCTCGTCCTCCCCGACGGCCTGGCCGGGAGCCGCGAGGTCTTTCGTTTCATCGCCGAGGAGGTCTCGCGGGATGCGTACGTGAATGTCATGGACCAGTATCGCCCGATGTGGCATGCCGCCGCGGAAACGGCGCCGTGTCAGGAGAGTCTGGGGCGTCCGTTGAGGGTGGAGGAGTACGAGGAGGCGGTGGCGGAGGCGCGGCGGGCGGGGTTGTATCGGGGGTTTTGATGGGCCGGGGGTGTCCGCCCCCTCCCGATCAAGAATTTAGGGATATGCTCACTATGAAACAAATTTCATCAGATAAGCATGAGCAACGAGTTTATGCTCGATTCAATACAGTCCTCAAATCGCTGATCATGGGCTGAAACGCCTCAATCATGTTGATCGCACCTCCGTCAGCGGGTACAGACGAACCGGCCCACGTTTCCCCCGTGCTAGATCCCGAATTTTATTTATTGGGGCATAATACGAACCGATCCCAGGTATATCAATTTGAAACGGCCCATAATTCCGTGAAATCATCCCAACGACCCCTGCAGTCAAATCGACGATACGAACTGTGCCCCCTGTATTTAGGACTGTATATCGGCTCGAAACGTCGATTGGAAAAATTCGGGTCGAAATTTCAACGACCAGATCTCCTGTGGTAGACCTGACGACGCGCGGAACTGAAAATTTAGATTTGTTGTGTTGTGTCAAAGCAACCGCCCCCAATTCTGCCGTACGGCGGCGTTCGACGTCGGATCGATCGAGGATCCGGTGAAGGTTATCCTAATAATATGACGGTCAATACCGTCCGGTACTGATTTTAGCACTTTTTCACGCTCCTAATCCCGATTTGCTGAGGAATTATAATATTGTAAAAAATAATTTGACGTAATAATACATGAAGATAGATTGACCAATTAATGCAGTATGTATGTATTTTCGATTTTTGATGATTTTTAGTCGGCCGATATGGATCGATCTGGCATGTTGTGCTATATTGTGCAGTATGTAAATTTTTTCCTCTTGCTACAATTTGAATTTGGTAACCAAGGGGCGCGCAGTGAACTCCCCCACCCCTCGACACCATATTTATCTCAGCGCGCGAGAATGCTGCCCTCACTATGAGCACGACCGGGCTCCTCGAAACCATCATCAGGCATGTCTGCACCTGCGTCGCCGACCTCGGACTGGACGCCGAAACCGAAGCCGCCCTCACGATGCCGATGCGCGAACTCCATGTCTCCATCCCAGTCAGGATGGACTCAGGGAAGATCAGGGTCTTCGAGGGGTTCAGGGTCCAGTTCAACGACGCACGCGGGCCCACGAAGGGGGGGATCCGCTACCACCCCGACGAAAGCCTGGAGTCGATCCGGGGGCTTGCGGCGATCATGACCTGGAAGTGCGCCCTCCTCGGCCTCCCGCTCGGCGGGGCGAAGGGCGGCGTGGTCTGCAATCCCAAGGAACTCTCCGAGGCCGAACTCGAACGGCTGAGCCGGGCCTATATCAGGGCGGTCTCCAGGTTCATCGGGCCCGACGAGGATATCCCCGCACCCGACGTCTACACCAACGCCCGGGTGATGGCCTGGATGATGGACGAGTACTCCAGAATCGCCGGGAGAAACGCCTTCGGGGCGATCACCGGCAAACCACTCTCGGTCTGGGGTTCTGAAGGCCGCGTCGACGCCACGGCAAGGGGCGGGTGGTACGTTGTCGAAGAGGCCGCAAAGGACGCCGGGATCGACCTTGCCAGGGCGACGGTCGCGGTCCAGGGCTTCGGGAACGTGGGGAGCCATGCCGCCCGCCTCGCCTCCATCCTCACCGGGGCGAAGGTGGTGGCGGTGAGCGACAGTCAGGGTGGGGTGATGAACCGGGAGGGCCTCGACATCAACCGCCTCATCGAGCACAAGCACGCCACCGGGGGGGTCGCCGGTTTTCCGGGCGGCAGGAAGGTGAGCAGCGCCGACCTCCTCACTCTCGACGTCGACCTCCTCATCCCTGCGGCCCTCGAGAACGCGGTCACCCAAGAGAACGCCGGGGAGGTGCGGGCCGGGATCGTCGCCGAGTTTGCGAACGGCCCGGTGGCCGTGGCGGCCGAGAGCGCCCTTGAAGAGAACGGGGTGCTCCTCCTCCCCGACATCCTTTGCAACGGCGGCGGGGTGGTCGTCTCGTACTTCGAGATGGTGCAGAACGCCACCCTCGACCACTGGGACGAGGCTGAGGTCGACCGGCGACTGCGCAAACAGATGAAGGACACCTACCATAGCGTCCACGAGAAGGCCCTCATCTCCGGCACATCGCTGCGCCGGGCGGCCTACTCCATCGCCGTCACCAACACCCTGGACGCCATGCGGACGCGGGGGTGGGTCTGATGGACACTGAGTTTGTCGTCGTCCTTTGCACCGCCCCGTCCGGTGACGCCGAAGAGATTGCCGGCCTGGTCGTCGAGAAACGGCTGGCCGCGTGCGTGAGTCTCTTCGGGGTGGGGTCGGTCTTCTGGTGGGAGGGGAAGATCACCAGCGAGCGCGAAGAGCTCCTGGTCATCAAGACGAGAGGCGATCTTCTCCCCGCCCTCACCGCCACCCTGAAGGGAGCGCACCCCTATGATGTCCCTGAGATCATCGCCCTCCCGGTCATCGGCGGCGACGCCGACTACCTGGCCTGGGTCGCCGGCGAGACACGGGAGAAATGAGCATCAGGGGAGCGGCATCCTCCCCAGTGCCCGCAGGGTCGCAAGGTAGCGACGCCGCCGTTCCACATAGGCCCCCGCCGCCTCGCCGAAGGGGAGGTACTCCCTCACCTTCCACCCCTGCCCAGCCATCTGCTCTTTTGTCCGGTCGGCCAGCCCGGTCAGGAAGGCGAACTCGACCTGCTCCTTCGAGGCGCCGCCGGCATGGAGGAGCCATGCCACCAGGTCGGGGTCGTGGGTGCCGACCGAGAAGGGACGGCCTGAGGCGATGAGCCTGGCGGCGACACTTTTGAACCGGTCCTGGACCTCGAAGAAGTCGTCGGCGTCCCCGAGGTACGCTCCCTTCACCAGGCGCGG
This sequence comes from Methanofollis formosanus, assembly GCF_019633745.1. Lineage (NCBI taxonomy): Archaea > Methanobacteriati > Methanobacteriota > Methanomicrobia > Methanomicrobiales > Methanomicrobiaceae > Methanofollis > Methanofollis formosanus. Next base: position 2,911,390 of record NZ_CP037968.1, on the reverse strand, counting down.
CCTGGTCCCGGTCACTGCGAGGTGCGAGAGGTCGTCGACCGTCCGGTCGAGATAGGCCTGCACGGCAAGGGTGAGCGGGGGCTCGGCGGTCGCACACCGATACGCCGCCTCCATCGCGAGGTCCACCAGCCCCCGTCCCTCCATATCGAGTTCGATGGCGACGCCGCGCCGTTCGCCCTCGCCGACGATTGCGTCCAGTCGCTCGAGCGCACCCTCGGGATCGATGACCCCTCCCAGCGCAGTCAACTTCACCCCCACCGCGGCGTCGAGTTTGCGTTTGTCGGCGGCACGGACGGCTGCATTATATTCAGACGCCCACCTCTTCACTTCGTTTTTGTCTTTTGCAAACTCCCCGATCGGGGTCAGCGTGCACACGATCCCCTGCCCGTTCCTCTCCCGGCACCTCGCCACCGCCTGCTTCAGGTCGGGGAGGTGCCAGCGTTCCATGGCCAATCGCATGCCGGTGAATAGCAGGGGGGCCAGAAAAAGGTGGTGGTCAGAGGCCGTTCTGGCTGCTCTGCGCCTGCTCGCGGAGGTACGAGAGGAGATAATACGGCCCGCCGACGCCCTTCCCCGCCGACCCGCTCGCCTTCCACCCGCCGAAGGGTTGCACGCCCGGCCACGCCCCGGTCGTCGCCCCGCCCTGCCGGTTGGCATAACAGACCCCTGACCTGATCCCATCAAAGAAGGAACGCACCTCCTCCGGGTCTTCAGCAAAGATCCCGGCGATCAGACCGTACCCGGTATCATTGGAAAGTCGAACCGCCTCATCCAGAGATGCGACCGGTTGCACACAGAGGAAGGGGACGAAGAGTTCGTGCTTCATCAGGGGGTGGCTCTCGGGGAGGCCGGCGACGACCGTGGGCTGCACATAGAATCCGCGGGCCAGGGCACCCTTCTCCAGCACCTGCCCGCCGGCCAGCACCCGCCCGCCGTCCTGCCGGCATCTGGCGACCGCCGCCTCGAAGGTCTGTTTTGCCTGCGCCGAGATGAGTGGCCCCATGAAGACTTCCCGCTCCCGCGGGTCGCCGACGACGATCTCCCCGGCCCGCCTGATAAGCATCCTGGCAAACTCTTCGGCGACCTCGTGCTGGACATAGACCCGCGAGGTGGCGCTGCACTTCTGCCCGCCGTACCCGAATGCGGCGCGGGCCACCCCTTCGACCGCCTTCTCCAGGTCGGCCGTGCCGGTGACGATGCAGGGGTTCTTGCTCCCCATCTCGGCCACCACCGGTTTCGGGTACGCCTGCCGTGCCAGGAAGGTACGCATCAGCCACATTCCCACCTCACGTGACCCCGTGAAGGCGATCCCGTCGACCGCCGGGTGGGCGGTGACCACCTCGCCGAAGGGGTGGCCGGGGCCGGTGACCAGGTTGACGGCGCCGTCCGGCACCCCCCCTTCGACAAAGGCCTCATACAGACGGATGCCTGAGAGCGGGGTCTTGCTCGCGGGTTTGAGCACGACCGTGTTGCCGGTGAGGAGGGCCGCCCCAGCCGCCCCGGCCGCGAGGACGAGCGGGAAGTTGAAGGGCGATATGACCGCCCAGACCCCGTGCGGGCGCATCACGCTCCGGTTCGTCGCCCCCGGCACCTCTGGCCGCATCGGGACGACGAACCCGTCCGCCCGCTCATAGAGGTCGCAGTGGTACCGTATCATGTCGACGGCCTCCCCGACCTCGGCGACGGCCTCGGCCCTGGTCTTCCCGGCCTCCATCGTGATGAGGGCGGCGAGGTGGTAGACCTCGCGTTCGAGGGCCGTCGCCGTCGCCCGCATCGCCGCCACCCGCTCGGCCGGGTCGGTCCTGCTCCATGCCGGGTATGCGTCCCTCGCCACCTCGACCGCCGCCTTCGCTTCCTCCTCGCCGGCCTGCTGGAAGTGGCCGGTGATCACCTCCTGGTCGACCGGCGACCTGACTGCAAACTCCCGTGTCGTCGTAAACTGTTTCCCGCCGATGAAGAGCGGGTGGCGGTGGCCAAGCCGGCTCTCCAGGTCGGAGAGGGCCGCCTCATAGGAGGCATGCATCCCCTCGTCCGATTCCAGGCTGACATAGGTAACTTTTCTCATCTTCATCAACTCCTCAGAGGCCTTCCATCGCCTCGTCCAGAACCGCAAGCCCGGTCCTGATCTCCGCTTCGTCCATGACGAGCGGCGGGGAGAAACGGATCACCGACTCGCCCGCGGGGAGGAGGGTGAGTCCCCGCTCGAACGCTCGCACCAGGGCGCGGTTCCTGGTCTCCCGCGCCGGCACCCTGCTCACCCGGTCCTCGACCAGTTCGATCCCGGCCATCATCCCGACCCCGCGTACGTCCCCGACGACCTCGTGGCGTTCCTGGAGCCGGCGGAGCCCGTCGAGGAGCACGGCCCCGGCCTCCCTCACGTGCTCCCCGAACCCTGGCGCCTGCATGATCTCGAGCACCGCCAGTCCCGCGGCGCAGGCCACATTGTTTCCGCCGAAGGTGCTGGCATGCGATCCCGGCGGCCAGTTCATCACCTCCTCTGACGCGACGGTGGCGCCAAGCGGCATCCCGCCACCGAGGGCCTTGGCCAGACAGACGATGTCGGGGACGACGCCCCCGTGCTCGGAGGCAAGGAACCGCCCGGTCCGGTAGCACCCGGCCTGCACTTCGTCGGCGACCAGGAGGATCCCGTACTCGTCGCAGAGTTCCCGCAGGCCCCGCAGGAACCCGGGCGGCGGGACGACATACCCTCCCTCGCCCTGGATGGGTTCGACAACGATGGCCGCCACCTCCTCAGGCGAGACCTCGGTTCTGAAGACTTCCTCCCTGAGGTACCTGACCACGTCGACGGCGCAACTCACCGATTCGAGGCCGAAGGGACGGTACGGGTCGGGGTACGGGGCATGGATCACCGGCAGGAAGGGGCCGAAGTGCTTCCGCTGGATCACCTTCGTCGCCGTGAGGCTGAGCGCCCCATAGGTCCTGCCATGGAAACCGCCGTAGAAGGAGATGAAGTACTTCCGCTTCGTGTGCCGGCGGGCAAGTTTGAGAGCGGCCTCCACGCTCTCCGCGCCCGAGTTGGAATAATAGACCTGATCGAGTCCGTTGGGGAGCATCTTCACCAACTCCTCGGCAAACCGAACCGGCACCTCGGAGCAGAAGTCGAGGAACGCCCCGTGCGACAGAAGCCCCGCCTGTTCCCGCACCGCCTCGACGACCGCCGGGTGGTTCCACCCCACGTTCATCACCGAGATCCCGGCCGTGAAGTCGAGGTACCGGTTCCCGTCCACGTCCCAGAGGTTGGTGCCCGCGGCCCGTTCGATGACCAGCGGATACTCCCTGGCCATCGACTGGGAGACGACCCGCCGGTCCCGTTCCAGAACGGCCCGGGCACGCGGTCCCGGGGGTATGGTCGTGATGAGCGGTTCCATGGTGGAGATATCGCGTGGGTATATAATAATGAGCACATGCCGAAATCGATCAGAAGGCTGAACCGCCACGCGGATCAACGGGGTTGGTTCCGGAATTGTGCGGGGGAGAAAAACCTGATCACGCTCCTCACGACCGGGAGGCGGTTGGGAACACCACGGCCCGCTGCCCCCGGCACCGATGTTTGGGAAGGCACGTCGATCAGAACGGCCGCCCCAGATCGTCGAATCTTCACCATTGTCTCGCGCCGGGGGGAAACCCCCCGGACCCCCCACGACGAAGATAGCCGAGGGGCGGCATGATGCTCGACTTCGATTCACTCCTCGAACCCAAGGATGAGGATCAAGAATCGATCCAATTCTGAGATGATATTTTCATCCCCTATGCTTGAGGCGTGATCTCGCCTCATGCCCAATTCTACAAAGCCGAAAATTCTTCAGGGGGGGGCACGCCTGATCATCACGCCTTTCCCATCTTCACGCCGGGGGGCGGTCACCACCCGAGACCCCCGGAACACAGATCGGGCAGGAAAGGCAGAGGGCCAATCATTCAGAAGAGAACGCTCTCCCTCGCCGACATCCTTTATCCGCCAGAAAAACCAATGTCATCTCTTATGCATCTTCAGGACTTCAGACTCGAACGTTTTCTTGCACAGTACGAGTTCTCGGCCCCCCACCTCCTCTGCACCTCAGACTGCGAGTCGGTGCACCTCGCCGACCTGCTTTTGATGGAGGACGGGGCCGAAGAACGGTTCAAAGATCTCTGGCTCGGGTACACCGAGTCGGCCGGCGGCCCTGAGGTGCGCCGGGAGGTCGCCGGGATATACTCCGCAATCGCTCCCGACGATGTCCTTGTCACCGCCGGGGCGGAGGAGTCGATCTTTCTCTGCATGCACGCCATGCTCGGCCCCGGCGACCACGTCGTCGTCCAGTCCCCGGCCTACCAGTCCCTCCACGAGGTGGCACGGTCCATCGGGTGCCGGGTCTCGCACTGGACGCTCCGCGACGAGGACGGGTGGCGGCCCGACATCGAGGCCCTCAAGGACCTGGTCACCAGGGAGACTGAGGCCGTGGTCATCAACACCCCGCACAACCCGACCGGGTGCCACATGACCCATGAGGAGTTTCGGGCGGTGAGGGACATCGCCGAGGACGCCGGGGCCTGGGTCTTCTCAGACGAGGTCTACCGTTTCCTCGAGTACGACCCCGCCGACCGCCTCCCACCGATGGCCGATATCTACGAGAAAGGAGTCTCGGTCGGCGTGATGTCCAAGGCCTTCGGGCTTGCGGGCCTGCGGATCGGGTGGACGGCAACACGGGACGCCGAACTGCGCCGGCGGGTCGCCGCCCTCAAGGACTACACCACCATCTGCTGCAGCGCCCCCTCCGAGTTCCTGACCGCCCTCGCCCTCAGGCACACCGAGGAGATCGTCGGCCGCAACCTCGGGATCATCAGGTCCAACCTCGCCCTCCTGGACGCCTTCTTCGCACGTCACGCCGACCGCTTCGCCTGGGTCCGCCCCACGGCCGGTGCCATCGGCTTCCCGCGCCTGCTCACCGATGAGAGCGCGGAGGCCTTCGCCATCAGGACCGTGCAGGAGAGCGGGGTGCTCCTCCTCCCCTCGACGGCCTACGAGTACGGAGACAGCCACTTCAGGGTCGGGTTCGCACGGACCGATCTGCCCGCGGCCCTCCGGGCCTTTGAGGACTATCTCGACGGCAGAACTGCCTGATCACATATATAGCAGAGACGCGGAGAGACCCCGGGCAGATGCCCTGCCGGTGAAGGCCGATGGCGATCTATGCCGGGGACCGCGAGGAACTCTATGCCCGGACCGAGTCACGGGAGGAGGGGCTGACCGGAGCGGAGGCCGCCGAACGTCTCGGCGTCCACGGGCCAAACGTCATCCAGAAACGGGAGAAGAAGAACTATTTCAGGGTATACCTCCGCCAGTATACCCAGTTCTTCGCCGTCCTCCTCGAAGTCGCCGCCGTCCTCTCACTCATCGCCGACGCCTCGGCGCCGGGCGAAGGCTACGACATCCTGGGCTATGCGATCGCGGGGGCGGTGGTCATCAACGCCACCTTCGCCTTCTGGCAGGAGTACAAGGCCGACCAGACCGTCGAGGCGCTGCTGCGGCTCATGCCCTCGATGGTGACGGTGCGGCGTGAGGATGTCGCCGAGACGGTGGACGCCCGCGAGGTCGTGCCCGGCGACGTCCTTCTCCTCGAAGAGGGCGACCGGATCGCCGCCGACGCCGTGCTGACCGGGGTGAACTCGCTGTACGTCGATCTCTCCACGCTCACCGGAGAGTCGAGGCCGCGCCACCGGACCGCAGAGCCCTCTATAGCGGCATCGGTCCTTGAGGCCAGGAACGTCGTCTTTGCCGGGACCACCGTCACCTCCGGGAACGGGACGGCGGTGGTCTATGCCACCGGCCGGAAGACCGAGTTCGGGAAGATCGCCACCCTTGCAAAAGAGGTGGAGAAGCGCCAGACCCCGATGCAGAAAGAGATCGTGAGGATCACCCGGATCCTCACCCTTGCCGCCGTCCTGGTCGGCGGAGTCTTCTTCGTCCTCAGTTATTTTGCCGGGTTCGGGCTGCTCGTCGCGGCGATCTTCGCCCTCTCCCTCATCGTCGCCAATGTCCCGGAGGGGATGCTCCCGACCATCACCCTCTCGCTCTCGCTTGCAAGCCAGCACATGGCGAGGCGAAACGCCCTCATCAAGAACCTCGACTCGGTCCAGACACTCGGGAGCACCACGGTCATCTGCACCGACAAGACCGGGACCCTGACCAGGAACGAGATGACGGCCAGGGTGATCGTCCTCTCGAGCGGGGAAGAGGTCTCGGTCACCGGCGAGGGCTACCTGGGCGACGGCGAGGCGGTCATCAAGGGGCGGACCGAGGGCTCCGACGAACGCCTGGAATTTTTCCTCATGGCCGCGCTCCTCAACTGCCGGGCGGCGATCGAGGGCGACCACCTCCATGGCGACCCCACCGAACTCGCCCTCGTCGCCGCGGCCAGGAAGGCCTGCGTGGGGCCTATGGGATACGAGAAGGTGGCCGAGATCCCCTTCACCAGCGAGCGCAAGATGATGTCGACGGTCCATGCAAAGGACGGTGCCCGTCTCATCTTCACGAAAGGCGCCCCCGAAGTGGTCCTCCCGAAGTGCCGCGCCTTCCGGGACCGCACCGGGGCGGCCGTCACTCTCGACGAGGAAGAGCGGGTGCGGATCGCCGCACACGCCGAAGACCTGGAGAGGCAGGCCTACCGTCTCCTCGCGGTTGCGTACGGCGAGGGCGATGAGGAGGAAGATCTCGTCTATCTCGGGCTCATCGGGCTGATGGACCCGCCCAGGGCCGAAGTGCCGGGCGCGGTCGCGACCTGCCGGCGGGCCGGGATCAGGGTGATGGTCCTCACCGGCGACAACCCCATTACCGCGGGAGCGGTGGCGGAGGCGGTCGGACTCTCGGTGGATAGGGTGATCACCGGCGACGAACTGGCCGGGATCTCCGACGAGCGCCTGGAAGAGATCCTCAAAGACGAGGACGTCCTCTTTGCCAGGATGCGTTCGGACCAGAAACTCCAGATCGCCACCGCCCTCCAGAAGAACGGCGAGGTGGTGGCGATGACCGGCGACGGGGTGAACGACGCCCCGGCCCTCAAGAAGGCCGACATCGGGATCGCCATGGGCCTGAAGGGGACCGAGGTCGCGAAGGAGGCGGCCGACATGGTCCTCATCGACGACAACTTCTGCTCCATCGTCGCCGCCGTCGAGGAGGGGCGGACCGTCTACTTCAACATCAAAAAGTTCGTCACCTACATCCTCGCCTCCAACGTCCCCGAGATCGTCCCGTACATCCTCCAGTTCTTCCTCAGGATCCCGCTCCCGCTCACCGTGATCCAGATCCTCTCCATCGACCTCGGCTCAGACATGCTCCCCGGCCTCGCCCTCGGTTCCGAGCGGCACGAGAAAGATATCATGGAGATCCCGCCGGTGGGAAAGACCGAGCGGATCCTCGACCGCGAAGTCTTCAAGCGAGGCTACTTCTTCCTGGGGATCATCGAGGCGACCGCGGCGATGACCGCCTTCCTCGGGTTCCTCTTCCTGATGGGCTGGCAGTACGGCGACCTCTCCATCGCCGGCACCGAACTCCACCGGCAGGCGATGACCATGACTCTCCTCGGGGCGGTGACCTGTCAACTCGCCAATGTCTGGACGCTGCGTTCCTGGGAGTTCTCGGCCTTCGAACGCGGCCTCTTCACCAACAAACTGCTCATCGTCGCCGTGGTCCTGGAGGCGATCTGGATCTACCTCCTCCTCACCGCACCGTCAGTGCAGGCGATCTTCAACACCGCGAGCGTCCCGCCCGCCTACCTCCTCCTGCTCATACCCTTCCCGATCCTCCTCTTCGTGTCTCACGAGTTCTACAAATATCTCATCAGGCGCCGGACCGGGAAGGGGATACACCGGGCGGAGGAAGAACCTCTTCCGTCTGAGTTGTGCGGGGAGAATGAGGAGTGAGAGGGGCGACGGAACGATCTCCCCGACGATAGGAACGAGTCGTCACCAGCATGTATCTTGATGATATGATCGCCGGAGAAGACAGAGGACTCCGGCGCGAGACGGTGGTGAAGATTCTAAGTCTGGACGGTACGCCTGATCATCACGCCTTCCCATCCCCGTGACCCTGCAGATGGAATCGGGAGGGGGGAGAGCCGATCACTTTTCAACAGGATCACACGTGATGCCGTCCTTCCCTCCCGCGAAACGGCAGAAAAGGCCCTGTAGAAAACATCCTCTTTTCATCACCTCAGCCCCCTGTGACCTTCATCCATCGCCTTCCCTCATGCTCACTCCAGGGGCAGCGCCCCCGGCACCGATGTTTGGGAGGGCGTGATGATCAGATGTGCCGCCCTCATCGTAGAATCTTTCCTGGAATCTCGCACCGGGGATTTCACCCCCGGACCCCCCACGACGAAGATAGGTGGGGGCGGCAATGAAGTGGTCGCCCTATGTGGTGTCCTGCTCCGAAGGGGGAGCAAGGATCCACGCATCAGAGACCAACAGGAATGTTCATCGCGTATGCTTGAGCCCAAGGTTCATGCCCGATTCTACAGAGCCGCAGAAAAAAAATCCTGCAATGGGGACGGCATGATCTGATCACCATACCTTTTTCGTCGTCGCGACCCCGAAGATTGGACCTGGAAGGTGAGGTGAAGATCATGAGGAGATGCAGCCCCTGAGATCGGTTCTCATGCCCGGAAAAACTTCACCGGCCGATGCAGGCGTTCTGCGTCTCCCTGGTCACGATCAAGACCGGCACCGTCGACTTCCTGAGCACCTCCTCGGAGACCGAACCAACCACCGCACCGGCGAGGTTGCTCTTGCCGTGGCTGCCCATCACGACCAGGGAGACCCGTTCCCTCTTGGCCGTGGCCAGCACCTCGACGGAGGGGTAGCCCTTGCGCACCTCGGCCTTCGCCTTCATTCCGGCGCCTTTGATGACCGAGAGGATGCCGTTCAGTTTCTCCTGAGCGTTCTCCCGCATCCGACCTTCGAGTTTGGCGTCGTACTCGACCATCCGGTCGCCGGCCAGCCACCCGATCCCGGTCGAGACGAGGTCGATCTCCCGCTCGTCCAGTACATGGACGACGACCACCTCCTCGGTGCCGGCGGCCTTAAGAGTCTTGATATAGTCGAGGGCCTTGTATGAACATTCCGAAAAATCAGTGGGGTACAGCACTTTTCTGAACACCGAGGTCACGCTCCTTTCAATCAGAGATATCCTTGTTCCCTGAGGATATGAATCAGACCCTTCCCGTGCGGCTCTGGGCATGGGAGATCTGCCGAATGGATCGAAAAAAGGTTTCAAGAATCGGGCCCATGAAGAATCGGGGATGAGGCGATAGGTCGCCTCAAGCATACCAGATGAAAATCTATATCGCAGTCTTCTGAGGTGTGGAAAGATCGATCCTTGATCCTTCTCCTTGTAACCGAGGAACGAAGAGAAATCGAGCATCATACCGCCCCCTGGCTTTCTTCGTCCGTGGGGGTCCGGAGGGTGCAACCCCCAACTGCGAAATGGGGATGAAGATTCTACAATAGGGGCGGCACGCCTGATCATCATCCCCCACATTCTCCTGCAGGGGAAACCTTCACACTCTTGTCCGGATCACCTCCTCTAAACTCTCATCTGAGCAAAGATCCCACGCCTTTTCTCTCTCGCTTCCGCCAGGGGCTTCACCTCATAAAGGATAAATCATCCCAGCAGTCCCTAAAAATCCATTTGTTTCTCATTATTGGCATGAAAATCTCCTAAAAAGGCAATATATTGGCCTTAATGGACCATGATAAATACGTTAACTATATTAATACGAATCATATGGTTAATGGAAAATTATAAGCTCTTCCAATAATAACCTGAAAATATCCCCTTCTGTAGATAACGTCGGCAATAAGGGATCTATTGCGGCCCTGACCCCAAATATGGCCGTATGAGATCCCTTTTGTTCATCGGCCCACACAAAACACAGGGGCGGGAATGCTTTCCGAGGCAACATTTATGAAAATACAAGAGATCATCGGGGCTCTGGATGCCGTACCGGGAAAAGGGCCTCAAGTCCATCTGGACGAGACAGCGTGCGATACCGACCTCAGGCCAATCGCCGCCGCGGTCAACCGCACCATCTCCCGAAGATGGGATATGCAGAGACGAGTCGACGACCTCAACACAGACCTCACTCTCTACCAGGCCGCCGTCATGGAGAATCCCACCCCCATGCTCCTGCTGGACAGAGACCTTACGGTCGTCAGGGCAAACCGTGCCTTCACCGTGACGAGCGGGATCGGTCAGCGGCAACTGACCGGGATGGATCTGCGCAATCTCTCCGCCACCACGGTAAAGGGCAAAAGGATCATCGACGCCCTTCTTCATAATACCCATGTATCCGGCGAATGTATCGTCGATCTACCGGCCGGGAAAAAATATCTGAAATATCAGGCTATCCCGAACATCGACCAGGACGCAGGGGTTGAAAATCTCCTGCTGTTCCTCGACGATATCACGGAAGAACGGAAGCGAGATGAGGAAACCAGAAGAGCGATCGAGGAGGGGAAGCAGAGAAACGAATGGTTTGCGACTGTTCTCAACACTATCTCCTATCCGATCTCGATCACCGACCGCTCGATGAACTGGACCGGGGTGAACCGCGCCTTTGCCGAGACCTTCGGCATCGACCGCACCAAGGCAATCGGGCGGCACTGCAGTGCCACCAACGGCCCGCTCTGCCACAACGAGAACTGTATGATTAGACAACTCCAGAAGAGCGGGAAGGAGCGGATCGCCGCCACCTTCGAGCATGGAGGCAGGTTCCTCAAGGTCGGCGCCGCCCACCTCACCGATGACCGCGGTGACCGAATCGGCTACATCGAGATGATTGAGGACATCACTCCCCTCATGCGGCAGCAGAAAGAGGCCGAAGAGCAGGCCGCCCGGCTTGCAGAAAGTGCACGCGAACTCAAGGTTGCCATGGACGCCATGGCAAGACAGGACCTCACCTTCGCCCTGGAGGTCCGTGAGGACGATCCCCTCAGGAAACTCAAGGAGAACTATCAGGAGACCAGAGAGGGACTCAGGGGCGCGACCCTCGACCTCGCCGGGGCTATCAGGGAGATCACGGCCGGCACCGCGGACGCGAGCAGGAGCGTTGAGGAGATCGCACGGGCCGTTGAACAGATCGCGGCCCAGAGCCAGAAGGCCACCGACGATTCGAGGGCCGAACTCAACGATATCGAAGAATCAGCCGGGGCGATGGTCGGTCTCTCGGCGGCGATCGAAGAGGTGGCCAACACCTGCCAGGAGGTGCTTCAGGTCACCGAGAAGAGCGCCAAGATCGGTGAAGAGGCGAGCAGACTCGGCCAGACTGCCGCGGCAAAGATGGAGGAGGTGAAAGTCGCCTCAAAGGAGAGTGTGGCGGAGATCACGAGACTGAACTCCCAGATGCAGGAGATCACCAAGATCGTCAAACTGATCACCGACATCTCCAACCAGACCAACCTGCTTGCGCTCAACGCCGCGATCGAGGCGGCAAGGGCCGGCGAGCACGGCCGCGGCTTTGCCGTCGTCGCGGGTGAAGTGCGGAACCTTGCCGGAGAGTCGAAGAAGGCCACCGGCCAGATCGAAGACCTCATCGCCACCGTCCAGGCACAGAGCACCCGAACTTCGCGGGAGATCGAGGGTTCCTATGCCGAGATTCATGCCGGGATCGAGCGGGTCGGCAAGACCCTCGACGCCCTTGACCAGATGGTCCGAATGTCGGCAGAGATCAGGGCGAGCGTGACCGAGATCGCAAAGGCCACCGAAGACCAGGCCAACGATGCGACCAGGGTTACCGAGGCGATGGAAGGAACGAAGGAAAAGACGAGGGCGAACCTGAAGGCCGTCGAGGAGGTGGCCGCCCTCCTGGAGGAAATCTCGGCCTCGGCTGAGGAGGCGGGTGGCGGAGCCCAGGAAGTCGCCGGGATGGCGGCGCATCTCGAGGGGATGGTCGACCAGTTCAGACTCGATTGAGATCGCCATCAGGGCCGGGGATCCTCTACCCCTCTCCTGACTTCCATCCTTCTACCAGGAGGGATCGATCACAGCGGTTATATTCCCTGAATGTTATGAAGAAGAAGATGTTCTCCGTCCTCTACGTCGACGACGAACCGGCGCTCCTTGAGATCGGCAGACTCTTCCTGGAACGTTCGGGGCATCTCGCCGTTGAGACCGCTCGCTCGGCCGCAGAGGCGATCGAAAAACTGCATTCACAGAAATACGACGGCATCATCTCAGACTTTCAGATGCCCGAGATGGACGGGATCGAGTTTCTCAAGTATATCCGCACCCACTTTGGCGATCTCCCATTCGTCCTCTTTACGGGCCGGGGCAGGGAAGAAGTGGTGATCGAGGCCCTGAACCATGGGGCCGACTTCTATCTTCAGAAAGGAGGCGATCCGGTCTCCCAGTTCGTCGAACTGGAGCACAAGATCACCCTTGCCATCGAGCGGAAGGTGACGATGGACGAACTGCGCGAGTCCAGACAGCGGATGGCCGATGTGATCAACTTTCTCCCCGACGCGACCTTTGCCGTCGATCTTGAAGGAAAGGTGATCGCCTGGAACCGGGCCATCGAGGAGATGACCGGCGTAAAAAAAGAGGAGATCCTTGGAGAAGGGGATTTTACGTACGCCATACCCTTCTACGGGGAGAGAAGGCCGCTCCTCATCGATCAGGTCCTGGCCGAGGATAAAGAGGCCAAGAGCACCTATCCCCGCGTCATACGAAGGGGTAACAGACTGATCTCGGAATTTTTCGTGCCGCACCTGTACGGGGGCAGAGGCGCCTATCTCTGGTTTATCGCCTCACCGCTGTACGACACGAAGGGCACGATCATCGGGGCTATCGAATCGATCCGCGACGTCACCGATCGGAAACGGGCCGAGGAAGAGCGAGAGGCCGCCCATCAGAAACTTCTGGACATCATCGACTTCCTCCCTGACGCCACCTTCGTCATCGATACCGACCGAAGAGTCATCGCCTGGAACCGGGCCATCGAGGAGATGACCGGGGTGAAGAAGGAAGAGATGCTCGGCAAGGGGGATTATGCCTATGCCTTCCCCTTCTACGGGGAGACCATGCCGATCCTCATCGACCTTGTCCAGGAACCGGACGCCGAGTTCGGACCCAGATACCACTATCTGGAACGCGAGGGCGATACCGTCGTGGCCGAGATGTTCCTTCCCCTTCTCTCAGATGGCCGCGGAGCATATCTGTGGGGGAAGGCTTCGCCCCTGTACAACGATCAGGGGGAGATCATCGGTGCGATCGAATCACTCAGGGACATCACCGAGTACAAGCAGGCCGAAGACGCACGCCTGAATGCCATCGTGCAGGGTTCCCCGATCCCGCAGTTTGTCCTCGACGGCGATCACCGTGTGGCATACTGGAACGAGGCGCTGGAGGCGTACAGCGGGATCAGGGCCGCGGAGATCATCGGTACACGGGACCACTGGGAGGCGTTTTATCAAGACAAGCAACCGTGCCTGGCAGACCTGCTCATCGACGGCATGCCGGCCGAGTCGGCACTCACGGGAGAGGAGGGGGAGAAGTATGCGAAGTCGCGGTTTATCGAGGGCGCCTACGAGGGCACGGCCTTCTTCCCTGAGATGGGTGAAAGCGGGACATGGCTGCACTTCACTGCGGCCCTGATCCGGGACGCCAGGGACCGGGTCATCGGGGCGGTGGAGACTCTTGAGGACATCTCCGAGCAGCGACGGACCGAAGAAGCCCTGAAGGCGTCGGAGGTTAAGTACCGCACCCTATTCGAGAACAGCGGGAGCCCGGTGATCATCGTCGAGGAGGACACCACCATCTCGCTCGTCAACCGGGAGTTCGAGAGACTCAGCGGGTATGCCCGCGAAGAGGTGGAGGGCCGGATGAGCTGGCAGGAGTTCGTGGCATGCGAGGCCGACCTTCAGAGGGTAACCGGATATCACCGGTTGCGAAGGATTGAACCCGAACAGGCCCCGCCGGTTTATGAATGCCATTTCAAAAACCGGGCTCTGGAAGTGAGAGACGGGCTCATATCGGTTGCGATGATTCCGGGGACGCAGCAGAGCATCGTAGCCGTGATGGATATTACCGGGCGGAAAAAAGCGGAAGAGACCAGGCGTCTCGCCGACCTGATCCATTTCATGCCTGACGCGATCTTCGCCGTCGACCTTGAGGGGAAGGTGATCGCCTGGAACCGGGCAATCGAGGAGATGACCGGGGCTGCGGCGGCGGAGGTCCTGGGGAAGGGCGACCACGCCTATGCCGTCCCGTTTTACGGGGACCGGCGACCGCTCCTCATCGATCTTCTCTCCTCCTCCCCCGAAGAACTGGAAGAGAGAGCATATCACAAGATCGAGAGGCACGGAGATTTTCTGATCGCCGAGACCGGAGAGGCGCGGCCGCAGGGAAGGGAGGTGGTCCTGAAGGCATTTGCCGCTCCTCTCTACGACGACTCGGGTGAGGTGACCGGTGCGGTACAGAGCATCCGCGATGTCACGGAGTTCCGGCACGCCGAGGAGGCATTACGGGAGAGCGAGACCAAGTACCGGTCGCTCTTCGAGTACGCGAACGACGCGATCCTGCTCATCAAGGACGGCCAGATCACCGACTGCAACACCCGTGCCCTCACGATCTTCGAGTGCACCCGCGAGCGGTTTGTCGGCAGCACCCTCTCTGCATTCTCACCGTCTCTCCAGCCCGACGGTTCGGACTCGATGGAAACGGTTTCCAGGAGGATCCGGGGTGCTTTGTCGGGGGAGTCGCAGTTCTTCGAGTGTCAGTGTCACACCCTGGGGAAAAAGCCGTTTTTTGCCGAGGTGAGCCTGAACCGGATCCAGCTAGGAGACGAACGGTTTGTCCAGGCGATCGTCCGCGATATCACCACGCGCAAAGAAGCCGAAGAGGCGCTGAAGAAAAAAACTTACGACCTGAACGAGCGGGTCAAAGAGTTGAGGTGTCTGTACACCATCTCACACATCCAGGAGGAGGGGGCGCCGATCGACGGAGTGATGCAAAGAATCGCGGACGTCATTCCCCCGGCCTGGCAGTATCCGGCGATCACGGCGGTACGGATCACCGTGGACGAGAAGGAGTATCAGACTGACACCTTCCGGGAGACCGGATGGACACAGGAACGACAGATCGTGGTCGATGGGAAACCGGCCGGCAGGATTGAGGTGGTGTACCTCGAAGAACGGCCCGAACGGGATACAGGGCCGTTCTTGAAGGAAGAAGAAAACCTCATCACCATTATCGCCCTGCGGATAGGGCAGTTCATCACGCGTAAACGGGCGGAAGAGGCGCGGAGCGCTTCAGAGGCAGAGTTGAGGGCGTTGTTTGCGAGTATGACCGATGTCGTCATCGTCTATGATGCTGAGGGGCGGTACCTGAAGATCGCACCGACCAATCCGGCGCTTCTCTACCGACCAACGGAAGAACTGCTCGGGAAAGCCGTCGGCAAGGTGCTTCCGGGCCCGCAGGCCGGGGTTTTTCTCGACAACATACGGCAGGCACTGGAGACCGGGGGGGCGGTGAACTTCGAGTATCGTCTGTCCATCGACGGCCGGGAGATCTGGTTCGCCGCCGTGATCTCTCCCATGACTCCGGACTCGGTCATCCTGGTCGCGCGCGACATCACCGAAAGAAAGATCGCGGAGATGGCGGTCAGGACGGCAAATGAAAAGCTCAACCTCCTCTCCAGCATCACCAGGCATGATATTCTCAACCAGCTCACGGTGCTGCACGGCTATATCGGGCTTACGAAGACGGAGACGACCGATCCCACCTTGCTTGGGTACATCGAGAAAGAGGAGATGGCCGCCGAATCGATCCGCCGCCAGATCGAGTTTACCCGGGACTATCAGGAGATCGGGGTCGCGGCCCCCGCGTGGCAGGACGTGCACCGGACTATCGCCAGGAGTGTTCGGACCCTTGACCTGGGGGCGGTGGACCTTTCGATCGCGTTCGAGGGGCTTGAGGTCTATGCCGATCCCCTCCTCGAGAAGGTCTTCTTCAACCTGGTGGACAATGCCCTCAGGTATGGGGAAAGTGTCACGACGATCCGCTTCTCCTGCCTGGAGGACGAGGAGGGGATCACCATCGTCTGCGAAGACGACGGTGTTGGGATCCCGGAAAAATTCAAAGAAGGGATCTTCAAGAGAGAGTATTACAAGAATACCGGCCTCGGACTCTATCTCTCCCGCGAGGTCCTTGCCATCACCGGACTTCTGATCCGGGAGACCGGCGAGGCAGGAAGAGGCGCACGGTTTGAGATCTCGGTCCCGAGAAGGGGGTACCGATTTGTCGGGGAGAGAAGAGCATAGACTCTGGAGAACCGGGCATGAACCCCGGGCTCAAGCACACATGATGAACAGTCTGCGATGGGGGCGGCCATCGCCCGGCAGAAACATCGATCGAGGATTCAAAAAAGTTTTAATCATGAGGTCATCCCAAAACTCTTCGGCCTTGATATGTGACGAGAAGACGTTTCAGAAGTACGGCGCCGTTCAAGAGATTGCTGCCGCCCCTTGGCTATCTTCGTCGTGGGGGGTCCGGGGGGTCTCCCCCCGGCGGGAGAGAGCAAGGAAACACGCTTTCTTCTCTCGGTGGGCGGCACGGCTGATCAGTCCAGATACTTTTAGGATATGCTCCATTTTAAGCGGCTGTCTCTTTCCAATGTTCTTTTTCACTTCATCCCGGATTGGTGCGAAGTGGGGAGTATTATTATATTGATCTATCTCTTCCAGGTGCGAAAACACGAGAGGCAGAGGTATGATCGAGAAACTTAACGAGAGCAGCGGGAAGGTCGTGGGCTACCGGGTGAGCAAAAAGTTGACAACTGCCGATTATGACCGCATCTTCGCGGATGCTGAGGAGGTCGTCGAGGAATATGGGGCGATCAGGATGCTCTGTGATATGGAGGAGTTCCAGGGCGTCGGACTTGCGGCGCTCTGGGAGGACTTCGAGTTCGGGGTAAAGTACGGCCGATCGGTCGAACGTCTGGCGATCGTCGGCGATGCGGCGTGGGAGAAGTGGATTGCAAAACTTGCCGTCCCACTCTATGCCCATGAGGGGCGGTACTTCCCTGAGAGCGAGCGGGATGCGGCATGGGCGTGGCTGCGGGAAGGGACGGGGTGACGGAGATATTTCAGGGCGATAAAAACGGCCCGCATTTTGCGGTATCGAAGAGAAGGAATTTACTTTGATCCTCAGTCTGACCCCTTCACCTTCCTCCTCCTCGTCAGGAACGGGCATCATTCGGGTCCTGGTGCGGCATCGGCAAGCGTTTGATCGTCGATTTCCCGGCTTTGTTGAATCGGGCATGAAGCGAGAACACACCTCAAGCATGCTTGATGAAAATTTCTCATTGCTTGCTCTCTCTTTTCAAGACAGAAGAATCGGTGGAGTGCTTGTTCTGTCGCCGCCCCCACCGACCCTCGTCGTGGGGGATTCCGGGGGTGCAACCCTCCGGCGCGAGACGGGGATGAAGATTCGATGATTAAGGGCGGCCGATAACTCTGAGGAAGTTTCTATCCTCTGCGTATCGGCTTCAAAGGGATATAGCGAGTTCAAACTCTCATGCAAACCTGAAGAGAGGATTGTCAGGATCATTTTCAGAGTAAATGCCCTTGATGGCTCTCTTCGACGGGGGCTTGCCGCCCCCCGATCCCTTCGCCGGTCACTCCTCCTCACCGAGCGCTGCTGCGATCATGGCGTCAAAGACGCGGGGCCCTTCTTCGCTGATCACCGCCACGCCCTTCGCCGTGATCCCTCCTTCGGTAGCGACCCGCGATATGACCTCATCAAAACTGCTCTCTTCTTTTTCGAGCAGCCCGGCCGTCCCGGCGAGGGTCTCTGTTACCAGGAGGTCGGCAAGTGCCGGGGAGACCGCACCCCGCCGCACCGCCGCCGCGGCAAACTCTTTCATCATGGCGGCGATGAAAGCCGGGCCACAACTGGTGAGGAGCGTGAGGAGTTCGAACGCCTCTTCCTCCACCTCGACGGCCCGGCCGATCGCTTTCAGGAGGGTGCGGACCAGGTCGCGGTCCGCCGCCGTCGCCCGTTCACCGAAAGCGACGAGGGAGGCGCCTTTCAATACTTCCGAGGTGAGGGTCGGGATCACCCGCACCACACGTGCGTCGGTCCATGCGTGGAGGTCGGCCAGCGGCACCTCGGCGGCGATGGAAATGAGCAAGATCTGCGAGGAGAGAGCGTCGCCGAGTTCCCTGAGCACATCTTTCACCTCGCAGGGCCTGACGCAGAGGAAGACGACTCCGGCCTCGCGGGCCACGTCCTGGCAGTCTCTGCCGATGCGTATTCCAGTCTCCCGGGAGAGGGCGGTCGCCCTGCTGGTAGTGCGGTTGTACGCGATGATCTCCTCCGGGGCGGCCGCCCTGCTCTCAATAAATGTTCTGACGAGCATGCCGCCCATACTGCCCGTGCCGATGACGCCGATCTGAACCATAGTCTGTCTTTTGTATTGATCGGAGGCCGGGATAAAACCAGAGATCAGGTGCACGTTCATCACGAGTCACACCATATGCCGGTGAGAGCCACCTCTTTTTCCATTCGACAGCAAAAAGCCAATATTGGACAATGAGACTCTCAAAAAATTGCTGAACGATAGTCAGAATATCGATCCACGGTCTCGAAGCCCTGCAGGATGTGTGACGGAGGAGAGCAATACATCGGGGAAGCGGGAGACGGCGACTCACGATACGGCCGGCTCTAAAATAGAGAAGAGTATGTGTTCTATAATGCACTTGATCGCCTCTGCATGGCTCTTACAGAAATATTCATATAAAATAACTGAGTTTCTCAGGGGATGCGGGGGACGCATTCTCCAGTAGACGACAGCACCACAAGGACTACCATGCAACCAGCGGAGGCCATATATCTCATCTATCCAACCCGTTCGCCTGCTCATCACTGTCATTACGACTTCCCCCGTAGGACGCAAAATGAGGTGATCGTATGAAAGGAATGGAGATGTTCAGGGCTTTCCTGATCTGCGCCATCTTCATCGGTCTCTGCATTGTCCCGCTTGCTTCTTCACAGGAGAACGTCACCGACGAGCTGGACAATGTCACCGATGAGATGGACGAAGAGATGGACGATGTCACCGATGAGATGGACGATGTCACCGATGAGATGGACGAAGAGATGGACAATGTCACTGACGGCACAGGCGATCTGGTTGCGATGATCGCAGCAGACGAGAACCTGAGCATTCTGTCGACTGGAATTGAAATGTCGAGTGCAGAGCAACTCCTCGCTCTTGGCGGCCCGTACACCGTCTTCGCGCCCTCTGACGAGGCCTTCGAAGCTCTAGAACTTGACATGGCAGAAAATGAGTCCGTCGAAAATGAGTCCGTCGAGAACGAGTCGGTTGAAGCCGAACCTGTTGAAAACGAGTCCACTGAAAACGAATCGGCCGAACTTGTGTACATCCTGGCGAACCATATCGTGCTGGGCACATACGACTCGACCACTCTTGTCGACATGGCTGAGGAGAACGGAACCGTGCAGACACTCACCGGTGAGAACCTCACGCTCACTCTCGACGCTGAGGGCGGGTTGATGGTCAACAATGTCACCGTGATCATGCCTGATATCGAGGCGGAGAACGGTATCGTCCATGTCGTCGACGGTGTGCTGCTGCCCGAGGGGATTGCAGTTGAAGAAGAGGTAGTCGAAGAGGAACCAGTCGAAGAAGAGGTAGTTGAAGAGGAACCGGTCGAAGAAGAGGTAATCGAAGAGGAACCAGTCGAAGAGATGACATAACAAATCACGATGCGTTCGGCTGAATAGGGATGTCAGAGAGGGGAAAGAGATTTGTTTTTACCCCCTGCATCCCGTTTTCATTTCTGAAGAATCGGTATGGAACCCGGGCTCATGTATCCGTCTACACAGCCGATTTTTGGGATTCTGGCTTTTTGAATCAGGCATGAACCCCTGGCTCAAGCATATGGGATGAAAATTTCTCGTCGTTTGATCGCTCTCTCTATTCAAGACAGGAGAATCCGGGGGGATCGTGTTCCATCGCCGCCCCCACCTATCTTCGTCGTGGGGATCCGGGGGTTTCCCCCGGCGCGAGATTGTGGGAAAGATTTGACAATTTGGGGCGGCCGATCCATCAGAGGAATTTTCTATCCGCTGCGTATCGGCTTCAACGGGATATGGCAAGTTCAAACGCTCATGCAAACCTGAAGAGAGGATCGTCAGGATCATTTTCATGGTAAACCCTCACCTTTTCTGGGTGCGAGCGTGATTCAAGCGCCTTCCCCTATCTTCTCGCCGGGGGCGCCACCTCCGGACCCCCGGAATGGCGATTGAAGTGGGGGAGGCAGAGGAATAACTGGAAAGTGGCTCGATCCTGATGATTGATCGAGCCAGGGATATTTTTGGGATATGCTCCATGGTAAACCCCCCGTGAAGGGCGGCACCTCACAACTGGAGGATCTTCTTCTTCTTCGCTTCAAACTCCTCATCAGTGATGACACCCTTCTCCTTCAGGGCCGCGAGCCGTTCGAGTTCGTCGAGGTACGACTCCGACTGTGCCTCCTCGATCGTCCTGACGTCCTGGTCGGTCAGTTCCTGCTCCTTGATACCCAGGTCGTCCATGGCGATATTGAACTCGTCTTCAGAGAGTTCGTCGATCTTTTTTCCGGTGTATATCTCGATCCGGTCGATGTCCTGCTGGCGTACCTTGACGGCGTCCGCCGTCCCGCCGACGGCAAGCGCCACCATTCCCCCAGCAAGGGTCGTCCTCCTGAACTGCCGGCGCGTCACCCGACGTGAGGTCCGCCGGGCCGTCCGTCCGGCGGCGGGTCTTTGCATCATCTCTTCATCCCCTCTATGCCGGGCCCCGGGGTCCGCCGCACCCGGGGCCACCGGTGATCTGGCATACCCGGCGTCCTGATATTAGAAGATTGTGCGGCGTTCCCCTGCTCACGCCCGACCTGACCGGTACGCCTCGACCGGCACCAGGATCTCGAAGCGCGCTCCTTCACCCTCCCCACCGGTCTCTCTGATCTCGATCCCCGAGATCTCCAGCACCTCCTTTGAGAGGAAAAGCCCGAGTCCGGTCTTTCTCCCCACTCCTCTCTGAAAGATCCGCTCTTTCTCTGCGGTCGGCACACCGACGCCATTGTCCTCGATCACGATCGTCCCTACCGGATCGCCGGGCACAAAGGAGACGGAGACCTCGGTGACCCTGCCACCATGACTGGCCGCGTTCTCAAAGAGGTTGTAAAAGACCTTCTCAAGGAGAGGATCGGCAAAAACCTCCAGGTCGCCGACAGACTCGGTGTAGGCGATCTCTCCCGGGATGACCGCCGCCGCCCGCTGCAGGAGGTCGGAGACCCGCTGCCATTCGGCACCATGGACCCCCAGGTTCTCATAATCCCGGGTAAACGAGATCTGCTGCTCGATCCACCGGGTCGTCTCCTTGATCTTTCCGACCATCGGGGCCAGTTCGGAGTCTTCCGGGATACCTTTCTCGACCTCCCCGGTATAGAATGTCAGGGCCATGACCAGGTTGAGGATGTCGTGACGGGTAATGCCCGAGAGAAGAGCAAGTTTTCGGTTCGCCACCTCAAGGGCCTGGCGCGTCATGGTGATCTCGGTGACGTCGACCCCCTTCTCGATATATCCCACCAGGGTGCCTCCATCGTCATGGACCGGATAGGTGGTCATATGAAAGGTCCGGCCGTCGCGACGGGTCACCTCGTCTGAGACGGCCTTCCCGCTTTCGACAACACGGGGGATCCGGCACCACCGGCACCGCTTCTCGCTCTTCCAGACGACCTCATAACAACGCCTGCCGATGATCTCTTCCTTCTTCATCCCGAGGAGTCTGGCGGTGGCGTCATTGATCCAGATGATCCGACGGTCGCGGTCCAGGTAGATCATGACATCGTCAACAGAGTTCAGGATCAACGCCTTCTCGGCTTCAGATTGCTGCAGGGCCCGTTCAAACTGGATCTCGGCGGTCAGGTCGACGAGCGTGGTGAACTGATGGTACGGCTGCGCCACTCCTTTGCCCGCGTGCGGGATGCTCGAGGTCATCACCCACCGTTCCTCCCCCGAGACCGGGTCCTTGATCCCGACCAGTTTTCTGCATTTTTCCCCGGACCTGAGGGCGGCCTCGGCCGGGTGGTCCTCTCCGTCTTCGCAGACGGCATCCCAGCACGGGTCTGTCAGGTTCTTCCCGAAGAGTCGGGTGCGGGCCAGGCCGAGGATCGCCTCGGCGGCCGGGTTGGCGTCGATGATTCCACCGCCCGCGTCCTGGTAGACCACTCCCTGATTCATCGTCTCGAAGAGCATCCTGAACTTCTCCTCAGAACGACGGAGTCTCTCCTCGGCATTCCGTTGTCTGGTGATGTCGAGGACAATCCCGACGAGGCCGTCGACGTCCCCGGACCTGTCGGTGTACGTCGCCTTGTAAAAGACGACGCGGCGGGTCATGCCGTCGCCGGACCGGAACGAGAACTCGTACTCCTGGACACCGGCGTTGGCGAGGAGTTCAGTGTCCCGGATCTGGTAGGTCTCTGCGAACTCCGGGGGGAAGATGTCGTAGACTGTCTTCCCGATGATCTCGTCCTTTGCTAATCCGACAAATTCGGCGAAGGCGGAATTGCACCCGAGGTAGACCTGCCGCGTGTCCTTGTAGAAGAGGGGTATGCTGATGCTGTCGACCAGGCGCTGGAGGAAACCTGGTGCATCGTCCTGTCCCGAGGGGATTTTGTCAGGGGGAGAGTTCACCTGAATAATACCATTATCGTGTTGCTCGATATCTACTTTTCGATAATATAATCTTTTTATTTCGCCAGTGTTTTAGAGAAATCTAATAATATTATCTATTTTGAGGCACCATTTCCCGAAATCGTTGGATGTGGCCGGCCGACCGCGTCCGTGTTCCCATCAGATAATGCTAAGATCCCTCGCGCTCCACACATACCGGGATACTGTGGCCATTCAGACGATCATCATCATCGGCGGCGGGCCTGCCGGTCTCTTCTGCGCCATCCATGCTGCGGGAGAAGGACGGCGGGTGCTGGTGCTCGAGAAGAAACCGTCCTGCGGGAGAAAACTCCTCATCACCGGGACCGGCCAGTGCAACCTCACCCATGCCGGGGAGGTCGCCGGGTTCTTCGACCATTACGGCGACCACGGGAAGTTCCTGCGACCGGCCCTCCGGAGTTTCACCAACCGCGACCTCGTCGCGTTCTTCGAGGAACACGGCCTTTCGACCGTCACCGAACAAAACGGCAAGGTCTTCCCCGAGAGCAGGAAGGCCGCCGATGTCCTGACCCTTCTCCTTGATGAGTGTAGGCGGATGGGCGTGGAGATCAGATGCAACGAGCCGGTGAAGGAAGTCGCCGCAACGGAGAACGGGTTTGTGGTCCGCACCGGGGCGGTCTCCTACCCTGCCGACGCCCTTGTCGTCGCCACCGGCGGGGTCACCTACCCGGCCACCGGCTCGAGCGGCGACGGCTATGCCATGGCCAGGGCGCTCGGGCACACGGTCACCGCGATCGCCCCGGCCCTCGCCGCCGTCGAGGTGCAGGACCACCCCTTCGCCGACCTCGCCGGGATCTCGTTTGAAGGCCTTTCCATCTCACTCTTCCGCGAGAACAAAAAGATCCGTGAGCAGACCGGCGACCTCCTCTTCACGCACGCCGGACTCTCGGGGCCTGGTATCCTCCACCTCTCCAGGTACATCGCCGCCGGCGACGTGCTCAGGATCTCGTTCCTCCCGCCCACCACTCGCGAGGCCCTCGCCGCCGACCTCGTCGAGAAGACCGCCTCGAACGGGAACCGTCTGGTCAGGACTGTCCTCAACGACTACCCCCTCCCGGATCGCTTCATCCGAAAACTCCTACACGCCGCCGGAATCGCCGACGACCTCACCGCCGCTCACCTCGATAAGAAGGCCCGCAACCGGATCGTCACCCATCTCATCGAGTGGCCGCTCACCGTGCAGGCCATCTCCGGCTTCGACGAGGCGATGGTGACGCGAGGCGGGGTCTCGCTCGACGAGGTCGACCCTAAGAGCATGACCTCGAAACTGGTGCATGGCCTCTATTTCATCGGCGAAGTGCTCGACATCGACGGGGATACCGGGGGCTACAATCTTCAGGCGGCGTTCTCGACGGCCGTGGCGGCGGCACGGGCGATTGTGCGGGAAGAAGTATGACCTCTCAGTCCCGCGGCGTCTCGGCGGCCTTCATGATATAGGCATAGTCCTCCTCCGGGATCGTCCGCATCGCCTGTCCCCTGATATGCCCAGACCACTGCTTCTTGTTGGTGATGAATGCCAGTCTCGGGATGAGGGGTTTGAACTCAAGGGGCGGGTCGAAGATCTCTATGAGTGTGAGCCTGACCCGCAGCGGGAAGACCTCGTTCCCAAGTCCGGGAGGCAAGGTGAAGATCTTTTTTCTGTCTTCATAGACCACTGAGGTGATCGCAAAACACCCGGTGATCGCCGGCGGGAGCGTGGTGTCCCTGTCGACCACCTCCCACCCGACATAGACGAGAAGGGTGTCGCCTGGTCCGGTCTTCGTGATCTGGTTGACATATCGTTTCGAAACGCCCCAGATCAGTTTTTTCTCGATGACGGCGGCGTTGTCGCGGTTGGCGATGGCGAGCCAGTGAGTCATGAAGCCCTGCTCTGGTGAGCAGCGTTATCAGGGTATCGCCGGGAGGGGGGGGGTCATATGAGAGTGTCCGGGAATTTTGATCTCTCTGCCTACCACTCCATCGATCCCACAAGCCTTGCGATGAGCACCGCAATATAGATCGTCCCGGTCACCGCCTCGAAGGAGGCAGCCGACTCAGCCGCCGGGGAGAGGGGGTAGATGTCCCCATATCCCAGGGTGGTGATGGTGACGAAGCTAAAATAGACATAGTCCATCAGAGAGAGCACGCCTCCGGGCCCGGTCCCGCTGTCGTAGGCAAACGATCCGGGCTGGATCTCGTCCATGAACTGGTAGATCTGCGCCCAGGCAAGTCCCATGATCAGATAGACGCTGATCGCCCCGGCGATGGTGTCGCCGGTGATCGTCCTGGCCCTGAGCACGATCCCCAACAAATAGACGGCGAAAAACGAGAAGAAGAGGATGGCAAAGAGGTGACCGGTGATCTCGCCGGCAGCGGAGGGGAAGAGATATGAGATCCAGCGGGCGGTGATTGCAGGGATGGCAAGGAGCATGATGAAGATGAGAAAGTATCGTTTTCTCTGTGCCGCAAAGACCCCGGTGATGATGACCATGGAGAAGAAGACGAGAAAGAGAGGGTTGAGTTCTGGGTACATCACGGCCATCGGGATGATGAGGAGAGTAAGGATCAGGAAAAAGAGCAATATTCTGAACCGATAAGCAGAAAGTCCATCCAACCTGACCCTCAGACTCTCACGCCATCTCCCGTGCATCCTGATCACCCTGCAGATAAGTCTCTGTTCATATGAGTTTTTGCATCTCCGGGAGATGGACCGCCATCCTTATCCTCTCCCCCCCGAAACACTCTCTGATCAAAGACCGCATGCCGGCGATGACGTCCGCCTTCAAATGCCGACCAGGCTGATGACGTCTGCATGAGGTTCTATGCTCCCCGATGAGATCTCCTATTCCTGTATCCGATATATCGCCGAAAGGCGGTGCCCAGACGGCGGCTACTGTTTCTACCGTCTGAACGAACCAAACCCTGCGGACACCTTCTTCGCCCTCGACACCCTCCGTCTCCTCGGGGCGATGCCGGACGATCCCGACACCGCCTGCTGGCTCCTTGAGAGGCAGGGAGCGGACGGCCGGTACCATTCGCTGGAGAGCAGCACTTATGTCCTCTCGTCTCTCGCGGCCCTCCACCTCAGGCCAGAGCGCGACCCCCTCCCCTGGCTCTCGTCGGTCGTCCCCTCCGCTCGAGGCGGTGGCACGCGCCCGGTCGAGTCGACGAGTCTGCTCTCCAGGCCGTACTTCTTTGTCAGGCTCTGCCAGAGCCTGGGAGTGCCTCTTCCCCCCACGGTGCGGACAGCCTTCATCGACGCGGTCAGGGCCTGCCGCCACCCCGACGGAGGGTACGGCGGCGGCCCTTCCACCCTCGTCGAGACCTATCACGCCCTTGCTATCTCCGCCGCCCTTGGAAATCTTCACCCTGACACCCGGACTTTTCTCGCCCGCTGTGTCCACCCCATCTATGGATACCTGAACCTGCCGGGGGCGGTCCCGGCGTATCTGGAACATGTCGCCGCAGGCGTCGGAGTCGCCCGTCTTCTCGGGGTGCCGCCGGCAGACGGTGCCGGAGCATGTGTCCGCCGCTGCCAGCGGGAGACTGGCGGGTTTGCGCGCTCGGTCTTTGGCGGGACGGCGACGCTGAAGTATACCTGGCACGCCGTCACGACGCTCGACGCCCTCGAATGTTCTGGAAAAACACTTTCGGACCGCACGCACGCCGAGACTTCATAACCCCGGGACGCGGACAGGAACCTATGCACGCAGAGATCGTCATCAGACCGGCCGCCGTCACCGTTCTCGTCGCACCCAGGGAGGAGGTCGCCCTGGCCGTCAGGGAGACGAATCCGTCGCCGCTTTACTTCTGCGGGAGGACACACCCGGTCCTCGACGTGATCGGCGGTATGTTCGCCGGGGATGTGGACGTCTGGCCAGTGCGGGACGCCAGGGAAATCATTCTTCTGCTCGGTGAAGTAAAACGGCAGAGCATCGTGGTAGAACACGACCCGGCCTTCTATGCCCCGTGCCCCGAATGTGCGGCGGCACTCGGCCGGACGCTTCGGGAACGGGTGCAGAGGAGTCGGACAACGGTGGTCTATCTCGCGACGAGGAGGGATGGGTGGCTGGACGAAGTCGAGGAAGCCGCATGGTCATAGGTTCTCGAATATTTTTCGCACCGTAAAAAAAGAGGACAGGATCGTCCCCTTTGGGATCCGTCCTGTCGGTCCCCGCCATCTGGCGTAACTTTACCTCATCGGGGCGGCGAACTTCTGTCTGGACACCGACTCCGCCGACATTACCCGGTGCAGGTGATTGAAGTCCACCTTCGTCGTCTCAATGAAGATGCACCGGTTCCCTCCCATAATCACCGTCCAGTCCCCTCCGCTGTACATCCACACCCGCCGGGGCACCCACTTCATCGAGCTCATCGCAGTGTCCTCGCAGACCTCAAAGAGAACATATCCCGGTTCTGTAGAATCGGGCATGAACCTCTGGCTCAAGCATACGCGATGAAAATTTCTCGTCGCTTGATCTCCCATATTCCGACAGGAGAACTGGTTGATACCCCGCTCCATCGCCGCCCCGCCCCTATCTTCTCGCGGGTGGTTCGGGGGGCGGCCAGCCCCCCGAAGAAATAGCCATCCCAAGCATTTACCATGAAACCGATCCTGACGATCATCTCTCCGTGTTTGCATAATGGTTTGAATCCACCAAACGCTTTCTGGACTGGTACGCACATTACAGATCCATCTTCTGAATGATCAGCCCTCTGCCTTCCCGGCCCTATCGCAATTCCAGGGATCCGGGGGCAGCGCCCCCGGCGCAAGGGTGCGGGAAGGCACATCGATCTGATCGGCCGCCCTCCTCGCAGGATCTTTCTCGCTGTCTCGCGCCGGGGGGAAACCCCCGGATCCCCCACGACGAAGATAGGGGCAGGGCGGCAACAACTTCTTGAACGACGCCGTGCTTCAGAAACGTCTTCCATTCCTGCCGGAAGGCAAGCACACTCTCGACAAGACCGAACGGTCCGTTGATCGACCCATGCCTATCTTATACCTTCCCCGCCTACCAACCATCCATGCAAAACCCCGCAAACCCCGATCTCTCGGATGAAACCCTTCCTGTCGAGACCGATCTCGCACCTTCCCCGGAGGTGCTCGACTGCGCCGTCGAGAACGACCTCGAAGGGCTCACCGACTATCTCTTCCATGGTGAGTCGCAGAAGATCAGAGAGGACGCTGCCCTCGCCATCGGGATGATGATGGGAGAACAAGCCGTCGAGGCTTTCATCGAACTCTTCGGTCAGGAAGACAAGGATCTGCGGATGGCCGCCTCGTGGGGGCTCTCGGCCATCGGCGTCCCCGCGCTCGACGGCCTGATCGCCGCTCTTGCCGAAGGCGACGCCGTCACCAGGACCTGGGCCGCCTACACCCTCGGGACCATCGGGCACTGCAAGGCCGACACTCCGCTCACCGAGGCGCTCAAAGACGAGGATCCCCAGGTGCGGTGGTGGGCCGGGTGGGCCCTCGACCAGATCCTCAAGCGGAACAGCAGTTGCTCGAGCTGCTGATCTCATCTCCTATCTTTTTTCGGCTTTGTAGAATCAGGCATGAACCCCAGGCTCAAGCATACGCGATGAAAATTTTCTGAGCTGCGCTACGGCGTGTGGGCGGGATCCCAATCCTCGCGACAGGACCTTTGGAAGATCTGGTTTCATCGCCGCCCCCCGGCTATCCTCGTCGTGGGGGTCCGGGGGCAGAGCCCCCGGCGCGAGATTGCGGGAAAGATTTGGCGATTCGGGGCGGCCGATCCATCAGAGGGATTTTCTATCCTCTGCGTATCGGCTTCAACGTGATATGGCAAGTTCAAACTCTCATGAAAACCTGAAGAGAGGATCGTCAGGATCATTTTCATGGTAAATCATCATGATGGTTCTCTTCGCCAGGGGGCTTGCCGCCCCCCGAACCCCCCGCGCGAGCGATAGGCAACGGACTGCAACCCCCCTTTCAGGGTCATTGCTCCGCCTTCCGCCCAATCTTCATCCTGGGGGTCCGGGGACTCTCCCCCCGGCGTGAGCATGAGGGAAGGCGATGGATGAAGGTCACAAGGGGGTTGAGGTGATGAAAAGAGGATGTTTTCTACAGGGCCCGAAAAAAGAAAAAAAAGGTTCAGCAGTTCAGAGCAGTTTTTCCCCGGCTTCAGGGCCGGGGGTGCAGGAGAAGACCTCGGTGACCTTGACCACCAGGAGGTTCTTGGCCGGGGCCTTGGCCATCTTGGCGAGGACGATCTCGCGCATCTTCTGGAACTCCTCGCCCTCGGAGACGACCTTCACGTCGCCCTTGATCTGGAAGCAACCCTTGACCTCCGGCCCCCAGAGATAGAGGGAGAGTTTCGGGTTCTCTTTGACGTTGGCGAGCGTCTTCTTCATGAAGTTGTCCGCGATCCAGATCGTCTCATCGTCGACGAGCATGCAGAAACCGATCGGCACGACATTCGGTACGCCGTCCTTCGAAGCGGTGGCCACCGGGAAGACTCTAACCTTGGAGAAGGCCTCTTTCATCTCTTCATTCAGTTTAACCATGGTGATCATCCCTTCTATGAAATTCAGCAGATATATACCTGTGTGTCAGAAAACTATACCTCATGACATCTGCTCCAGAAGAATGCACCTGCGGGCAGGAGATCAGAGACGAACTGCGGGCCATCAGGAGAGAACTGCGACATCTCACCGAGGTGAGGGACCACGGCTACCTCGACGACCTCATGGCCGGACTGCGGAAAGAGTACGGGCGGGTGGCCATCGGCGCCCACCTGGAGAGCGTGCAGACCGGACTTGAACAGCACCTCGATCCCGGATGTGCACAGCGGGAGCAGTGCGCCGAGGTCTTCTACCGGATCATCAGGGAGAGCGCCCTCAAAGTGGGAGACGGCACCGTCACCCCCGACGAGATTGTTGCACAGAAAGAACAGCTCCTCGCTCTCAAGGAGAAGGCTCCCTCCTCGACGTGCAACGCCTGCTTTGACGCCACGCTCCTGCTCCTCGAAAAACAGGCAGAGATCGCCGAAGGATTCGGCCTCAGAGACGACCGGGGCAACGCTGAGATCGACGACATCCCGGTGGAAGAGACAGTGAGAGACCTCCTCGAACCGGCCGCCAGCGTCCCGAGACTCAACGTTCTCAAAGCCCTCGCCGAAAGTTCGCTCACCTTCTCAGATCTCTCCAGGCTGACCGGCCTGCGCGGTGGCAACCTCCTCTTCCACCTCTCGCGGCTCGAAGAGGCCGGGCTGATCGTGCAGCGTCGGAACCGGGGTGAATACCATCTCACCGGGACCGGGTATCTCTGCCTCCAGGGTATCGCCGGGATCTGCACGGCGCTGAAGCCGGCGAAGAAGAACTCATTTGGTCAGGATAGAAAGATATAAAGTCTCCAGAAGGAGAGAAAGGTATATGTGCGCCCGTTTTCTTGACCGCTTCTTTAAACCGAAGCCATATATCGTGGAGAGCGTACCGCCCCCCTCGGTCTCCCACGGTGCCGGGATGACCGTGCCCGAATACAAGGTCAAGCCCTACTTCATCGTCGCCTCGGTGGAGATGGGCAACACCACCACCAAGTGTATCCTCACCGGCACCAACCTGGAGACCGGCCACACCTATGTCATCAACAAGACCGTGAAGATGAGCAGGGACGTCAGACCGCCAAGACCCGGCGAAGAGGTCTTCGGGAAGACTCTGGACGGGACCGAGATCACCAGAGAGTCGGTCACCGACCTGGTCCGCGACACCCTCCTCCAGTGCCACAGGGATGCCGGACTCTCGATCACCGACGACCTCGACTTTGTGGTCAGGAGCACCGGCGTGGTGGCGGCGATGGACTCGCCCGACCAGGTCGGTGATTTCGTGATCGCCCTGGCCAACGGGTGCCTCGCGGCCGGTGTCCCGCCCAAGAAGATGACTCCCCCGATGTCCAAGGAGAACCTCACGAAGAAACTCCAGCAGCACAGTTTCGCCGACAAGGTCGTCTTTGTCGGGGCGGTCGCCGGCGTCGTCCCGCCGGTCGGAAGTTCGGGCGTCGAGATGGTCGCCAACGAGATGGAAGGCGAACTCGCCATGGCCGGGATCAAGGAAGGGGCGAAGAACACCCCGGTCGACTTCCGCAACCCCTGCATCTCTATCGACTTCGGGACCACGCTCGACGGGCGGATCACCTCCGACGTCGCGCCCGGCGATCCCGACCCCTTCGCAAAGACCATCGGAAACTTCTGCGGGCTTGCAGGTTCCATCCCCGACTCCATCGTCAGGGGCACCGGGCAGGTCGAGGGGCGGACCGGGACGGCGCTTGATATGTTCGGCGACAGGAGTGCTCTTGAAGGTGTCTCCAGGATCGGGAGGAGCGCCGGGATCGTCGAGGACTATGTCGGACAGATTCATCGGCATATCGACATCAGGCGTGTCCCGCCCGACCGCGAACGCTTCGGCCGGGTGCCGGTCAACTCCAGGATCGCCCACGACTCAGGGGTGGTCCTCATCGGCTGCGACGTCGGGGAGAACGGGAGCGAGACCGGAGCACTCAATACCCTCGGTGCAGAAATCTATGAGAAGTACGGCAAAGGTCTGCTCACCGATGTGATCGACCACGTCTGCTCCGAGATGGCCCTGCGGCTCATCGACGTCGCCGTCGAGCACGAGATGGTTCCTGAGAACTCGTCCATCGGCTTCACCGGTCGGGCGGCGATCTCCGGGAAGAAACCGCAGTATATTCTGAACGGGATCGCGGAACGCGGGCTGTACAAAAACCCACAGGACCATGTGGTCTTCGTGGACGACGGGCTTGCGAGGGGCGCCGCCCTGATGGGCAGGTGCATGAACTCCCTTGGCAAACCGAAGAACCCGCTCGGCGGCGTCCGCGGCGGACGGTGCATCATGGCCGAGCGGATCAAGATCGGAAAATGAGGCTGAACAGAATGGCAGAGGAAGAAGAACTCTTTGACCTCCTGATCCCGCCGGGCGTTCCCAGGTCGGCGATCAGGGCGATCATCGAAAAGTACGACGTCGACCTGGTCGACCGGGCAGAGCAACTCAATTTCGCCAATATGGAAGGGGACACCCGCTACCTCCTCGCCTTCCGTGGGAAGAAGGACGTGCTCGTAGAGGCCGAGAAAGATCTTCGCGCGATGGTCCGCGAGTTCATCGGCGAGGACTGAACTCTTTTTTTTGCTCTTCACCGTGAGCCGCGACTTTCCAGCCGTGCCGCTCTGATGTGGAGCCCTTCTCTTGTATGGAGAGATGGGTGATTATATATGACCCATAGCATACAAGAAGATCTGGGATGGTCGAAACGATGGGAGATGTAAAAGAACAATATATTGTCGATGAACACGGAAAGAGGGTTGCAGTCATCCTCCCTCTCCATGAGTACGAGCGGTTGCAGGAAGATCTTCACGATCTGGCTGTGGCAGCGGAGCGACATGAAGAGGGGACAATCAAATTTGAAGAATTGAAAAAACGACTTTGATCTATCAATGGGCCTCTATGAGATCCTTGTCAAGGCAGGTGCGGAGAAAGATATCACACGCCTCCCATATGATGTTGTTCCACGGATTCTCAAAAAGATCGAGGCCCTTTCTGAAACACCAATCCCACATGGGGCACGAAAAGTGAGCGGTACCGAATCTCTGTATCGGATCCGGGCCGGTGATTACCGGATCATCTATGAAGTATCCCATGAACGCAGGCAGATTACAATAGTTTATGTTCGTCATCGGCATAGTGCATATCGCAGGCTCTAATCGGATGTATTTTTCTCATTTTCGGGGTTTGTAGACATCATCTTGATGGTTCTCTTCGCCGGGGGGCTTGCCGCCCCCCGGTCCCCCCCGCGCGAGCGATAGGTGGCGGACGGCAATACCTTCTTCATGGTCGTTGATGGTGCCTTCCCGACCTGATCTTCATCCCGGGGGCGCTGGGGGAAGGCGGTAAAATCATACTCGAACCCAGAAAGTGAGGTTTTCTACAAAGCCCATTTTTGAGCTTTGTAGGAGCCGGAAAGAAGAGTTTCAAAAATCAAAATAAGAAAAAAGCGAAGGGAAAAATCCCTCACTCCATCCCGCAGGAATGGACCCTGTCGCTGAGGAGGTGGACCAGCAGCGCCTTCTGGGCATGGAGGCGGTTCTCGGCCTGGTCCCAGACCACGCTCTGCGGCCCTTCGATCACCTCGTCGGTGATCTCCTCGCCCCGGTGCGCCGGGAGACAGTGCATCACGATCGCATCGGGTTCGGCCCGCCTGACCAGGTCGGCGGTGAGGGTGTAGCCCTTGAAGTCCCGCAGACGCATCTCGCGCTCTTCCTCGTTCCCCATCGAGACCCAGACATCGGTGTACAGGGCATGCGCACCTGCCGCCGCCTCTTCGGGCGTCTCGCAAAAGGTGACCCGCGCCCCGCGCTCCTCCGCTTCCTCGATAGCCCATGCCGGCGGACGGTAACCCGGCGGCGTCGCCACCTGCAGTTCGAGTCCGGTGAGGGCCGAGGCAAGGAGCAGGGAGTTGCAGACATTGTTCCCGTCGCCGATCCACGCGAGCCGGAGCCCCTCAAGGGAGGAGAACTGCTCCTTCAGGGTCAGGAGATCGGCGAGCACCTGGCACGGATGGGCCTTGTCTGAGAGCCCGTTGATGACCGGGACCGAGGCATATTTCGCAAACTCCTCGATGGTGCTGTGGCGGTAGGCCCGGATCATCACCGCGGAGACGAACCTGGAGAGCACCCGTGCGGTGTCCCTCACCAGTTCGCCCCGGCCGAGTTGCATGTCGGCCGGGTTGAGGAAGAGGGCATGGCCGCCGAGGTCGTGCATCCCGGCCTCGAACGAGACCCTCGTTCTGGTCGAGGCCTTCTCGAAGATCATCCCGAGACTGCACCCCGGCAGGATGGCGTGCGACTTGCCCGCCGCCCGGTAACTCTTCAGCCGCGCTGCACCGTCGAGCAGCGCCTCGATCTCGATGGCATCACAGTCCAGAAGCGTTAAAAAATCCTTCTTCATTGTATTTCCCTCATATGTGCGATCCTCTTCTCAAGGACCGCCCGCTTGCCGATGTCGTGCCTGTACCAGACCCCGCCCCGGACCAACCCGGCGGCCGCCTCGGCCTGTGCCTCGGCCTCCTCCAGATTGTCGCCGATCCCGACGAAGGCCATCGTCCGCGAGGTGAGGGTCGAGAGGTGCCCGTCCTTCTCCTCGATATTGGCATAGTACAGGAGGGCGTCGCCGTAGTCGCCGATAGTGATCGGGGACCCGGCCACCGGAGCCTCAGGATAGCCCTCGGGCACCAGGTATTTGCAGACCGTCGCCTTCGGTGCGAACTTCACATGCGCCTGGGAGAGTGTGCCCTCGACGATCCGGCAGAGCACATCGGTGAAGTCGGACTCCAGGATCGAGAGGACATTCATCGCCTCTGGGTCCCCAAAGCGGGAGTTGAACTCCACTACCTTCGGGCCGTCCCTGGTATTCATGAACTGCCCGTACAGGATGCCGCGGTACGGCTGCCCCTCGGTGATCATCGCCGCCACGGCGTTGCGCATGATCTCGAGGGCCGCCTCGTAGTCGACACGCGAGACAAAGGGCAGAAGATGATCTTCAAGGGAGTACGTCCCCATCCCCCCGGTGTTCGGCCCGACGTCACCCTCATAGGCCCTTTTATGGTCCTGGACCAGAGGCATCGGCACCAGGTGGTTGCCGTCCACGAAGGCCTGGAGCGTAAACTCCTCGCCGATCAACCGCTCTTCAAGGACCACATCGCCGCCGAGGCTCTGCACATATTCTTTCGCTCCCGCGGCGTCGACCTGTTCGCCCATTACCTTGACGCCCTTCCCGCCGGTGAGTCCGATCGGTTTGACGACGAGGTCGCCGTCGTAGGCGTCGATGTAGTCGCAGGCACCGTCGGCGTCGCCATGGAAGACGCGGTACAGCGGGCACCCGGCGATCCCGTGCTTCTCCATCATGGTCCGGCAGAAGGCCTTGTCGGTCTCGAGCCTAGCCGCCATCCTGGTGGGCCCGACGCAGGGGATGCCCGCCTCGTGGAGCACGTCGGCGATCCCGGCCTCCAGGGGGGCCTCAGGACCGATGACGGCATAGTCGACGGCGTGCTCGGTTGCGAACGCCGTCACCTCTCTGACGTCCGTCTCTTTCTCGAGGAGCACCTTTTCAGAGAGCTGAGCGATGCCAGGATTCCGCCTGGCCATGACAGAATAGAGTTTCACGTCGCTGTTGCGGGAAAGGGCGCGAACAATTGCGTGCTCTCTGCCTCCACCGCCCACAACAAGGATCTTCATGTCCATACGTATACACTCCGGCAAATAAATTGATTACAGGTCCATGATCTCTGAGACCGTCGTCAGCGGTACGAGTGCGACCCCTTCCCCGGCAAAAGTCTCGGACGCGCCGCTCTCCCGGTCCACGACCACGGCCACGGCGACGACCTTGGCCCCGGCCTCCCTGAGTGCCCTGACACCGAAGAGTGCGGACCCGCCGGAGGTCGTGACGTCCTCGACCAGGAGGACGGTCTTCCCCTCGACGTCGCCGATGATCAGACCGCTCTTCCCGTGCGACTTCTCTTCCTTTCTGATGATCGCATAGGGCTTGCCCGAGGCAAAGGAGGTGGCGACCGCCAGGGGGACGGCACCGACGGCGACGCCGGCGACGACATCGAAGGTGAACTGCCCGGCGAACGCCTCCCCGATCGCCCTGAGGAGGATGGGGTCGGTGATCGCCGACTTGATGTCAAGGTAATACGAACTCTTCGCCCCTGAAGCCAGGACAAAATCCCCGAACTGGACTGCTCCGTGGGCCTTGAGCAACGCTGCGACTTCTTTTACCATGGTACTTTCTTCACTCCTATCAGATAACCTATGATATTTGCGGCACGGTGGAGGAGGGGCGTGAGGACGAGGATCCAGAGGAAGACCAGGAGGTCCACGTACCTGACGACCCATTCGTACTGGAAGATGAGGAGGAGGACGAACGCCCCGACGACCAGGTCGTACTGGTCGGCGATGAGCCACTCCTCACCGCTCTCCTTGCCGAGTCTCCGCTTGAAAAAACTCTTGGCCATGTCGCCGAGAAGGGCACCGGCCGCCAGGAGCGTGACCGTGACGATCGTGTGCTCGGGGAGCGACGACCATCCAAAGGCCTCCCTCAGCGCGATCTGGATGAGCCCGACGGCGACACCGGCGGCCACGCCCAGGAAAAAGCCCCGGAAGGTCTTGCCGTCCCCGAGGATCCTCCGCCCGTCCCGCCAGTTCTTCCCGAGGTCGACCGGTGTCCCCCCGCCCAGAGCGGCGGCGGCAGAGTTGGGTACATATGCCGGGACCATGATCCAGAACGCCGTGATCAGGGCCGATCCCACGTCAACGATACTAATAATACGAATCCCCTCAATTCCTACTTAGAGTTAAATGCCTGTCGGGTATAAACAATCTGTCAACGCCCGGCATGGCTGGTACCATATATTATTGGAACGCTATTGTAAAGACAATGCCGGTGGATGAGATATGCTCCTGAAAGAAACCAAAAGCCTTTGCCCGATTTGCAGAAAAGTCCTCGATGCGGAGATCACCGAGGAGGACGGGAAGGTCTGGATCACCCGCACCTGTCCCGATCACGGCGAAGCGAAGAACCTCTACTGGTCAGATGCAGAGATGTACAGGCGTTTCGACGCGTACGAGGCCATCGGTGCCGGCGTCCAGAATCCCCAGAGAGAGGCCGGCCCTGAGGCCTGCCCGGGCGCATGCGGTCTCTGTTCCAACCATCATTCAGGGACGCTCCTTGCCAACATCGACCTGACGAACCGGTGCAACCTCAACTGCGACTTCTGCTTTGCCAATGCACGGGCCTGCGGATTCGTCTACGAACCGAGTTTCGACGAGGTGATCGGGATGATGGCGATGCTCAGGGAGGAAAAACCGGTTCCGCCACCGGCGGTCCAGTTCTCAGGCGGCGAGCCGACGATGCGCGACGACCTCCCTGAGATCATCTGGAAGGCCAAGGAGATGGGTTTCTCCCAGGTTCAGATCGCAACAAACGGGATCAAACTGGCAAAAGACATAAACTATGTCCAGGAGCTCAAGGACGTCGGGCTCAGCACCGTCTATCTCCACTTCGACGGCGTCACCAGGGAGACGAACCCGATCCTCCCCACGAGCCTGAAGGCCGTCGAGAACTGCAAGGAGATCGGGCTCGGCGTCGTGCTCGTCCCCACGGTCATCAACGGCAGGAACGACCACGAAGTGGGAGCAATCCTGAAATATGCCGCCGAGCATGTGGAAGTCGTCCGCGGCGTCAATTTCCAGCCGGTCGCGTTCACCGGGGCGGCGAGCGAGGACGATATCAGACGGGAGCGGGTGACCATCCCCGACCTCGCCGATCGGATCGAGGAGCAGACCGAGGGAGTCATCAAGAAGGAGTTCTTCTACCCGGTGCCCTGCGTCATCCCGATCTCCGACCTGGTCGAAGCATATACCGGCAAACCGCAGGTGCGGTTTACCACCCACCAGCACTGCGGTGCGGCGACCTATGTCTTTGTCGAGGGCGACAGACTGATCCCGATCAACGAGATGGTCGATGTCGACAAGTTCTTCGAGGCGATCGACAGGATGGCCGTCAAGATGCAGCATGGCGGGACGATCAACAAGTACATGTCCCTGCTCGAGGGCGTCAAAGAGATGAGCGCCTCGGCATCGAAAGGCGAGGTCAACGGGACGAAACTCTGGAAACTCCTCGGGGAGGCGCTGGTCTTCCAGAACTTCGACGCCCTCCGGGACTTCCACTGGAACGCCATCTTCATCGGCACGATGCACTTTATGGACAATTTCAACTACGACGTCGAGCGGGTCCAGCGCTGCTGTATCCACTATACGACGCCGGACGGCAGGATGATCCCGTTCTGCACTTACAACTCGGGCCCGGTCTATCGTGAAGAGGTCTGGAAGAAGTTTGCACAGCCCCTTGAGAAAAATGAGTGATTTCAGGGCTCTGTAGAAACCACCCTCTTTTCATCACTCCAACCCCCTGCGAACCGAATCCATCGCCTTCCATCATGCTTGTGCCGGGGGCGCTGCCCCCGGCACCGATGTTTGGGAAGGCGTGATGATCCAACGTGCCACCCTCATCGTAGAATCATCACTACCGTCTCGCGCCGGAGAGCGGCGATTGAGAATGCGATATGCCTGAAGCGTGCTCTCGCCTCATACCCGATTCAACAGAACCGTTCATTGCATTCAATCGACGAACTTTTGTTCTTGATTCGTCATGGGGTCATGGGAACTTCAGTTCGGTTCCCTCCCCCGCCTCCATGACAAGAGCCGCGATGGCCAGGTCCTGGATCGCAAGCCCCGTCGAGTCGAAGAGCGTGATCTCACCCGCATTCTCCCGTTTTTTTCTCCCGCACACCACATCGCCGAGGGTGCCCGCAATCTTGTCGGCGGTATAGAGGCCGGTCGAGATGGGGACGTTCACTTCGCCCGAGTGAACGGCCTGCTCCATGTCGTCGACAAAGACGCGGGCGTGGGTGAGGAGCGCGGGGTCGAGTTCCTCTTTTCCGGGTGCGTCGGCGCCGATGGCATTGATGTGCGTTCCTTCGTGGATCCATTCTGAGCAGACCAGCGGTTTTCGTGAGGGGGTGGTGGTGACGATGAGGTCGGCGTCGCAGGCACGCTCGATCGAGGACGGGGCGCAGGTGATGGTGTCGAAGAGATCGCCGAACCGCACCGCGTTCGCAGGCGTCCTGCTCCAGACCCGCATCTCTTCGATCTCCAGGACCGCGGCGATGGCGTTCACCTGGGCAACGGCCTGCCGGCCGCTTCCGACGACGCCGAGCGTCACCGATCTCTTCGGGGTGAGGTACTTTGCGGCGACCGCCCCTGCCGCACCTGTCCGCAGGTCGGTGAGGAGCGTGGCGTTGAGAACTGCTTCGGGCATCCCGGTCGCGGGGTCGAGGATGACGGTGAGGGCCATCACGGTCGGTAGGCCGATCTTCGGGTTTTCGGGGTGGACATTGACGATCTTGACGCCGGCAACACCAAGGCGGGGGAGGTAGGCGGGCATGGTCCTGAAGTCCCCTTTTTCAAAGTTCACATAGACCTTCGACGGCATCTGTGCCCGCCCTTCGCCGTGTTCCCTGAAGGCCTCCTCGATGGCCCGGTTGATGGCGGAGAGCGGGGGGAGCATCACCCCTTCGGGATAATATTTCATGGCCGACATACTTGTATCAAGATACTAATCCCTGCCGGTGAGATGGGGTGATGGTCCCGGAGGAGATCGGGATCGAATAAGCAAAAATCGAATTCACATATGAGAGCAGCAGGAGATCGAGAGACCGGTACCGAACCGGAGACCGATACCCGAATGGCCCTGCTGGAGAAATCCGGGTCCGGCACCTGGCATCAGAACGCTTATATGAACTGACGCGGTTGAACGGATGGGGGTGTGCATGCCATATACGTACTATGCCCATGGTCTGACGACGGTCCATCACCTCTTTCTTGACCGTCTGGTCGAGGTTCTCAAAGAGAGCGGAGCTGAAGTGGTCCCTGATGACTCTGCCGGTTGGACGTTGATCCAGATCGCCTGGAGAGGAGAGTACGGGGCCCTGGAAGTGAGACGGGCGGGGCCGGACCTGCAGTTCGTCTACCGCCCCGATTCCCCCGGTGAGGAGAAGAATACGGGCCCGGTCGTCCATCATCTCACTCTGGCACTCATTGATATCGACGACGAACTCAGGGCCATGATCGAGGGGGAGGAAGAAGGGCGTCTCCATGGTGGGGACGATGCGGCGGAGGAGATGAGACGGCACCTCCAGGATACCGGGAACGAACTCCTCTCGGTCAGGGACGAGGTCCGGCAGTTGAAAGAACGCGGTGAGGACGTGAGCCGGCCGGAACGGCTGCTCAGGCGGGCTGAAACCCTCTACTCCGGGGCGGCCTCCGATCTGGACGCGGGCCGCACCCCCGCGGCGCTGGGGAAGGCCCGCGCCGTCGAGACGCTCCTCGAGAAGGTGGAGGCCGGACTCGGCGAGATCTGAAGGTGCCCGGGGCCGGATAGATACTTTCATCCCCTCCACCGGCCGAGTACTGGTACATCAGACCGGCCCCTGCCGCCGGCGACCTGAGAGCGTGAGCGAGCATGATCCGCATCATACCAAAACCGACCGACACCCCCGACGACAACTCGACCGCCATGGTGATCAGAGAACTCAAACAGATGGGAGCCGATTTTTCGCTTCTCGACCTGGACGCCATCGACCCCCTCGCCGCAGAGGTCAGCGGCGACCTGATCTGGGTCTGCGGGATGAAGCAGGACATCCACCAGTTCGAGTGTCTGGACGTCCTCTCCTTTGAGAACCTGGTCATCAACCCGCCCGACGCCATCGCCACCTGCGCAAGCAAGGTGAAGACGACCGCACTCCTCCTCAAGAACGGAGTCTCTTCACCGGAAACGCTCTTCACGGCCTCCCATGATCTCGCTGCCGCCTTCCTGGCCCGTCACGGCCAGGCGGTCATCAAACCGGTCTACGGCTATGACGGGATCGGGGTCTGCCTCATCAAAGACGAGGCAGAACTCGGGGAGGCCCCCTATTATCTCCAGGAGTATGTCCCCAACGACCGCGACTACCGTGTCTTCGTCATCGAGGGTGAGGCGGTCGGGGCGATCTGCCGGCAGTCCCCGCACCTCACCCACAACATCCACCAGGGCGGAACCGGCACCCCGGTCGAGGTCAGCGCCGAGATGCAGGAGGCCGCCGGTGGGGCCGCGAGAGCGGTGGGCGCAGCGTACTGCGGCGTCGACCTTCTCGAGACTCCAGACGGATATACGGTCCTCGAAGTGAACGGCACCCCGAACTGGCACTGCATGGCAGCGCCGATCCCGCGCCTCCTTGCGGAGCACCTCGTCGAGAAGGAGCGGGAGTTCAGGAAGAACGGGGAGTAGGTGCCTGGAGAGTTGGGGTATGACCCGATCGGAACCGAATCAGGAGCATTGTGCTCCCCGCCCTATCCTCTTGCGGGACGGCAGAACAGATTCGGTGATGAGGGAACGGCACATCCGATCGTCGCACTCGCCCTGTTTTCCTGACCCCGAAGATAGGACCGCCCGACCGCCCTCATCACAACAGAAGAGCAGACATGATTCCCGCCCCGTGCCGTCCCCCATCCTATCCTCTCGCGAG
This sequence comes from Methanofollis formosanus, assembly GCF_019633745.1. Classification (NCBI taxonomy): domain Archaea; kingdom Methanobacteriati; phylum Methanobacteriota; class Methanomicrobia; order Methanomicrobiales; family Methanomicrobiaceae; genus Methanofollis; species Methanofollis formosanus. The sequence goes on along the minus strand of NZ_CP037968.1, from coordinate 2,870,468 downwards.
ACGGCGGAACAGATCCTGCGAAGTGGGACGGCATGTCCTGATCGTCACGCCGTCTCGTTGTCATGACCCCGAAGATAGACCAAGGACGGAGGGGGAGCCAATCTCTTTCCAGCGGGATCACGCGCCCTGCCATCAGATCCGGGACCCCCTCCTGAGACGATCCGAATACGTTCTACCAGAATAAATCGATCAAAAAATGACTGTCTCAAATACATTCCGTGGAACGGAAAAGAAACTGGGATTCACGCCCGCCCACCGGCCGGTCTTGAGATCGAACTGGCCGGTGAAACGGCCCGGATTCATTCGAAGTTGCGCTCCAATTCTTTTTCGGCCCGTTCTGCGAGATCCTTCATCCGTGCCGAGATCCTGGTCGAACCGGTGAACTCGATGTCCTTCATGGCACTGGCCAGTTCCTGCCCGAGCACGAAGATCGCATGTTTGTGCTCGAGTTTGCTCTTGTGGATCTGCGAGGGATTGATCCGCAGAGCGGAGTACTGGGGAAACTTCAGTTCAGCGTTGACCAGTTCAAAGTAGTCCTTGATCTCGACAAGGATCTGATGCAGGGTAATCAGTTCTTCTTTATGCATGTCCAGACCCGGAAAGAGAAATAGGAAATTTTATTATATATATATTTGCTCCGTGCTATACTTTCTTGATTTTCATGAGCCGCAGAGATAGCGGTCTCTTGACGATCTCCTTGAACTCGGGAGCGGCGACAAATTCGATCCCCTTTGCAAGGAACGCGTCGACCAGGTGCTGGTCCACAGGGTAGTCCAGCACAACCCCGGCAGTATCGGGATCGACCGTCTCGAGGGCATCCTCCACCTTGCCGACGCCGACCTCGGCGATGAGGCCGTAGTCCGCGTCCAGGAACCTCGCGGTCTTCTTCCCTTCCACCTCTCGCACCTGCTGCTCAAGCGTCGGGCCGGTGACCTCCGCAACGCGGGAAACCTCTTCTTCCCCGGACACCTCGCTGACGATCACCTCCGCTTCCTCTTTCACCGGGATCTCGACCTTCTCGGGCACAGGCTCCTTCCCCTCATCAAGCTGCTCCCTGAAGTACTCCACCGGCATCTTGTTCCTGAGGGCCTTGATGATCTCTTTTCTGGTCAGGTCCTCCACGCTCTTGCCTCGCGGACAGAGGGCGACATAGTCGATATCGGCCACCTGCAGGAGTTCGCGCAGGATGAGGTCGCCACCCCGGTCACCGTCAAGGAACGCCGTCGCCGTTTTCACCTCGCAGAGTTTGGCGATCACCGCCGGGACCTTCGTCCCTTCCACCGCGACGGCGTTCTTGATCCCGTACCTGAGCAGGTTGATCACATCGGCCCGTCCCTCGACGACGATGACGGCGTCGGACTCGTGGACATTCGGGCCGGCCGGGACTCGTTCCTCCCCCAGCACCCCGATCTTTTCGATCCGCATCGACTCCCGGACATCGTCGAGGAGTTCGGTCGAGTCGATGGCGGTCTCGTCGAAATGCGTCAGCAGGAGCTCCTTCGCGCGCTCCACGATCTGCTTGCGCTTCGTCACCCTGATGTCCTCGATCCGCTCGACCCGTGCATGGGCGACGCACGGCCCGACGCGGTCGATCGTCTCCAGGGACGCCGCAAGCACGGCGGTCTCCGCCCGGTCCAGGGACGAGGAGATGAGGATCTCGCCCCGTGTTTCGCCTTTCTTGCTCGCGATATGGACGTCTATCCGTCCGACCCGCCCGGTCCGTTGGAGATCGCGCAGGTCGAGGTCTTCGCCGAGCAACCCTTCAGTCTGGCCAAATATGGCCCCGACTACGTCAGGTTTCTCGACCACCCCCTCTGCAAACAGATGAATGTGAATGAGATACTTGGTCGTATCAGATGAGTACATGGTAAGCCTCCAGAGTATGTCATATCAGGATTACTATGACAGACCATAGATAACAGTAGTAGATATACCGGGAGGAATACTTATAAGCACCCCCGGAACCGGGAGCGGCCCCCAGGAAAGAACAGGCGATCTAGGCCTTTAGAAGGACAGAGAGTCTCGAAACCGCATCTTCTCTTGAGATGCCTGCAATTTCGATTTTTTTGGTGCTTGAGATCGCACCCGAGATGATGCTCACCGATGACTTCGGGACCCCGAATGTCCCGGCGATGAGATCGAGAATCGCGCGGTTCGCCTTCCCGCCTACCGCCCTTGCGGCGACATGGCAGACGACGGCCTTGCGCCAGGGGTTGTAACCGGCCGGGAAAGCGTCTTTTTTACACCCAGCAGAAACGTCGATGGTGATCACGGCGCCGTTGTCGGAACTGAGAACTGCATCGCCAAAAGAATCCACAAGAACCACCATAGTATGTCGCCCGGCGCTAACGACCATGGATCACCAGTGGCATGTGCCTATCTTCACCTGGTCTTAACCCTCGCGCCGGGCGGAATGCCTGTCGCACGTCCGGGTTGTCCCGCAGCTCATATCCAGGTCATCGCCAATCGAATCGCGCGGGGACCTATGGGCGTGCATGTATCGGCATTGTAGTATTTGGGCTCAGGGATTATAGCCTTTGCCAGGGAGCCAGGTGCTGCCTGACCCGAAGTACTCGTCGTCCCGGACGACACACGCGCCGTCCATCACCACGATCGCGGGGAAGACGGCGTCCGTTCCCTCGAAGGGCGTCCAGGTGCATTTCGTATGCAGGGCGTCGGGGTCGATTGAAGTCGGCTCCTTCGGGTACAGGGCGAAGTCGGCCCGCTCGCCAGGCCCGAATCCGGCCGGGGCGATGCCGAGGATCCCGGCCGGGTTGACCGCCGTCTTCTCGATGACCGACGCGAGGGAGAGTCGGCCTGAGACGACTTCGGCCATCAGGAGGGGGAGCATCGTCTCGACGCCGGGTACCCCGGACGGGGCTTCCGCAAAGGGGACCGCCTTCTCGGCGGCGGTGTGCGGGGCATGGTCGGAAGCGACCGCGTCGATCGCGTCCCACCGACTCCAGAGTGCTTTTCGTTCTTTCTCGGCCCTCAAGGGGGGGTTCATCCTGGCATGAGTGTCATCGGCCTCGAAGTGCTCCCGGGAGAGGAAGAGGTGGTGAGGAGTTACCTCGACGGTGCCGACGGGGTCGGCGGCGTCGACGGCCGCGGCCGAACTCATATGGCAGAAGTGGACCCCCCCACCGCGGGGTACCAGACGCCCCACCGCCCGCACCGCCGCCGCCTCGGCGGAGGCGGGCCTGAGGCGGTCATGCTCGGCAAGACTCTCCGGCGCACCGGGGAGCGGGTCTTCGGCATGGACGGTGGCAAGTGCCCCGAGGTCTCGGAGCGTCAGGAAGGCCCGGCCGAGCACGTCAGGGGGCACCGCCTCGCCATAACTGGACGGCCCGGCAAAGACTTCGCCGAAGGCCATCGCACCGGCACGCCAGAGGGCCGGGAGGTCGGCGCCGGGCACCACCCCGGCGTTGACCGCGAACCGGCACCTCGCCTGCCCGGCCGCCTCGGCGACACGCGCCTTGAAGGCGTCGGGCGCGGTCAGCGGCGGGATGGTGTTGGGCTGATCGACGACGACGGTCACCCCGCCGAAGAGGGCGCTCGTCGTCCCGGTCGTCCAGTCTTCCTTGGCCGACTGCTCTCGCCCGCCCCTGAGGTGGGTGTGCATGTCCACCGCAGCCGGCAGGCAGAGGAGGCCCGTGGCGTCGACGCTCTCGTCTGCCGGCAGGCCGGCGCCGATATGGAGCACCCGGCCCTCGCCGAGGCTGAGGTCGGCCACCCGGCCGGAGGGGAGGGTGACCCCCCTGAGCACCAGCGCCGCACGCCCGGCCATTTCTGTTTCCTCCTTTAGCAGACCCTTGGCACCGGGTCGCCGATCGGCGCTTCGATAAACCGCTCGCCGCCGATCTTCGTCTTCATCACGACGCCCGAACCTTCGGTGACGCGACCGATGATCGCGGCGTCCTTGCCATATTTGTGGGAGCGAAGTGCCCTGAGCACCGCTTCGGCGTCGTCGGCCGCGACGCCCATGATCGTCTTGCCCTCGTTCGCCACCTCGAGGGGATCGATCCCGAGCATGGCCGCGGCGCTCCGCACACTGGTCCGGATCGGCAGGGCCTCTTCGTCGATCTCGACGTGGACGCCGGCCTTGCTCGCCATCTCATTGATGGCGTTGGCAAACCCGCCGCGGGTCGGGTCTTTCATCGCGTGGATATCGCCGGCCGCAAGCGCCTTCTCGACCATACCCCAGAGTGGTGCGACGTCCGACCTGATCTGCTCGCCCAGGTCGAACCCCTCTCGGTGGGCCATGATCGCAAGCCCATGGTCGCCGAGGGTGCCGCTCGAGATGATCACGTCGCCGGGCAGAAGGCCGCTGTCCCTGACGACATGGTTGGCAACCCCGATCCCGGCGGTGTTGATGACGATCCCGTCGAGCGAGCCGCGTTCCAGTACCTTCGTGTCGCCGGTGACGATCGAGGCCCCGACTTCGCCGAGGGCGGCGTCCATCGAGGCGACGATCCGCTCCAGATCGGCGACGTCGAAACCTTCCTGGATGACCATCGCACACGAGAGAGCGATCGGCCGCCCGCCCATCATCGCGAGGTCGTTGACCGTGCCGGAGACGGCGATCCTGCCGATGTCGCCGCCGGGGAAGAATATCGGGTGGACGACGTGGCTGTCGGTCGTAAAGACGATCTTCTGGTCGCCGACCGGGATCACCGCCCCGTCGTCGAGGGACTCGAGCCCGATCCCGCCGGCATTGTTGTTCTCGAACTTCGTGATCACGCTCAGGAGTTCGCCCATCACTTCTCCACCCGCACCATGCATCAGGTTGACTTTCATGATTCGTTCACTTCGATCTCGATATTGGTAACTACGATCTCTTTTCCTTCGACAATATGGGGGAGCCCGCCGCACTGCGGGCAGACAAACTTCTCGTCCCCTTCGTACCCGCACTCGCACCTGGTACGCACCTTCACCGTCCAGCACTCCAGACGTGTCCCGGCAAAGAGGGGATCGTCCTCCACGATCACCCCGAAGAGAAACTCGACCTGTTCCGGGTTCACCATCGCCATCTCGCCGACGTCGACCTTGACGGTCGTGACCTCAGTGGCCTCGTTCTCGACCGCGGCCCGTTTGGCGGTGGCGAAGATGTCGTATGCTATGCTGTACTCGTGCATTTACTCTTCCATTGCTGCGTAGACTTCTTTGAAGAGCTCCCTGGTAGAGAGGCCCTCCTCGCGGCTGAGCTTCTGGATGGCAAAACCGACATGGACGAGGACAAACTCGCCGATCTCGACATCGACCAGGTCGAGGCGGACCTCCTGTTTGAGGTCACCGTAGTCGACGACGCCGATATTGCCGTCCTTTTTCTCGATCACTTCGGCAGGAACTGCAACACACATCGTATTTCCTCAGATAGTGAGTATGGGCGCCGGAAGTAAAAACACCTTCCGAAGTGACATGGCAGAAAAAGGCCGTGAAAAAACCGGGATGAGACATGGAGATGGCTTGGGTGGGTTGTATGAGATGTGTTTCCATGAGCATATCCCGGAAGTATCGGGGAGAGGCTGAAGATTCACCTAGATCGGTTCTGTAGAATTGGACATGAGGCGAGATCATGCCTCAAGCATACGGGATGAAAATTTCTCGTCGCTTGATCGCTCTCTTTCAAGAGAGGAGAATCGGATGGGATCTAGTTCCATCGCTGCCCCCACCTATCGTCGTCGTGGGGGGTCCGGGGGCACGGCCCCCGGCGCGAGATGGCAGGGAAATTTCGACGATTGGGAGCGGCCTATCTGATCGACGTGCCTTGCCCCCCGAAACCCCCCTGGAGGGTCGACCTCAGGGAGAGGGGCCGGCGTCACAATTACCAGGCCTCCATTCCTCCACATCCCGTCAGGTGATTGGGATCCCGATCCCCCGCTCCTGCGGTTTCTTGTACGGGACGTCGATGACAAGCAACCCGTTGTGATACTTCGCCTTCGCCTTCTCGTAATCGATGGGGCAGCAGGTGGCGTACGAACTGGCGTACGAACCGACATCCCGCACCCCCTCCTTCGAGGCCCGCACGAAGAAACTGTCGTCATGCATGCTCAACAAAATATCCTCCTTTGCCACGCCAGGCAACTCCACCTCGATGTGCAGGTGCTCATGGTCCTCGTCAGGCATCGCATACACCACCGGTGCGACCTTCACCTCGGCCATCTCAGATCACCGCCCGGAGTGAGCGACATGCTATATAAATCACCTCCTCCATAGCCCGTGCGGGAGGATGGAACATCGGTGAACGGCAGACTTTTCCGGGCAACCGATCCGGCATTCAGAGATTTCGGATGATACTATGTCTCCAGAAAGTACCGATTCCACAAAACGGGCCGAGTGGTCGCGCTACGGGTTCGTCCTCGCGGCGATCGGATCGGCCGTCGGCCTTGGAAACATCTGGCGGTTCCCCTATGTCGTCGGTGAGAACGGCGGCGGAGCCTTCCTCATCCCCTATATCATCTCGTTCTTCTGCTTCGGGATCCCGCTGATGATCCTCGAGTTCACTGTCGGCAGGGGGTTCAGGGGATCGGTGGTGACCGCCTTCGGACGACTCCACCCGCGGCTGCGCCACCTCGGCCTCCTCCCCTTCGTGATGACCCTGGTGGTCTTCAGTTACTACTCGGTCATCGCCGGGTGGACGCTGGCTTATATCATCTTCTCGGTCACCGGGTACATGGACTTCAAGACTTTCACCTCCTCTCCTCTCCCCCTGATCACCTTCTTTGCGACCATCCTCCTCGCCGGAACGGTGGTGAAGGTCGACCTCAAGGACGGGATCGAGCGGGCGAACCGCTACCTCATGCCGATGCTCGCCCTCGCCCTCCTCATCATGTTCGTCCAGGCCCTCGCCCTGCCGGGCGTGCAGGCCGGACTGGCCTACTACCTCACCCCCGACCTCTCGGTCCTCTCCGACCCCGGGATCTGGGTGCAGGCCGCGGGACAGGTCTTCTTCTCCCTGAGCATCGGCTTCGGGGTGCTCCTCACCTACGGGAGTTACCTCTCCGACTCGGCGCCCATCCCGCGTTCGGCGGCGGTCGTCGCAGGCGCCGACTTCCTGGTCGCCCTCGTCGCCGGGGTCATCATCTTTCCGGTCGTCTTCTCCTTCGGCTTCGACCCGGTCTCAGGGCCGCAACTCGCCTTCATCACCCTCCCCAGGATCTTCTCGACGATGGCCTTCGGCTCATTCTTCGGAGCGCTCTTTTTTATTCTCCTTTTCGTCGGGGCGCTCTCTTCGATCCTCTCGATGGTGGAGGGTGGGGTGGCGACGATGGTCGACGAGTGGGCCTGGCCGCGGAAGAAGGCAACCTACCTCGTCTGCACCCTCGCCGCCGTCATCGGTCTCCCTTCGGCACTCAGTTATGCCGGGTTCAATCTCACCCTCTTTGGCGCACCCTTCCTGGACACCGTCGACCTCCTCTTCGGGATACTCCTGGTCCCGGTCTCGGCCTCGGTGATCTGCCTCGCCTTCTCGTGGCTCTGGAATCCCGAATCGCTTCTCGCCGAGGCGAACAAAAACAGCAGATTCAAATTTTCGAGAGCCGCGGTCTACTACCTGCGGTACGTCGTCCCCCTCCTCCTGCTCGTCACCCTCGCGAGCACCGTGGCCATGACGCTCCTCTGATTATTTCCCTCGAATCAAGACGAACCTCTGAAGCAGAGCATGACCCCCCCTCTTTTCCGTCTCGCCGATCGGGGTGTGATGGAAATTCAACATATCTATTTAACAATAGATGCGCATAAAATGGTACCATTTATATCGTATATCACACTATATCCCATGTCACAGACTGCCCCCGGCCGTCTCCTTTGTGCTTCAGGCAAAAAAACCCCGATAAAAATTCAGAATCACAAAATATCGGCATTCATCTAGCGCAAACGACCGTGATCGTTCCCGGAGATGGACAGGGTAGGGAGAAGAGATCATGATATCAAAAGCGATTGACTGGAATGATGAATGGAGGAACATGATGGAAAAGTGCGCCGGTTCCGTCGTCCCCGCCTCTGCACAGCACTGGGAGACGGCCGAGAGTGCACGGCGTTATCTCCACGATTATGGCCGGGAGAGCGCCGGTCAGGTCGACCGCGTCAATGCAACTCTCGAAGCGCTGCCCCTTGCCCCTGACTCGCGGGTGCTCGAGATCGGGGCCGGGCCCGGCGTGCTGACGGTTCCCATCGCATCAAAGGTCGCTCATGTGACCGCCGTGGAACCCTCGGAAGGGATGATGACCGTGCTGCAGGAACACATGAACGAAAAGGCGGTCGAGAATATCAGGTGCGTTCAGAAGTGCTGGGAAGAGGTTGCCGACGAAGACCTCGAACCTCCCTACGATCTTGTCCTCGCCTCGTTCTCACTCGGAATGCCAGAGATCAAGGCGGCGATCGAGAAGATGATCGCACTATCCTCCGGGCAGGTATGTATCCTCTGGTATGCTGGAAAACCGCAGATCGAGACTCTCTATCGTCTGGTCTGGCCGCATCTTCACGAGACCGATTACTCCCCCGGGCCGAAGGCCGACGTCCTCTTCAACCTTCTCTATTCGATGGAGATCTATCCTGATGTGAAGCACTTCGATTTTGAACAGGTGCATGTGTTCGAGTCCTATGATCAAATGGCCGAATATTTCCAGTGCGAGCACCATATCCCCTTTGACACTGGAAATCCAGGGATAAGGGCATATCTGGAAACCTATATCGAAGAAATGGACGACTGGTTCGTGCATTCTGAACAGTGGCCCTGCATGATGTTTCAGTGGGAGGCGTAATGATACTGCACCCCCAGAGATAGGCTGGAACGAGATCTGGACGGACCGGTACGAACAGAACAGTAGATGCTAAGGTTCATGGGAATGCACAATGGTCTGGGCGTCGAAGGAGAGAGCGTGTGAATTTCTTGACCGGACGCGGCGGGTTCTTGCCGATCGACCCGAATATCGAGTGTCGACCGGGGGAACATCGCCGCCGAGAACGGAGGTTTTGTCCACCAGGGGAGAATACCAGCGTGAAGATCTGGTGGGAGGTGGAGGGAGCCAGTGGCTGCCTTTCGTGCAGATACTTCGACAATGACTGTCAGCCTTGAATCCGTTCCTCTCTTCTTCTTTTGCTCTGTGCAGGATGGCGGATGATCGTTGATCGCGATTGCCAGACACCAGTCCTGGCAATAGGTGCCACTACCTGAGGATGGCAACGGAAGATTATGAATGGCTGTCAGGGCAGAATGAAGAGGAAATTCCCTGGATTGAATAACTTTTTACCGTGAGTAAAAAACAATCCTAAAAGGGTATCATTTTATCAAATACAAATCCATATATCTTTTAATTTGCCGTCTGGAAACAGAAGATGCCATGTTCTCTGTTCATGTTGATGGGGACAAGGAAAGAATAAATGTACCAATGAAATGCTGATTTCAAGAGAGGCAGAGAGAGATTATGGACGAAACATCTAAAAAACCGGTCCCTGCCGGTGGTGACACACCCGGCGAAATGATCCTGCGACCTGTGGGAGTGGTCAGGAACACAATCAAAGAACCTTTTCTGATTGCTGGCGATGACGGCATTGCCATGCGGGGAGATCTTGACGATACTATGAGACGTGTCCGTGAAACAGAAGAGGAGACTTCAGAGATCATCATCAACATGGACCTGATCGAGACCCTCGACGGTATCGAGGATTATTCTCACCTGACGGTGCTGTACTGGGCGCATGGCGTTCCTGAAAAGAGCCGGATCCTGACCCGGGTGCATCCGATGGGGAGAAAGGATATCCCTGCGACCGGAGTGTTCGGCACCTGCAGCCCCGCCCGACCAAACCCCGTGCTTATGACAGTCGTGCGTCTCTGCGGACGAAACGGGAATGTGCTGGAAGTCGCCGACCTGGACGCGATCGATGGGAGCCCGGTCATCGACATCAAACCCTATGTCAGGGACTTCTTCCCCCAGCATGATGTGAAGATCCCGGAATGGATGCAGCAGATCCAGCGTGAAGTCAACAGAAGCGATCGGTGATCTCTCCTTCAGATCTTTTGCAGGACAAGGAATGAAAAAAGGGCTCTGTAGAAAACATCCTCTTTTCATCACCTCAACCCCCTTGTGACCTTCATCCATCACCTTCCCCCAAGCTCACGCCGGGGGGTTCCGCCCCCGGATCCCCAGGATGAAGATTGGGACGGAAGGCGGAGAAATGACCCTGAAAGAGGGGGTTGCAGTCCACCGCCTATCTTTGCGCGGGGGACCGGGGGGCGGCAAGCCCCCCGGCGAAGAGAACCATCACGATGATTTACCATGAAAATGATCCTGACGATCCGCTCTTCAGGTTTTCATGAGAGTTTGAACTTGCCATATCCCGTTGAAGCCGATACGCTGAGGATAGAAAATCCCTCTGATGGATCGGCCGCCCCCATAGACGAGATTTCCCTGCCATCCCGTGCCGGGGGCTCAGCCCCCGGACCCCCACGACGAGGATAGCCGGGGCGGCGATGAAACCAGATCTTCCAAAGGTCCTGTCGCGAGGATTGGGATCCCGCCCACACGCCGTAGCGCAGCTCAGAAAATTTTCATCCCGTATGCGTGAGGCGTGCTTTCGCCTCAGGAGCAATTCTACAGATCCAAAATCTCTGATTTTCGATTCGCACCCCTCCGGCGCGAGACGACAGTGAAAATCCTGCGATTGAGGAGGCCCACGATCATCACATACCCGCCCCTTACATCCTCTGATTCCACGCCATCCCGGATCCTCGCTCGCTGTAGCCGGGGGTGTGCCGCCCCGAAGAACAATGGATCCCCATCTCCCTCATCCCCATCCCGTGACATTTTTATCTCGCCGCAGGACAATGGGGAGGTATGGTACGTCTGAACGAGAAGATGAAGGAGATCTTTGAGAAGGCCCCGGTCTATCCGCTTGCAACCGCCTCAAAGGCGGGTGAACCGAACGTCGCACCGATGAAGTCGGTCTGGCTTGTCGACGACGAGACGGTCTGGGTCGCGGACAACTTCATGAAAAAGACCCTCGCCAACCTCGAAGAGAACCCGCGGGCCGCGATCTATCTCTGGGGGCCCGAGACCGGCGGCTGTATCCAGGTGAAGGGCGACGCAAAGATTCTCACCTCCGGGCCGGAGTACGAGAAGATGCGGGCCGAGGTGAAGGCGAAGTCGGAGAAGTACCCGGCAAAGTCGCTGATCGTCATCACGATCACCGAGGTCTACACCTGCGCTCCCGGTGCCGGTGCAGGGGACGAACTTCTTTAAACTTTTTTTTGGTTCTATATCACATCTCGAAACCCCCGACCGGGAGGCGGTTGCCGCCCTATGGCTATCTTCGTCATGGGGTTCTCCTCCCGGCGCGAGATGGCGATTGAAGATTCTTCTACGATGGGGAGCGGCACGTTCTGATCATCACACTCGCCCTGTTGTCATGACCCCGAAGATAGAACCTAGATGGCAGTGGAATCATGCACCCTGCCGTCCCCACCCTATCCTCTCGCGGGACGACAGAAAAGATCCGTTGATGAAGGGACAGCACATCTGATCATCACACTCGCCCTGTTGTCATGACCCCGAAGATGAATCCTAGATGGCAGTGGAATCATGCACCCTGCCGTCCCCCGCCTATCCTCTCGCGAGACGACAGAAAAGATCCGTTGATGAGGGGACGGCACACCTGATCATCACACTCGTCCTGTTATCATGACCCCGAAGATAGAACCGGAACGGGAAGGGGCTGATCGCTTTTCAGGGGATCACACCGACCTGTGCTGTTCCCCCGGCCCCTGAGATCCCTCCTCAATCCTCTCTCTTCTTCCCGCCCCTTGCACGGGCGTACCGGAGGGTCATAGGGTTCATGCCCTGCGATCATATCAGGGTCACGAAGGCCGGAAGAGAACCGATATTCTCGTTGCGTTGCATGGATACACCTCGCGGTATGGGTCTGTCGAAATACAAGCCGATACGAGCGCGGGCAGAGGGTCTTTCTTCTCTTGCTCTACGACCGGCGCTGGCGCTCCGATTGGAGTGAATACGTTTCAAAACCGCAAAAAAAAGATTAGTTCTTCCTGACCTTCTGGAGGAGCCTCGCCTGCATCCCGAAGTACTTCGAGACCCCGACGGCGTCGCACTGATCGATGGTCTTTGAGTCGAAGGAGACCAGGTCGTCGGAGTACAGCGCCTGCGGTGCGCTCCGGCCCATGATGTGCACCCCACCCTTGAAGAGCATGCAGTCGACCGTACCGGTGACCCGCTCCTGGGTGGTGTCGACGAAGGCGTTGAGGTCGGCGTACAGCGGTTCGTGGACCAGACCCATGTAGGCGAGTTCCGACCACTTCGCGTCGATGACCTGCTTGAAGGCGAGTTCCTGGCGGGTGAGCACCAGCCGCTCCAGATCGTGGTGGGCGGCGAGGAGGACGGTGGCGGCCGGGTGCTCGTAGTTCTCTCTGGCCTTCAGGCCGAGGATCCGGTCTTCCATCATGTCGTTTCTCCCGACGCTGTGGCGGCCGGCGATGACGTTGAGTTCTTTGATCAGGTCTTCGCCTGCCATCGTCTTCCCGTTGAGGGAGACCGGCACGCCCTGCTCGAACCCGATGGAGATGACCTCGGGCTCGTCGGGGGCGTCGGTGAGGGAGGCGGTCCAGGCATAGATCTCCTCAGGGGGATGGTAGGCCGGATCCTCGAGTTTCCCGCCCTCGATGCTCCGGGACCAGAAATTCTCGTCGATGGACCAGGGCTTCTCCTTCTTGACCGGGACCGGGATGCCGTGCTCTTCGGCGTACTCGATCTCCCACTCCCTGGTGAGGTTCATCTCCCTGATCGGGGCGACGACCTCGTAGCCGTGCGCCCTGAAGATGAAGTCGAAGCGGAGCTGGTCGTTGCCCTTGCCGGTGCACCCGTGGGCGATGGCCACGGCGTCCTCCTTCCTGGCGACGGCCACGATCTCTTCGGCGATGAGCGGTCTGGCGAGTGCGGTACCCATCGGGTAGCCCTCGTACGACCCGTTGGCCTTGATCGCTCTGAAGACGTGCTCCCTGACGAACTGCTCCCTTGCGTCGATGGTGTAGTGGCGGTCCGCAATCTTTTCGCCTTTCTTCGTGGCTTCCTCAACCTCGTGCTGCGGCTGGCCGACGTCGACTGCGACGGTGACGACCTCATCGAAGCCATAGTGCTCCTTGAGGAGGGGAACGCAGATCGAGGTGTCAAGCCCGCCCGAGAAGGCAAGAACAACTTTTCCTTTTCCCATGTCTGATGCTCCAGTGTGCTCTACGGGTATACCCACTATTCATTGGTGCTCTCAGACTTTTAATCCTCTGGACCGCGACAGGGCACCCTCACCGGGAGGACGGTATTTTTCAGTCTCGGGCCGGCAAAAATGAGGTTCAGGGGGGAAACGTCCTGGCGTCTGCGTCCCCCCCCTCTGTTTCGGCCGTTTCCATTGGATGGACGACCGGGCAATGTATGGCGGGGTGCTGTTCACACCCTTCAGATCGTCTCTTCAGGCGTCATTTCTTCTTCCGGTGTCACTTCCTCTTCTGGCGTGATCACCTCCTCAGGCGTCACCTCTTCTTCCGGTGTCACTTCCTCCTCGGGCGTGATCTCCTCTCCTGGCGTGACGGTGATGTACCCCGCCTTCGTCTCGGTATCGGTCTCGGTCCCGTCGGAGACCGTCAATGAGACAGCATAGGTACCAGCAGCGGGGAAGGTGTAGGTCGGCGCCGGTTCGGTCGAGGTGTTCCCGTCGCCGAACTCCCACAGCCATGACGTCACCGCACCGACCGAGAGATCGGTGAAGGCTACCGCAAGCGGCGCGGGGCCCGAGGTCGGTGTGGCACTGAAGTCGGCGGAGAGTGGGACCACCGGTGCCGTCACCTCGATGTAGTCCTGCCGTTCGAACGAGTCCTCGGTCGTCCCGTCAGAGACCGTGAGGTTCACGGTGTACACTCCGGGTGCTGCATAGATATTGGTCGGGTTCTGCTCGGTCGAGGTGTTCCCGTCGCCGAAGTCCCACAGCCACGACGTCGGTGCACCCTCCGAGGTGTCAGTGAACGCTACCTCCAGCGGTGCGGCTCCTGAGGTCGGCGTGGCGCTGAAGTTTGCGGCGAGCACGATCGGCGGTGCCGTGACCTCGATGTAGTCCTGGCGCTCGAGCGAGTCTTCCGTTGTCCCGTCCGAGACCGTGAGGTTCACGGTGTACACTCCGGGCGCCGCATAGACATTGGTCGGGTTCTGCTCGGTCGAGGTGTTCCCGTCACCGAAGTCCCACAGCCAGGACGTCGGTGCACCCTCCGAGAGATCGGTGAAGTTCACCTCCAGCGGTGCGGTGCCGTTCTGCGGATCGGCCGTGAAATTTGCGGCGAGCACCGTCGGTGCGGCGGTGACGTTGATGTAGTCCACCTTTGTCTCGGTGTCGGTCTGCGTCCCGTCAGAGATGGTCAGGTTCACGGTGTACAGGCCAGACTGATTGTAGACATAGGTCAGGTTCTGCTCGGTCGAGGTGTTCCCGTCGCCGAACTCCCACAGCCAGGACGTCGGCGATCCGATCGAGGTGTCGGTGAAGTTCACCTCCAGCGGTGCAGTGCCGTTCCGCGGGTCGGCCGTGAAGTTCGCGTCGAAGGCCCCGGGTGTGACATTGAGTTCTCCCGTACTGGCCGTGAGCAGATACTCGTCCAGCGCCGTGCTCAGGACCCGCGCCTCATCGATGACGAGATCGGTCTGGCCGGCAAGGTCGCCGCGGACCGTCAGGGTGCAGAGCGTGATCTTCTCTTTCCCGGGATCGGTGATCCCCTTGACGCCCGAGAGCTGGACCGAGTCTGCCGGCAGCGGCGAGACCATGGGCCCTGACTTCACCCAGGGCGGCATCTCGACGTCCACGATCTCGGCGATCGCCGGGTCGGTGAGTCTGATGTCCATGAAGTAGAAGGCGATCCCCTTCTCGGCCCGGTCCATCACGACGTCATAGGTGGTGTTCTCCCCCTCGGCCACCTCTGCCTCTTTCGGGACAAAGGAGAGTCGCGCCTTGAGTTCTTCTGCAGAGACCTTGATGTACCCGACCTTCCTCTCGGTATCGGCCGATTTGCCGTCCGAGATAGTCAACGAGACGGTGTAAACCCCCGGTTTCGTGTAGGTGTGCGTCGGGAACTGGGCCGTCGACCCTTTCCCGTCGCCGAAGTCCCAGGCCCACGACGTCGGCGATCCGGTCGAGAGGTCGGTGAACGCCACGTCCAGCGGGGCGACACCGCTCCTCGGGAAGGCCTTGAAGTCCGCGTTCAGCGCCGGCGGCGGCGCGGGCCCTGGTCCGGGCGGTGGCGCCGGTGGCTCTTTCGGTCCGAGCCTGATGATGAAGGCGTCGAGCGTGCAGTTCGTGAGGTCGGTGAGATCCTCACAGATCCCGGTCTCGCCTCCGATCGCATAGCCGCCGTCGGCAGTCGCTATGATGGCGTGCGGATCGTTCTCGAACGGACCGATGGTGTAGAAGTTCCGCCACTCGATCTCGCCGGTCTCGTTGGTCCCGATAAGATAGACGGCGTTCTGCGGGTTGGCTGGCGGGTCGCAGTGGCATGCAAGGATAAAACCGCCTTCAGGTCTCTCGACAAGGTCTTCCGCCCAGAAAGTCTGCGAACAGGCGGTATAGATCCTGGCCCACTCGACCTGCCCCTCGGCGTCGGTCTTGATCATCGCGGCGGCCGCAGTCTCGGGTTTCTCGAAGACGACCCTGCCCGCGACGGCGTACCCCCCGTCGGCGGTCGAGACCACCTTCACCGACCTGAAGTCGCCCTCGGCCCCCTGCGAGGACCAGTTCATCTCACTGGCCGCGTAGTACCGCTCCCAGATCAGATCGCCGGTGGCGTTGGTCTTTCTGAGGAAGGCGTCAGTCGTCCCGTTGGTCAGGTCGACCGACGTCCCGGCGAAGACATAGTCCCCGTCATCGGTCTGCAGGACCGAGTACCCGGCATCGTCGATGTCCCTCATGTATCCATTCGCCCACTCCACGCCGCCGGTCTCGTTGGTCTTCACCAGATACGCGGCATTCGGCGCTGCCGGCGGGTTGTTCCGGCCGGTCAGGACAAAGCCCCCGTCATCGCAGACCGCGACATCCTGGACCGCCTCCCAGGTGGTGCTCACGTTCCCGGTCGGCCCGGTCCAGAGCACGGTGCCGTTCTCGTCGGTCCTGACCATCATCGCCCCGTCGGTCGATGCATTCGCCAGGTCGATGAGTCCGAAGCCCCCCAGGATATAGCCCCCGTCGAGGGTCTCCTTCACCGCGTTCGCCGTGTCGTATGCGGCGTAGTCGTAGGTCTTGTTCCAGAGCAGTGTGCCGTTCTCGTCGGTCTTTACCAGCAGCATGTCGCTGGTCGAACCATTCTGCACCTTCCCGGCAAGGATGAAATCGCTCTCGTTGGTCTCCTGGAGCGCATAGCCGTAGTCGTTGTAACCCGAGTCGTAGGTCATCTGCCAGCGCTCTTCCGGGATCTCCACGCCTGCTGCAATGCCGGTCAGGGCGAGCAGGACCGCGAACAGGATCAGGATGGCTGTCGCTATCCTGTACCTTCCCGGCCGGTACGTCCCGGCCGCGGATACTCTTCTCATCATTCCCCCTCCTGGTGGCGGGTGGATGGGGCCGGGAAGGGATAAAGGTAACTGGCCTCTTACCCGGTCTGCTCCTGCCCGGTCAGGAGGATGAAGAGGTCCAGGCTCTCCAGACCGGTCTCGGGGTCGATGGTCAGGGTCTCTCCCGTGACGGCATATCCACCCCCGGTGGTCACGATGATGCTGTGGGGATCATTATCAGAGGGATTGAGGAAACCCGGCGTGGCGTCGACCTCCCATTGAGACGTCCCGTTCTCGTCGGTCCGGATCAGGACGACCGCGTTGGTAGGGTTGGCGAGGGGGTCGAGGTAACAGGCAAGGACGAAACCGTCGTCGGGGGTCCGGACCAGCGATTCGGCCCAGAAGTCTCCGTCTCTCTGGTAGGTCCAGTTCCTCTCCATCGTCCCGTTCTCGTCGGTCAGGAGAAGCACCGCGGTGGAGACCGGTCGCTCCGGGAACGTCACTCCGCCCGCGACGGCATAGCCCCCGCCGGCCCTGCGGGCAAGGTCGGGAGCGATCATGAGGGCCCTGATGTCGCTGAAGACCGGCCAGATCTCGAGGGCCGGGAAAGTCCGGGTCCAGGTGAGGTTCCCGTCTGCCCCGGTCGTCAGCAGAAAGACCTCCTCTGAGGCGGAAGAAAGGCCGGCGACGGCGTACCCGCTCTCTCCTGCGGTCGCAAGGGCGGTGGCCCTGCTCTCGTTGAGGTCTTCATAGATCTGCACCCATTCGACATGACCGCTTTCGTTCGTCCGTATCAGGGCGGCCGTCTCCTCCCCGCCGGGTGCAAGGGCCGACCCCGCCAGCACATACCCGCCGTCGTCTGTCACGACGAGGTCGCGGACAGGGCCGTATTCGGTGACATTGATCCCCTCGGGTCCGGTCCAGAGAACCTCGCCCTCAGGTCCGGTGCCGATCAGCGCCGGGTGACCGTCTTCTTCGCCGGCCAGCACGTACCCGCCGTCGGCGGTCTGCCTGACGGCATAGGCGGCGTCCGCGCCGGAAAGCGCGTAGGTCCGGTTCCAGAGGACGCTGCCGTTCTCATCGGTCCGCAGGAGCAGCATCCTCTCAGACGATTCGTTTCGTGCCGTCCCGGCGACGGCATACCCACCCACTTCGACCTCGATGATGTCGGCACCCAACTCGTCGGCCCCACCGTCAAAGACGGTCCACTGCAGGGGACCGGGTGCTTCCGCCGCCGCCGTCCCGACACCACAGACCGCGGCGAGGCAGACGAGCAGCGCGACCGCACGCCATGATCGATATTCTCCTGCCATCTCTCATCTCTCCCTCCACATTGCGGCGGGAGATGACCTACTTCAGCAATAAAGATTGTCCCGATCTTCCCGGCCCTTCGCATCGGACGGTACCGGACGGGGGAGAAGATCGAGCGGTTCACGAAGAGCGACAGGGTGACAGAAGGACACCTCCCGGACCCCCCACGACGAAGATGGCCGGGGGGCGGCAATGGAACACGGTCTCCACCGATTCTCTCATCTTGGAAAGAGAGAGAGCAAGCGAAGAGAAATATTCCTCTCGTATGCTTGAGGTGTGATATCGTCTCATACCCAATTCTAAAAAGCCAGAGAGTCATTTTTTTCTTCGCGCCTGCTTTGCACCCGGCGCTTTCTCGCCGGCAGCCGCCGATCGATGATCGGAGTATGCATGCAGCGTACCCCCGGTCGTTTACACCCGCACCGGGATCACGGCCGGAGAGACCCGTCTCACGATCATCGGTGCCGGGTGTTCTCCGGATCGTGTGCAAATTATCAGGGGTAGCTGTACACACTTCTCTCTCTGTACTCTGTACACAGATCAAGGTCAGGATCGGTTCTTTTCCTCGGCCGTCACGTTGTCACCACCCTGGCGCGAACCGGGCGCGAGGGTGGAAGGATCGGGTCCGTCGTCGTCGGTTCAGACGTCCGCCTTCGCCGTCCACTCGCGGGAGACCGGGTGATCGAACGAGAGATCATTCTTGATCTCCCTGACCCGTGAGTACAATGATCTGACCTTTCGTGCCTCTCGAATCTTTTTTTGATGACCGAAAAGGGGCCCTGTAGAATCGGGCATGAACCTCTGGCTCAAGCATACGGGATGAAAATTTCATATTGCAGGTCTCCGGGGTGTGAGATGATCCTTGATCCTTCTCCTCGTGATAGGGGAAAGGCAGAGATCTCTTGACCTGCCGCCCCCTCCATCATCGAGTCTGTTTCGCCATCTCACGAGAAGATAACCGGGGGCGGCGAAGATTGGTGTGATGCCGCTGAAAAACGATCGGCCCTCTCCCTTCTGGATTCTCTCCTCAGGATCATGATACCAGGACGGCATGCCGATCAGAACATGCCGCCTCCTCTCGCACGATCGTTCCTGCCGTCTCGCGAGGAGATGAGGCGGGTGCGGCGATGGATTGAGGTCTCCACCGTTTTTCCTGTCCGAATATGGGAGATCAAGCGACGAGAAATTTTCATCCCGTATGCTTGAGGCGTGCTTTTTCCTCACGCCTAATCCTACAGATCTGTATCTACGGAACCTATTAATCCGATTCCGAGGCCGGACCTGATTGTCTGGGGCGGAAAAACGTCCCTCTTTCTTCGGCTTTCTCTTCGATCAGTTCTTCTTCGAGCAGGTACTGGATATATTTCCCGACCTCGTTTCTGTGCAGCCCGGTGATCCGGGCCAGGTCGTCGAGGGTGCAGGGCCGCCTTCGTACCATGGAGAGGATGAACTCCGAGGTCTCCAGGTGGAACGAGCCCACGGTCTCGCGCGAGGGGAGGTCGTCGATGATCTCGACGGGTGCGGTGGTGATGGCAGATGCGATCTCCCTGAGCCGCGTCTTCTCCGCGGGCCTGACCCAGACGGCGGCGCCGGGCCGGTCGAGGGTGTTCACCTGGACTTTGTCTGGTCTGATCCGTTCGACCGCCCTTGCAATCGCGGCGACCTCTTCGTCGCCGTCGTTGACGCCGGGGACGATGAAGACCTCGAGCCAGAGTGCACCTGCGTACTCCTCCCCGAACCGCACGATGCCGTCGATCACCGCCGCCGGGGTGATCGAGGGGTGCGCCCGGTGGATCTCCCTGAAGGCCTCGTCGGAGACGGCGGTGAGGGTCGGGACGACGAGGTCGGCCCTGAGAAGGGCGCGGCGCACTTCGGGATCGGAGAGGAGGCTGCCGTTGGTGAGGACGGCCACCCGGTACTCCGGAAACTCGTCCTTGATCATCCCGATCACCTCGCCGATCCCGGTGTGGAGCGTCGGTTCTCCTGACCCGGCGAGAGTGAGGTAGTCGAGGGCGGGGGAGGTGGCGAGGTACGCGCGCAGTTCCCGGATCACCTCGTCGGTCGGGACGTACTCTTTTCGCTCGACGGTGAGGCGAGTCGTCGGGCCGCACTCGCAGTAGACACAGTTGTATGAGCAGGTCTTGAATGGTATGAGATCGACCCCGAGCGAGACCCCGAGACGTCTGGACGGGACCGGGCCGAAGAGATGATGGTAAGTCATAATCTGCTCTCTGGATCTGACCTGTTCGATGAAAAAGCGTTCTGTCCCGGCATCCTCGATGGTCGTCCCCGCGAGCATGGGCACGAAGGTATAATAACGCAGAAGCCCCTGCCCCGCATGGTTATGGGGAGTGGCCCGGATGAATGACAGTTTCGACAGCACCTATATCATCAGAAAGGAACGCTTCGATGAGTTTCTGGCCGACGTCGAGGGCCTGGCGCTGACGGCCTATACGGTGCCCGCGTTCACCGCGCTGGACCTGTACCTGCTCATCGACATGAACCGGGACATTGCGGTGCGGGTGGTGTGGCGGCCCGAGACGACCGTGAAGGAGATCAAGGCTCTGGATGCGAAGTGGTTCCTGGAGGATTACTGATATCATGAAAGGGTGGACGCCGCCCGAGTCGCCTGTCTGATATGCGCGCCGCGGTCAATCGCCGCGGCACCGCCTCTGCTCTCCAGGGATGCAGAGGAGGGAATGGATTTCGCGAACAAAACGAATGCTGCAGAAAAACACCGAAAAGAACCGAACAAAAGCAAATGAGAGCCTCGGGCGGGAATCGAACCCGCGACCTCTTCCTTACCAAGGAAGCGCGATACCGCTATGCCACCGAGGCACCTGTTCATCCTGCAGGTGACCGGGTCACCCGTGCACAGATGCATTACATAGGTGGTCGTATCTCCTATAAAATGGTGTTGATTGTTCCAGATATGAAAAAGAATAATATCCTGCGTATATTGTGGAGATATCTATCCATATAACTCTTCAAGCCTCTTCATGCTCTCGATGGCGCCTTCGATCCCCTTCACCTCGATCACCGGGTCGACACCGTCTCTCCTGACCGCCTCCATCACCGCGGCGAAATCGATGGTCCCGGTGCCCACCGGCGAGTGCGTGTCGGCACTCCCGTCATTGTCATGGAGATGGACGTGGGCGATCGGGTGGTCGAGGAAGGCAGGGAGACACTTCCGAATGTTTGCATGCCCTACGTCGAGGACAAAACCCACATCGCCGGGGAGCGGGAGTTCGTCGGGCGTCTGGAGGAGGAAGAACTCCCATGCCATGTTCTCCACCGCATACCGAATCGACCGCTCCTCCGCCGCCGCCGAGAGTTCGTCCAGCGACCGTCCGAACTGCCGGCGCGCCCTCTCTCTGTCGGCCTCCCACGCGAAGTAGCCCGGGTGGATGACCACATCGGCGTTCACTTCCGCCGCAATGGAGAAACAGTCGGTGATAACCTCGACGCTCGCCCGCCGGATCGGTTCGAGGGTGCTGGCGATGTTGACGCTCCGGGAGGGAGCATGGATGGTGTAGCGCAGGTCATGGGAGAGGAGGGGTTCTGCGCTCTCGATGAAGTGAAGCCCGTCGTCCATCACCTCGACATATCCAGTCAGGGCCGCGATCCGGTCCAGCGCCTCGGTGAGGGGACGGTCGTAGAGGGCGTAGGTGGAGATCCCGTACATAAGAGAGAATGAAACACGGGATGATAAAAAAGAGTGTGCCGGGGGTGAGCGGCCTGCCGGCCTAGGTCTCCTCTGGCCCGACGTACCGCTCAGGCACCATGATCTCGAGGTCATAGGACCTGATGCAGCGGGTGTTGATTACAAACCAGTAGTCGCCGCTGCCCTCATAGAACTGTTCGGTCCAGCCGCTCTTTGTGTCGCCCCTGGTGACATTGCCGCTCTTGAAGTCGGTGTACGGGTGGGAGAGGATCCGCACGAACCGGTTGGGATCGTTTGCGTCCATCACCTGGACATTGAAGAAACAGTACTCGGTGTTGTACGGGTCGGCATCGTACCAGAGTTCCCAGTACGGGTACGGGATGTGGATGATCTCGGTCGTGCCGCTCCCTTCGCCATGGACCTCCGCATAGGTCGTCATCTTGTTGTTTGGCCGCGACGAGGTGGGGAACTTGACCGCCTGTAAGGTCGGGTCGTCCGAGATATTGATGCTGTACGATCCGGGGTCCACAAACCCGATCTCCCTCGGTTTCCCGTCCCAGGTAGGCGTCGGCGTGGGCATCGGTGTCTGGGCCGGGGCCACGGTCACCGTGGGCGTCGGGATGACGCCGACGCCCGCCTCCCCTCCTGCGCCTGGTATGGCCTGGCCGGGCGTCTCTCCCTGGACCATCGGCTTTACGACAAAAGCGACGATGATCACAATGGCGATCCCGGCCACCAGGCTGATTATGTCTTCCTTCTCCATCTCTCTGCTCTCGATCTATGTGAAGCCTTGCCATATAATAATGCTTCCATCTTTGAATTTGCGGCTTTGCCAGGATTTGTCGAAACCATGCCCCAGATTTGATGAAAATGGGATGAACTCCAACGGGCTCAGGAATACCAACGCTGTTGAATCAGGCATGAGCCGAAAGTACGCCTCAAGCATACCTGGAGGTCATCCCAAAACTCTTCAGTCCTCCCCCTCTCAGAAGAGAGCGATGGATGTGAAGAAAATATCCTCCCCTTTTCGTTGCACACCCATGCATTCATGCCTTCCCACACCACCGCGCCGGGGGCTCTGCCCCCGGACCCCCTGGATTGCGATTGGAGCGGGAAGGCAGAGCGATGATCGTGAAGACAGGATGCGATCCCCAGCCAATCTTCATCGGCGGGGGGTCGGGGGGCGGCCAGCCCCCCGGTGGAGGAGAGGGTTCAAAATTTCTGGAAGGAAGCGCTTCGGTTCGAGGAGATGGCCGCCCCGGGTGAGTTTTGGGATATGCTCCTGATGAAAATCTCATATCGCAGTCCTCAAGGGAGTGGAAGGATCGATCCCTGACCCTTCTCCTTGCGACAGGGCAACGGTCAGAAATCTCTGAGCCTGCCGCCCCCGCCCATCCTCACCGTGGGGGTTTCCGGGGGGCAATGCCCCCCGGCGCGAGACGGCGGAGAAGAGTTTGCGATGGAGAGCCGCCGCCTGATCATCACGCCTTCTCCAGCATACGCACCGGGGACAGCGCTCCCCGCGCGATCGATGCGGCATTGTAGGTATTCGAAGGACCGACCCCACAGAAGGAAAAGGATTCTTACGGCTTTATTTTATGAAAGATTCCAATTATACCATTCATTTAATCCACAGCGAAACCGAGGATAATGATCTGACCCCGGCACCCGTGCAGGGGCCGCCCTTTTTTATCGCCAATAAATTATTTATATCTGCATTCTCAGGTTAAATTGTGATTATCGAGTGTAAAACCCAAAATTAGTACTCAAATTAAATAGTAAACTATATATCTACAAACACAAATCAACTGATTAGGAATGTTGGACGGGTCCAACGTTCACTGATCACTTAGGGTGAAGTTATGAGAAAAATCGGAAGCAATGATGAGGCATTCACCGGTCTCGAGGCTGCGATCGTCCTGATCGCGTTCGTCGTCGTGGCCGCGGTGTTCTCATACGTCATGCTCGGCGCCGGGTTCTTCACCTCGCAGAAGAGCCAGGAAGTCGTCCACACCAGTGTGGCGCAGACGAGCTCATCTATGGATATCGCGGGCTCCGTCATTGGCAACGCAACGGTTAACGACAAAATTGGAAATGTCACCTTTTATGTCCAGTTGACCTCTGGTGGTTCACCTGTTGACATTGACGAGGTTGCCTATGTTCTCTCTACGAAGGACGAACTCGCGATCCTTGAACCGGGGAACGCCAACGTCGTAATCGACAAGGCCGTCAAAGGTGACGGGGACGATCTCCTTGAGAAGAACGAGATGATGAAGATCACGGTCAATGCAAAAGGTGCCCCCGTGGACATCGGGCCCAGTGCCAAGTTCACCATCGATGTCAAGCCCTCTGTCGGTGCAGCACTGCCGATCGTGAGACACGCGCCTCCGGGCATCGTTGCCGGAGAGTATTACGAGCTCGTGTGAGGTGAAATAGAAATGAAGTTCATGAGAAATGAAGAAGGTTTCACCGGTCTCGAGGCTGCGATCGTCCTGATCGCCTTTGTTGTCGTGGCCGCTGTGTTCTCGTATGTCATGCTCGGCGCCGGGTTCTTCACCTCGCAGAAGAGCCAGGAAGTCGTCCACAGCAGTGTGGCGCAGGCCAGTTCGAGCGTCGAGGTCGTTGGCAATGTTATCGGTCTTGGGGATGGTAGCAACCATGTTGATTATGTTGACTTCACCATCGCCACGACCGCTGGCGGGAGTGCTTTCGACCTGAACAACCTTGTGATGACCTACTGGGACCAGAAACACAGTTCAGTCATCACAAATTCCACGAAGATCACGCCCACCGGCATCACCCTCGACACCACCAAAACTCTCACCGCAGGGCAGTGGGGCGTCATTAAGTACATGAACGACCAGGACGGCGGCTCCTATGACTCGATTGTAGAGCCCGGCGAACAGGTTGTCATTGAAGTTGCGATCCCGAACGACCTTGGCGTCAACGAGGCGTTTGCCATCGAATTGAAACCTGCAGTCGGTGCGACCCTCCAGGTCAAGAGGACCACCCCGCCGCAGATCGACGATGTGAACGTCCTCTACTAACCCCCTTTTTTTGAGGTGCGCCTCTCCAGAAGGGAATGGTGACGTGGAATGACGGTGAACCAGGCACAGGTTGATCAAATTCTCAGCGCCGCGTCGGCTGACGATCCTGAGGTCAAACTCGCGAACCTTGAGCGCGAGGTCGACCTCATCAAGTCTTCGATCAAAAAGCTCCTCATCGACATCAGGGAGCGGATGAACGAGATGGAGAACCCCTTCGTCTTTGCCGCACACGGACTGGCCCCGGCGCCCGCCATGGAGGCGGCAGACGCCGAAGAAGAAATCGAAGAAGAGGAAGAAGAAGAGGCGGTCGAGACCAAACCGAAAAAACAGAAAAAACCCGACCTTGCCGCCGACCTCGCCGGCCTCCAGGCCGACAGCGAGATGCTCGCGGCACTCCAGGCGCAGATGGCCGCCGCGCAGCCCCTGCCCCCAGAGCACCCCAAACAGAGCAAACTCCGGCTCCAGAAAGTCCACCGGCTCTTTGAATGGACCGGCAAGGCCGTCAGGAAATACGGCCTCGACCGCCTCGAGATCATGCTCGACTCGTACTCCTCGATGGGCTACCTGGAAGGCGACGAGATCGCCCAGGTCAAGGAGATCGCCAGGCTCATGCCCCCGTCTCTCGGCGAGGCCGACGAGATCAAGGCAGAAGAGTTCGTCTCCGAACTCTACGTCCTCAACCGTATCCTCGACCCCAACGACACCACCCTCGACCGGGACATGATCCAGGTGCTGATGGACAACAAGCGCGCCGGCGTCGAAGCCGCCAGAGAAGAGCACACCGATAAAGAAAGTAGTGAGGACTGGATTCAGTCGCTGGAACGGATCTAAGGGACATGATGGATGTCGAGCGAGACCATTACCACCGCAATTTTTCTGATCACCGCAGTCGTAGCCGCTGCGGTGCTCGTCAACGCGATCTTTCCCATCATCTACACCGTCTCTGACTCGGCAGGCTCGGCATCCCATGCCGCAGACCAAAGGCTCAGGACCGACTTCAAGATCATCAACACCTTTGCAACGGCCGGCGGGCAGGACGCCAAGATCTGGCTCAAAAATATCGGATCTTCGCGGCTCTCGGCCGGAGAACTGAAGTCCTCCGACATCTTCATCGGCGTCCCCGGGAACTTCGACCGCGCCGCGTACGGCACCGACTGGCAGTACACCATCCTCGACGGCGCCGACGACTCCTGGCTCCCCGGGGAGACCGTCCGCATCGACATCACCGACAACGCCCTTCTCCCCGACACCGAGGGAGAGACCGTCTACTTCCAGGTCGTCCTGCCGGGGGGTGCGGCCAGGACAAAAGAGTTCACGGCAGGGGTGTGATATGGGCGCGGCATCGGTGATCGCATCCGCCATCTCCATCGTCCTCATCGTCGTCGTGGCCTACGTGGTGATGGGGGGCGTGCTCATCACCGCCGAGACGGTCGCCGACGCCCAGAGCGCGCGGCTGCAGCAGGAAGAACTCCGCCTCCACACCGGGATCGAGATCACCGGCTACACCCTCAACCAGGGCACCTCGACCCTGTACCTCAACCTGACGAACACCGGCAGCGAACCGGTGCTCACCTACGACCAGATGGTCGTCTTCACCGCCGCAGCAAACACTTCTCCTGTCTACTACCCCTACGAACCGGCAGGAGGGGCGGGGACCTGGTCCTGGCTCACGATCAGCCCGGACCTCGTCCACCCCAAACAACTCGACCCCGACGAGGCGATGAACCTCTCGGTCAGGTACACCGGCGACCGCCCTGACTGGGCCCAGGTGACCACCCCGAACGGAATTTCCGACTCGATATATCTGAGGTGAGAGAGATGGAAGACAACGGATCACTCGGAGACCTCCTTGGAGGATCAGACAGAAAGATCCTCTCCACAGGGAACAACGAATTGGACAAGAAGATCGCCGACGGCCTGCCCCTCGAGTCGCTCACCCTCATCGAAGGGGAGAACGACACCGGCAAGAGCGTGCTTACCCAGCAGATCGTCTGGGGCGCGATGAAACAGGGGCTCAACGTCGACCTCTTCACCACCGAGAACACCACCAAGAGTTTCATCAACCAGATGGAGTCGATGAGCCTGGACATCTCCGACTACTTTGCCTGGGGATATATGCGGATCTTTCCCCTGCACACCGTCGGTTTCGAGTGGAAAAAAGAGGACATGCAGGGCATCCTCCAGGCCATCATCACGCAGATCCAGCGGAGCAAGGCAGAGGTTGCGGTCATCGACTCCCTCACCCTCTTCACCGAGTACGCCTCCACCGACATGATCCTCACCTTCTTCACCAACTGCAAGAACCTCGTCGATCACGGCAAGACGATCCTCATCACCCTGCACACCTACGCCTTCGAGGCCGACACGCTGGTGCGGATCCGCTCCATCTGCGACGCCCACCTCTTCATGAAGAAGGCGCTCGTCGGCGACAAATACGTAATGATGCTTGAGGTCGTAAAAGTACGCGGGGCACAGCGGACCACCGGCAACATCGTCAGTTTCGAGGTCCACCCGGGGTACGGCATGAAGATCATCCCGATGACCTACGCGAAGGTCTGACATGAGTACAGGCACAGGACTCTCCATCTCGGCATTCCTCCCCTTCAAACCTGAAGCAAACGAGGACCTGAGCGGCTGCTATGCCGACATCGAGTCCTCGGCCCTGTACCGGATGCTCCCCTCCAATGCGCGGGAGTATGTCAAGCAGAGTCCTCACCTCCTCGAGTACCTCAACATCTTCCCGGTGAACCAGTACGGGATCCCGCTCTTCTTCTCAGAACTCGGGCGGGACGCCAAAAACATCGAGAACCTCAACCTCATCTACCCCGCCGACGGCGACACCTTCATCCATATCCTCCAGGACCCCAACGACGTCCGGAATTACTATATCCCGATCGAGCCCTCCTTCCTCCACAGCGTCGGGTTCCTGATGCCTGCGGTCGAGGCGCGGCTTATCGACCTCCTGGACGCCCTGGATACCGACCCGATCACCAACGAGGAGCGGACGGCGGTCCTGAAGAAACTGATCAGAGAGATCGTGTACATCCAGGAACCGGGCACAGAGATCAGTGCCGACCTCCTCGGCGGCGGCGGCCAGAAGACCTCGGTCAAGGACAGGATCGTCACCTTCCTCAACACCGACTTCTCGGCAAAGAAGAAGCTCGACACCAGCGAGGTGGACAGAGGGATCACCAGGCTCCCTGACGGGCGGATCGTGGTCACCCCCCAGGAGTACCGGGCCCTCGAGTACATGATGGTCAGGGACAAGATCGAGATGGGCATCCTCAAGCCCTTCCTCTCAGACCCCTATATCGAGGATATCACCTGCGACGGCGTCGGCCCGATCTTCATCGAGCACAAGACCTTCAAGGGACTCAAGTCGGTGATCGGGTTCACCGAGTCCTCAACCCTCGACCACTTCGTCATCAAGATGGCCGAGCGGATCAAGAAACCGATCACCTACCGCAACCCGGTGGTGGACGCCACCCTCCCGGACGGTTCTCGTATCAACATCGTGTACGGCAGCGACATCAGCCGGCACGGGAGCAACTTCACGATCAGGAAAGTGAACGAGGAACCCCTCTCCATCCTCCACCTCATCAGTTCCAAGACCTGCGACTACATGGTCGCGGCGTACCTCTGGATCTGCCTGGAGTTCGGGATGTCCCTCTTCGTGAGCGGGGAGACGGCAAGCGGGAAGACGACCACCCTCAACGCGATCACCACCTTCCTCCCGCCCGAGAACAAGATCGTGACCATCGAGGATACCCCCGAACTGACCGTGCCGCACAAGAACTGGACGCGCGAGGTCGCGAAGGGCAAGGGCAAGGGCGAAGGCGAGGGTTCGGACGTGACGATGTTCGACCTCCTGAAGGCCGCCCTCCGTCAGCGCCCCAACCAGATCCTGGTGGGCGAGATCCGTGGTGTCGAGGGGAGCGTCGCCTTCTCGGCCATGCAGACCGGCCACCCGGTCATGAGCACCTTCCACGCCGCGTCGGTGGAGAAGTTGATCCAGCGTCTCTGCGGTGACCCGATCAGCATCCCCAAGACCCACGTCGACAACCTCAACATCGTCATCATCCAGAGTGCGGTCCGCAGGCCCGGCGGCGGGACGGTGCGGCGGATGCTCAGCATCAACGAACTCGTCGGCTACGATCCCCAGACGCAGGGTTTCTCCTTTGTCGAGATGTTCCACTGGGACCCGGTCACCGACGAGCACGTCTTCTGCGGGCACGGGAGCAGTTTCCTGCTTGAGAACAAGATCGCCACCCTCCTCGGTATCCCGGAGAGCAAGAGAAACGAGATCTACTTCGAGGTCGAAAAACGGGCGAAGATCCTGCAGAGGCTCAACGATGCCGGGTATATCCGGTTCTGGGACCTCTTCCATATGATCGCCAAGATCAAGAAACAGGGTCTCCTCAAGATCGAGGTCTGAGAGATGTTCGAGTCGGTGAAGAGCAAACTCGCCGAGAAGAACGGCGGGCAGATCCCCTTCGAGGGCGAGATCGAGACGGTGAAAGATAAAATCGCCCAGATCTCCGAGAACAAGAAGATGGAAGGGGACCTGGTCTTCATGACGACGTACATGGCCTCGGCGATGACCGCCGACGTCTCCAGACCCGAACTCTTCGAGTACACCGCCCACCGGTACGAGTACATCTCGACAAGGTACATCCAGAAGGTCGTCTTCTACGTCAAACGCTGGAACTACGGGTATGCCGAGGGGCTCAGGATGGTGGCCGACCGAGTCAACAACGACATGCTCAGGAGCATGTTCAACCGGTACGCCAACTCCATCGAGTCGGGTGTGCCGGACGCCGATTTCCTGGAGATGGAACTGGGCACCGCCCGCAACGTCTATCGCAACACCTTCGAGCAGGGCTTTGAGATGCTGAAGAAGTGGGGCGACGCCTATATCGCCCTCCTCTTCTCCTCAATGTTGGTGGCGATCATCATCATGATCTCGGTCGCGATCTACGCGCCGAGCGGGATCGAAACCGCCCTCAACACGGCCTACGCCCTGGTCCTGCTCACCTCGGGCTTCGGCGTCGCCCTGATGTACCGCGCCGTCCCGGTCGACGAGAAGACCATCAACCGTTCGATGAACCACTGGTGTTCGCGCGAACAGGCGATGATCGACAGGTTGCAGAAACCGATCCTTGCGATCACCACGCTCGGCGTCCTCCTCCTGCT
Source organism: Methanofollis formosanus (assembly GCF_019633745.1). Taxonomy (NCBI): domain Archaea; kingdom Methanobacteriati; phylum Methanobacteriota; class Methanomicrobia; order Methanomicrobiales; family Methanomicrobiaceae; genus Methanofollis; species Methanofollis formosanus. The sequence continues at coordinate 2,840,727 of NZ_CP037968.1, read as the reverse complement.
TCTTGCCGGGGTGAACACCGGGATGGTCTACCTGATGATCGGTCTCCTGCTCGCCCCCCTCGGGATCATCGGTTATATCGACAACCACAATGTGATTCTGAGGGACGAGGACTTCCCGGCATTTATCAGGGGTGTGGGATCGATCATGGAGGGGAAGGGCACCACCATGGTCGAGGCGATCCGGGAGGTCGACCGCAAGTCGCTCGTCGCTCTCGAACCCCTCATCAACTCGGCCTATACGAAGTTGAACCTGGGCCTCGACGAGGCCCTGACCTGGGAACGGTTCATCGGCGACTGCGGCACAAACCTCATCGCGAAGTACATGAACATCTTCCGTGACTCGGTCGCCCTCGGCGGCGCCCCCGGGGTCATCGGCAAGATCGTGGGATCCTCCATGCTCTCGCAGGTGCTCCTGCGCAGGAAGCGCGATATGGTGGCGACCGGGTTCATCGTCCTCCTCGTGCCCATGCACATCGCCATGGTCGGGATCTTCCTGGCCCTGTACGAGATCCTCCACACGATGTCGGACGCCATCACCGAGGTGATGGCGTCGCTGGGCGACAACCAGGCGGCCCTCACCTCCTCGGACTCGATCGCGGGTTCGATGATGGGCTCGATGAATATGTTCGTCAACTTCCCCGAGGACAAGATGATCCCCTTCGTGATGATCATCCTTCTCTTGATCACGCTGGCCAACATCGTCGCGGGCAAGATCGTGATGGGCGGCGACCGGTACATGGTCTACTTCCTCTCGGCCCTCCTCTTCACCATCACCGGAGCGCTCATCCTCCTCGTACCCCCGGTCATCCAGATGTTCTTCCAGATTCCCCAGTTTGGAGCGGTTTAACATGAAAAAGATCAGGTTCCCCACAATCGACCCGACCGTCAGGCGGTTGCTCATCTTCCTCTCGACGGTGACCATCGGATCAGTCTTCATCCTCTACGACGTCCCGACCGAACTGCTTGTCGTCGGGACCGTCGCCGCCGGGTGTCTCACGCTCTTCATCTTCGGGGCCGCACACCTCTCGGACCTGAAGCCGAGCCAGATCAAGAAGGCCATCAGAGAATTCAGGGCCGGGAAAAAGAAGGCCGAAGGGCCGGTGCAGGTCGGCACAGAGAAGAAGCAGGGCAAGGGTATCGTTGCGTCTCTCCGTTCGGCGTGCGCCCAACTCCCCGGGGCCTTCGGCGACAGTGCCGGGCGGCTGAAGACAACGCTCTTTCACAAAGACGAGAAAATAAAAGAGATCGATTCGGCGCTCGAGGCCGCAATGGCGGCCCCAGGCGGAGCGCCCGAGGCCGTCCGCGAGGCAGGGGGGCCCGGCGGCGGCCTCGACCTCGGCGACGACGAGTTCGGCGACGAGGATCTGGAAGGACTTGACCTCGGCGAGGGGGGCCTCGCGGTCTCCGGGCACGGCCTGGATATCCCCCTCGATGCCGAGGTACCGGGGGCGGCGGTCGACGCCTCGGCGGTCTCCGCGATCCTGGAGGCACACGCCGAAGAACTCGAGGAGTTTGCAGAACTCGGAGAGATCGAGGACCTGGACAACGACCTTTCCGAAGACCTGGAAGGCCTCGACGAGGTCGATCTCGACTCGCTCGACCTCTCCGATGCCGATATCGACGGGATTCAGCCTGAACCGGAGGATGAGGAGGAGGACTCGTCCCTGACCGAGGCGCTGCAGGCCGATCTCGCCCCGCAGCCCGATGCCGGCGGCGGGGCGGCCCCGGCCGCCGGGGAAGAGGGAGGGAGCGGCGGCCCCGACATGCTCGCCTTCGCGACCGGCAGCGGGGACCCGAACGACCTGATGAGTCTGCTCAAGGACGATGTCAAGAAGAAAAGGGCCGAAGACCATGACAGTCTGCTCCGCGACCTCAAAGGGAAGAAGTTCGAGGCCGAGAACCTGGCCGGAGAACTTGAGGAGACGCTGGGGATGTTGAGGACAAAGACGGTGAAGAAGAGCAAGGTGCATTCGAATGAGTAGTCTTCCGGTAAAGATCGAAGTGCAGGGGAAATGGACTGCTGCAAAACTTTCTCTGGACGCCGAGGGTATGAAGTCCTCTGACAATGCCCTCGCTGTCCCGTACAAATCGATCGTCGACCTCGAGGCGAAGGGCAGTGTCCTCGCCATCACGGTAAAGGGACAGCAGGATCCGCTCAGGATTGCGTCAGTCGCAAAGGTGCTCGGGATTCTGAAGCGACAGATCCTCGCCTCATGCAGCGCGTACCGCCTCAGCACCTTCTTTATGTCCCCGGCGGTGAGGGGCGGAGTCTTCGTCAAGAACGCAAACTGGGAGAAGGGTGGCATCGCCGTTCTGGTCTCCGGGATCTGGTTCTTCTCGAAGGACCGCCAGATCTGCGTCCCCCTCAACGACGTCGCGTCCATCGAGATGACCAAGCGGGAGGTGCAGGGCAAGAACATCGACGTCATCAAGATCGACCATATCGAGGACGGCGACGTGGTCACCAGTCTGGTCCTCTGCCCGGTCACGACGCTCCAGGTGCTCTACAATTTCCTCAAGGAGTCCACGAAGGGGATGGACATGGCGGGCAACGAACTCGATCCGCAGTCGGCGCAGGTCGCGATGCTTGTCTACAGCGGGATGGACACGGCCTCGATCGAGAATATGCTCACGCTCTCGCAGCGGGACGTCGACCATATCTACGACACCCTGATCCAGCAGGGCCTTGCCGAGGTGGTCGTGACTCGAAGAGAGGTCAAACTCACCACAAAAGGGGTCAGGTACATCTCAGATGCAACAAAACTATAAATTATTTTATTTTTAAGCGCATCTCAAAACAGACACGTTTATTAAACGGCGCTCTCAAATAATAGCTGGGAGCACCATGGGTACGATCCTGATTGTCGATGATACGCTCTTTATGCGAACTCTCCTGAAGAATATCCTCTTTTCCGGAGGGCATACGATCGTCGGTGAAGCCGAGAACGGCGAAGAGGCGATCGCCAAGTACCAGGAACTGAAACCTGACCTCGTCACGATGGACGTCGTCATGCCCAAGAAAAACGGCATCGAGGCGCTCCAGGGGATCAGGGAGATCGACCCCAACGCCAGGGTGGTCATGTGCACGGCGGTGGGCCAGGAACAGATGGTGAAATTGGCCGTGAAAAGCGGCGCAAAGGGCTACATCGTCAAACCGTTCCAGGCCCCGAAGGTACTTGAGGAGGTGAAAAACGTCCTTGGGGCCTGATCATGATCAGGGTTCTAATTGTCGATGACTCGGTCTTTATCCGCACAATACTGAAAGATATCTTCGGCAGATCGCCGGAGATCGAGGTTGTGGGGACAGCGTCCGACGGTGCCGAAGCACTCGAACTGATCGATACCCTCAGGCCCGACGCGATCACGCTCGACATCGAGATGCCGAAGCTGAACGGGCTTGAAGTACTCGAGAGGATGAAAGGGTGCCGCCACCGCCCGAAGGTGATGATGCTCAGTTCCCTCACCGCAAAGGACGCTGAGCACACCAGAAAAGCCCTGGCCCTCGGTGCCGACGACTTCATGCTCAAACCCACCGAGATCTTCAAGGTCCGCGGGATCGAGGAGGAACTGGTCACCAGGATCAAACACCTCATCGAGATCAGGGCGGCGGTCAAGGCCACGGGACGCCGGGACCGCGTCGCCAGAAAGGTGGTCCTCTTCGGGTCGTCGGCCGGCGGGCTCCAGCAACTCGACCTCGTCCTCTCCAGACTCTCTTCTGACCTGGACGCGGCGGTCGTCATCACCCAGCATATGCCTGCAGGGTTCACCGCCGCCCTTGCCGACCGGTTCAACCGGATCTGTCCTCTTCCGGTACGGGAGTCCGAGAACGGAACCCTCCTGAAGGAAGGCGAGGTCGTCATCTCGAAGGCCGGGTATCACACCGTCATCTCGGCGGCCCTGACCGGCGAGGGAATCCGCGGCGGCAAGATCGTCCACTCCTCGGCACCCCCGGTCCACGCGGTGAGGCCGGCGATTGACAGGACCTTCTCGTCGGCGGCAAAGGTCTTTGGAAAAAGGACGCTCGCCGTCGTCATGAGCGGCATGGGCAGCGACTGCGGCGCAGGCGCCGCCGATGTCAAGGCGGCCGGCGGGACGGTATACGTCTGTAAAGAGCACGACTGTCTCGTCTACGGGATGGCCCGTTCGGCGCTCAAAACCAACAGCGTCGACCGGACGGTCTCTCTGAGGCACATCCCCGAGGAGGTCGTGGAAGCGGTCGGAAGAATGGAGGCAGATCATGGCTGATATGGAGGATTATAAGGAACTCTTTGTGGTGGAGTCCAGGGAGAGCAACGAGACCATCGCCCAGGCGCTCCTGAACCTGGAAGAGTGCAACGACCGGGAGACCATCGACGAGATCTTCAGGTCGGCCCACACCATCAAGGGCGCCTCGGCGTCGATGGGCTACATGAACCTGGAAAAGCTCTGCCATACGATGGAGGACGTCTTCGACCTTATCAGGAACGGCAAGGTCGTGGCGTCCGCACCGCTCATCGATGTCTTTCTCGGGTGTACCGACGAGATCGAAGCGCTGCTCGATTCGATCGAGAGCGGCGGCGACGACCAGGGCGAGAATATCGAGGACCTGGTCTCGGCCCTCGAAACCTGGAAGGAGAACGGCAACCGGGTGGACGCCGCCCCGGCCGACGAGGCCCCTACAGATCCCGACGATCCCGCAGAGGAGGAGACGGTCCAGGGGAGCGGCGAGCGCTACCGCGTGACCGTCACCCTGGTCCCCGAATGCTCGATGAAAGATGTCCGCGCCATGATCGCCCTCTCCAACCTGGGCGAGATCGGCCGGATCATCTCCGCCGAACCGAAAGTCGAGGCGATCGAGGACGGGCAGTTCGAGGACCATTTCGAGGTCGTCGTCGAGAGCGAGGACGGACCTGAGGCGGTCCAGGCGGCCGTCGCCGGGACCGACATCGCCAGCGTCGAGGTGACGTCGGCTGACGCTCCTGCCGCACCTCCAAAGAAGAAAGAGGCAAAACCGCAGAAATCCGAACACCACGGGAAGCAAAAGGAGATCAAGAACATCAGGGTGGACATCCATCTCCTCGACCAGATGATGAACCTGGTCGAGGACCTGGTCATCAACCGCGGGCGCCTCAAACAGATCGCCGAGAAGAACCAGATCAAGGAGTTCGACGAGGCCCTCAGCATGGTCGGCCGGTCGGTGGCCGACCTCCAGAACTTGATGATGCATATCAGGATGATCCCCCTGAGCCACATCTTCAACCGCCTCCCGCGGGTCGTGCGCGACGTGGCCCAGCACGAGGGCAAAGAGGTGGACTTCATCATCGAGGGCGGCGAGACCGAACTTGACCGGAGCGTCATGGACGGGCTCAACGATCCCCTCCTGCACCTGATCAGGAACGCCGTCGACCACGGGATCGAACTTCCCGAGGAACGCATCGCCGCCGGAAAACCCGAAAAAGGGCGCCTCCACCTCTCGGCGATGCGGGACCGCGACAATGTCGTCATCAGGATCGAGGACGACGGTGCCGGGATCGACGTCGACCGGGTCAGGACAAAAGTCGTCTCGAAAGGGTTGCTCACCGAGGAAGAGGCCGACGCCCTCTCCGAAGACCAGATCACCGACCTCCTCTTCAGCCCCGGCTTCTCGACCGCCGAGACGATCACCGACATCAGCGGCCGCGGGGTCGGCCTGGACGTGGTGAAGGCCGCCATCGAGTCGATGAAGGGTTCGATCAATGTCAGGTCGGTCGAAGGGAAGGGGACCTGCTTTGAACTGGTCCTGCCGCCGACGATGGCCATCGTCGAGGTGATGATGGTCAGGATCAACGGCCGGCGGTGTGCGATCCCGATCAGCAACGTCGTCGAGGTGGCGATCCTCAAGAGAGACGCCGTCCACCGGGTCGGCAGCAGTCAGGTGATCCTTCTCCGCGACGAGGTGCTCCCGATCCATCTGCTCAACGATATGTTCGGCGGTTCCAACCATGGCGAGGTCCTGGTGGTCCTCCAGTACGGCTCCAAGAAATGCGGTATCGTGGCCGATGTCGTCGAAGGCCAGCAGGAGGTCGTCGTCAAACCGCTCAGCACCCTCATCGGGAGTTGTCCGGGCGTGGGCGGCGTGACCATCCCCGGCGACGGCGAGGTCGTCCCGGTCCTTGACGTGAACACAATGATCTGAGGAATATCATGAAACTGACAGAGATACAGGCAGACGCACTCGGGGAACTCGGGAACATCGGGGCGGCCCATGCCGCGACGACCCTCTCCCAGATGCTCATGAGCGACATTGAGATGGACGTACCGTCAGTCGATATCATCGATATCGCCCAATTCTACCAGTGTGTGGGCGACGAGAAGGTCGCACTGGTAGTCTTCAGGATAGACGGCGGTGTCGAAGGGGAAGGTTTTGTCGTGATGATGATGCCGCTCCCCTCGGCGATGAGGATGACCAACACCATGCTCGGCATGGACGACATGGACCGGGAGATCAACGAGATGGACCAGAGCGCCATCATCGAGATCGGCAACATCATGGTCTCGGCGTTCCTGGACGCGACGGCCACGCTCCTCGGCATCGTCATGCTCCCCTCCCCGCCGGCGCTCTGCATCGATATGGCCCATGCGGGCATGGAGGCGCTCATCGCGGAGGTTGCCATGGAGACCAACGATGTGGTCATCTTCAGGACGAACCTGACCTGCGGCCAGCACGCGATCGACGGGACGATCCTGATGTTCCTCACACCTGAAATGCTCGGCAACCTGCTCAGCCTCCTCGAGGCGCTTACATCGCAGGGTATGTGAGGGAGAACTCAATGGCCGAGTTTCGACCCATCGATGTCAATGCCCGGTTTATAGGGATCGGCGAGTACTATGTGGGCAGGGACGCCATGACCACCATCGGGCTCGGTTCCTGCATTGCCCTGATACTCCATGACGAGCGGCATGAGGTCGGGGCCATGGCCCATGTGATGCTCCCGGAGAGCAAGGGCCAGACCGACCGGCCCGGAAAGTATGCGGACACCGCCCTGGCGACGCTGCTCGAGGGTCTCGGGCCCTTCGGGTCGAGGAACGGTTCGATCCGGGCGAAGATGGTGGGCGGCGCCAATATGTTCGGGTTCAACGACAACAACCTCAATATCGGCGAACGGAATATCGAGGCGGTGCACAGGGTGCTCGACGAGCGGCGCATCGCCCTTGATGCGGAGGATGTCGGCGGGAAGGTCGGGCGGTCGGTGATGTACAACCCGAAGGCAGGCGGAACGATCGTGGTCAGGAGAGCGGACGGGGTATGCGCCGAGCTCTGATCGCCATCGTTTTTCTTGGTCTCATTGTTTTTTTCCCGGTATCGGCAGACCTGACGGTCTTTCTCCCTTCCTACGGTGGTCTCTCCTCCACACAGGTCCATGATTGCACGAACGGGCCCGGGGGCGAGGTGGTGATGGCGACCTCGGACGGTCTCTCGGTGTACGACGGAGCGAACTGGACAACCTATCATGCGCCAAAAGAGTACATGCCCGAGTCTCTCCTTTCAGATACGATTCTTGCAGTTGAATATGGGCCTGAGGGTGCGCTCTGGATCGGGACGACCCTGGGCCTCCAGCGTTTTGACGGCCAGAACTTCCAGACCCTCGCCGACCAGCACCGCCTCAAGAATCCGGCGGTGATCGCGTTGCAGCGCTGGGACGATGTGATGTGGGTCGAGACGCGGAACAGCGGGGTTCACCGGGTGGAAGGCGAGAACTGGACCTGGTACAAGCCATTCAAACCGGGGTCGCCGGCGAGTTATGCCCTCGAGGACATGGGCCTCGATCCGATGGGCGGTCAACTCTACTGTCTTTCCCATGACGGACTCTGGGCCGTCGGCACGAATGCCAGCGCCGGGTTCAGGCCGGTCACGCTGCACGGCATGCCGCTTCGCGGCTACGACGGCGTGAGGACCGATCCCTTCGGAGGGGTCTATCTCTTCAACAGCAGTGCGGTGGTCCATCTCGGACCCGCAGGAAGACTGACGCTGGTGCTCCGCTCTTCCGACCTGAAATCCGACGGCTGTGCGCTCAGGGACCTCGGCCCCGCCCCCGACGGGACGCTCTGGTGTGCGACCGATCGCGGGATCGTCTGGTGGGCGGACGGGGGCGTCGCCGATGTGATCGATCGTGCGGACGGCATCTGGTCGCCGGCGATCAAAAAGGTCTTTGTGGACTGCGGCGGACGCTGCTGGTACTCGACGTCCACGGCGGTCGGATATGTTGTTCCAGAGAATTCGACCCTCGTCCCGATCGCCTTTGAAAGGCCGACGAGGGGTCGGTGACAGTTGATCGGGCTTTTTTGAAAACCTTGATCACGCTCTTCGAGGGGCGGCGATGGAACACGATCCCCACCGATTCTCCTATCTTAATGTGGGTGATCAAGCAACAGGAAATTTTCATCCCATATGCGTGAGGCGTGCTCTCGCCTCATACCCAACTGTAGAAAACATCCTCTTTTCTTCACCTCAACCCACCCGTGAACCGAATCCATCGCCTTCCCTCATGCTTATGCCGGGGGGCGGCATGATGCTCGACTTCGATGCACTCCTCGAACGCAAGGATGAGGTTCAAGAATCAATCCAATTCTGGTATGATATTTTCATCCCATATGCGTGAGGCGGGCGCTCGCCTCATGAGCAAATCTACAGGGCCGCAAGTTCGTTTATCGAGGGACCAGTCGGCGCCAGCAATAGGCCTCCACCGCGTCGAGATAGGCCTTTTTTGCTTTTTTTACCCGTGTTTCCTCTTCTGAGAAGATATCGTGGGCGAGGTAGTTGATGAGAATGAGATAATGGTCGAGCGACGGATAGGTATCTCTCATGATCCTGATGCGGGTGTAGACGTCCTTTTCAAGTCCTGAAAAGAGCGAGAACGAGAGGTCAAGGAGACCGAGGACGTCAGGGGGCATTCTTTTTTCTTCGGCCTGTTTTCTGAAGGTCTGATAACCTGAACGTTTCGTCGTCCTCAGGGCCAGGAGCATGCCGTAGTAGAGTGGTTCGCTGCTTTCGGGTGCCTGCTGACGCATCTGTTTTACGACGTCCGCCGCCCTCGAGCCGTTCCCCTCTTCGATGGCGAAATGAAATGCCTCGCGCAGGAGCCCCATGTCGTCGTAAAAACGGGCCCTGGCGATCTTGAGCATCTCGTTTCTCATTTCGTGGTTGTGATCGGCCTTTGCTTTCGCAAGACCGAGTCTGACGAAGGCCGGGTTGCTCGGGAACCACTCGATGGCACAGGTGATCATCATCCAGAAGATCCTGAGGAGGGCCGGGTCGGTGCCGTAGGGAAGAGCGGTCTTGATGCTCCGGTGGACCCGTGCGAGTTCGAGCATCTGCTCTCTCGCGTTCAGTTCCATCTCGCTCGGAACCTTTGTATCGCGGTGGCGGGCGATCTCCTGGAGGGAGAGGGCATAGTAGCAGTAGGCCAGGGTTGCATGGGCCATGATGTCGTGGGAGCGGTATTTTCGGAGGTAGGGGATTGCATGGGGAAAGGCGCCGGCCTTCACCATCCTGAACCCGGCGGCGATCTCAAGCCCGGCCTTCGGTTTTTTCCCTTTTTTGAATCTCGCGGCGTTCTCGATGACGGTCTCGACAAAGTCGGCGTCGGCGGCTCTGGGAGAGGTCTCCAGGATCTTGAAACTGATGGCGTCCAGAAAGAGGTCGTGGTCTTTTGAGTCGAGGAGGGGGAACGAGGAGTTGAGGGCCGATATGACATAGCCATAGAAGACCGGCAGTTTTTCATCGATTTTATGATGGTTTTTCTGTATGTAGTCGAAGAAGTCCAGTTTCAGCATCTCGATCCGTTCGTACTGGACTGCTTCGGAGAGTGTCTCGCCGCGCATATCATACTCTACTACAAGAGACGAGGTATTATATTTTGGCAATTTATTCCGGGAAAAATAAAGATAAGTGCTTTATGACATGCTCCGACTTCCTCGAGCCGGAAAAACTGTTCATGAGACAGCGTGTTGAATCGGGCATGAACTCCGCGCTCAAGCATGCGGGATGAACATTGTTCAGAGCGGTGTTTCGAGGTGTGGAGGAATCGATCCATATCAATTGCGGCAGGGTATCAGGAAGACACCTCTCAGTTGCCAGCCCCTGGCTATCCTCGTCGTAGGGAGTTCGGGAGCAGAGCCCCTGGCATAAGCAGGAGGGAAAGCGATGGATTCGGTTCACGGGTGGGTTGAGGTTATGAAAAGAGGAGGTTTTACCATGAAAATGATCCAGACGTTCAATTCTGGAGTTATGGATGAGAATTCGAAGACACCAATTTCCCTCATATCCGATATACGGAGAACAAAACCACCCTCAGAACGATCAGGCGTGCCGCCCTCATCGCACGATCTTTCCTGCCGTCTCGCGAGAAGATAGCCGAGGGGCGGCGATGGATTGAGGTCTCCACCAATTCTCCGGTCTTGAAAAGAGAGAGCAAGCGACGAGAAATTTTCATCCCGTATGCTTGAGGCGTGCTCTCGCCCCATGCCTAATTCTACAGGGCCAGAAACTCCTTTTTCGTCTCCATATTCATCGTGAAGTGCGCGTGCCGACACTCGACGATGAGATAATACTCGCCGTTCGAGACCTCGATATTCTTGACGACATGCCCCGGTCCGCACAGTTCCATCCCTTCGATGATGGTATTGGTGCTGGCATCGACGAGGATGGCCCTGAAGAGAGTCGATCCCGGATTGTTGTCCGGGATGACGGTGCAGTTCATCCGCCATATCGGGTAGGGAACGGTGAAGGTGCCGGTGACCCCACCGTGTTCCTCCTCTAGAGACGCAAAGACGACGCACTCTTTTGTTTTCCAGGAGGGGTCCGAGGCTCCGAAGAGACTGATGTTGTCCGGGAGGAGGTACGTCTTATATTTGAGGACCGGTTTTTCGACATAGCCGAGTTTCGACGGCGCAGGGAGGGAGACAGGCGTCGGAGACGGCGTCGGATCAGGCGGATGCGTAAGGGGCGGGTGCTGCCCGTCGTCGATGCCGTCTATGGGCGGGCGGTCGTCTCCCCACCACTGCACGGCCGAGGCGACGAGGATGACGATCACGACACCGGCCGCAACGCTCAGGAGGTCCCCTGAAGACATGATCTTTCTATGGGATCTGGGGTTTGAAATACTTTTTTAATATTTTACCAGTATTAAAAGTATATATTGCAATAATTTGTTAGTTTTCTCTTTTTCAAAAATTAAAAATCTATAAATGATAGCACTCCAATCTATATTTCAATGGAGCTCCCGGAATTCAGGACCTGGGTCTTCCTGTACCTCATCTCCTCGGTGGCCCTCCTCTGGGCGGCGTTCCTCTCGGCGCAGGGGGTCATGCTCTGGATGAGCATGCTGCTCGTGTTCATCGTCGTCGGGGCGAACTTCCTGGTGGTCGTGGCCGAACTCAAACGGGGCGCGGCACAGCGAGAGATGATGAAAAGACTCTCCGCCATCGAGACCGAGGCGGAGACCGCAGAGTGATCGGTCCGGCCCCCGATCTACGGACCTGGTCAGGAACAGACCGGAGGGAGGGTTTGTCCCTGGCAGGTTCTTGCTGTTTTTTACTCGAACGTTGTAGAAAAGGGTTAGCCCTGTAGAATCGGGCATGAAGCGAAGGCACACCTCAAGCATACCTGATGAAAATTTTTCGTCGTTTGATCTCTCTTTTCAAGACTGGAGACTCGATGGAGACTTCGCTCCATCGCCACCCCTGCCCATCTTCCGTCCGTGGGGGTCCGGGCGGCAACGCCCCCAGGCGCGAGACGGCGGTGGAAATTCTGCGATGAGGGGGACACGTCGGATCATCAGCACCGTCCCGGACAATCACCGCTTTTCTCAAACTCCCGGTACCCATGACCTGCAATCCCTCCACCATGTCCCGCTCCTTTCGAGGTTACCATTCCCCCGGCGTCGCAAGGCAAAAGGGTCGTAAGACCGCCCGAACCCGGACGGGACGGCGGGACGGGAGAGAGTGCCCTGACGCCCGCATAATCACCCCGGCAACCGGGCTGATTTCCGGCCGGATCTGTTAAATATGACGAGATTCCATGGGGGGACTCCCGTGGAGGGAATGAGAGATGCAACAGAGAGCAGTTCAGGCACAGAAAAATATTGTGGAGACTGCGATCGAGGCCGGGCAGTTCAACACATTGGTCGCGGCCGTGAAGGCCGCGGGCCTGGTCGAGACGCTTAGCAGTCCGGGGCCGTTCACGGTCTTTGCACCCAACGACGCCGCCTTCGCCAAGATCCCGAAGGAGACGATCGACCACCTGATGGAGAACCCAAGCCAGCTGGCCGAGGTCCTGAAATATCATGTGATCTCGGGCACGCACATGGCCGACGACATCGTGAAGATGCGCTCGGTCAGGTCGCTGCAGGGTTCGGACCTCGAGATTGACACCACTCGCGGCGTCCGGATCAACGGGGTCAGCGTCATCCAGCCCGACATCGTCTGTTCGAACGGCGTCTGCCATGTCATCGACTCGGTGCTGATCCCGAAGTAACTCTTTTTTTGCGGTGTAGAATTCGGCATGAACCCCGGGTACATGCTTGATTCTACAGAACCCTCGATCGATGCTCTATCCCGCCAAACCCGACACGATGGAGAATACCGAGGCGGATCCGTGCTCGTTCCTGGGGATCGGAGAAGCCACCACGACAAAATTATGAAATAATACCTGACGATAATAACTTCAATTCAATATCAAATACTTTTTAAATCTCCGATATGATAATTGTCCAAATTATTCGGGTAAAATCTATATGTATAACTCCCTATACCCCTGCACAGATAGTCGGGCCGAAATTCCCCCCTATTACCTGAGGCAAGATGATGGGACTCTCTGATATATCTATAACCAGACCAGAAGAGAAGAAAAGACCGAAAAAGATCGGGTGCCACGGCAGTCACTGGGACACCCTGCTCACCTCCGAGAGCGAGGTCCAGGCAGCAGTTGTCAATGCCCTGGAACAGGCCGAAAGCCTGAAGATGGTCGAGAAGGGACGCAGGACTGTCCTTACGGCGCAGTCGGGGGGAGAGGCCCTGAAGACTTGCACCGTCGTCGTCGACCAGGAACTCTGCACCGGCTACCCCTTCATCACGGAGGGCGTCGTCCACGAGGTCGAGGTCGAGGAGGTCGACGAGTGGATGAACGAGGTCGAGGGACAGGTGAGGGGCCGCATCGGCGAGGCCCGGGTGGCCTTCTTCGATACGCTGTATTTCAAGAACCGGGAGCAATACAGATCCGGCGGCCGATACCGCTTCGCTCTCTCCGCTCTTGCCTATCAGCTCAGGAGAGCAAATCCTGGAACGGTGACCGGCCCTGACGGGAAAAAACTCTCACCGGGGCATATGGCGGCATACCTCCCCTTCCGGGGTGGGGATGTCGACGACTTCATCTTCCAGACTGAGGTCAATCAGGTCAAAGAGCTCACCTTCAGGACGCGGACGGTCTACCAGATCACCGTCCCGCTCTTCAGAGAGATGCACGGAGAGGAGGAGGACGACGTGGAGATCGTCCTCTATGCCGCCGAGCATGTCACCGGCGGGTATGTCCCGAAGGTCGGCGATCTCATCACAGGGGCCATGTGGCTCCAGGGGCATCTGGTCGAGGGCTCTTGAAGGCCGGGGCCCATCGCTCTATCGCCGGATCCACCTCTCATCGCGCGGGGAGAGCGGGGGAGGGGTGAGCGTGCAGACGTCGTAGTCGCCTCCGCCTCTCATCGCGCGGGGAGAGCGGAGGGCGTTCTCACTCACGCGTGGCGGGCGTGACGTACGCCACCCCCACCTTTGCCCGCCGCAGCCGCGTCGAGCCCAGGAGGTGGCAGACGTCCACGACCTCGCCCTCGGCAAAACACCGGTCGATCCCTTTTTCCAGGCTCGCGCCATCGTCCCAGGGGACGTGCCTGAAGACCGCGCCGTGGGCATGGTAGCAGAGGTCTTTTTCATCGGGTTCGCCGGGGAGCGTCGGGCAGAGGGCGGCGATCTCCTCCTGGCCCGCGGCGGCACGGTCGGCCGCGATCCCGAAGGCGAGGAGGGTGTCGCCGCCGTGCCGCAGGTCATCCCGCCGATCAACCCACCGGTCGAACTCGTCAGGACCGAACCCTTTCTCCGCGAGCGGCACCTGCGTCATCGCCGCACCGGCCACCCCGGCGGTCACCCCCCAGAGGGCGGTCGCAACGACCCCGCCGAAATCGGGGCGGCGCCTCTCTGCCAGGGCAAGGAGAGCGCGGTACAGCGCTTCCAGGGTGAAGCCCTCCTCAGAACCCGCCTCGACGACCGCCACCTCATGGAACGGCCCGTCGAGTGCCAGGTCGAAGGCGGTGTACGCCACCCCCTCGCCGCCGCCGGGAAACGCCGGCACCAGGAAGTCGGGGGCACCGTGGCCGTCGGTCGGCAGCCAGGCCACCGCCCCGCGCAGGGCGACCATCTCGCCGAGACGCTCCGTCGCCTCGTCGCGGCTGCCGCCGAGCGCCCCAATCCCGAGGGCGTACCCGAGGTCAGAGAGCGGGACGGCCCGCACCTCCTCGCGGGCAAGCCGTGCGCTGAGGATGGGATCGAGGGCACCGTGCATCCTGAGATGAGCGGGCGCGCGCGTGCCCGGTTCGAACCTGACCTTCATTCCGTCCACCTCCACCGCGGGCTGTTCCAGGTCGGCAATGAGCGAGAGGCTTTCCTCCTTACGCAGACAGATCCTCCTCGCCTCCTCCCGCGATGGGACAATCGAGAAGACGCGGTCGAACCCGGCCATCGAGAGCACCTCCATGGGGTACTCCTCCACGCTGCAGAGGGTCATGCACCCTCCCCGCGCCTTCATCTGCTTCTGGAGAGCGAGGAAGACCCGGATCCCGGCGCTGCTCAGGTAGTCCGTCCCGGCAAGGTCGACGACCACCGCCCGGTCGTCGTCCTGCAGGGCGCCGTCGATCCCTGCCTTCAGTTCTTCAGCCGCATACCCGTCGAGCCGCCCGCTCACCATGACGGTGAGGAGGGCGGCCTCCCGTTCGGATCTCATCTCCATAAATCTCTCCTCAGACGTTTTTTCGAAGTTTCAGGACGTTGATTCCGTCCCGGTATTCATATGTCATCTCATCGGTCATCGTGCGGATAAAGTGAACCCCGAGCCCGCCGATCGGCCGCTCGTCCGCGTCCCCCTCCAGGTCCGGCGACGGGGCGACGGTCGGGTCGAAGGGCGGGGCCGCGTCCTCGATGACCACCACCGCCGCCCCCTCGCCGGCCCGCTCGCACGAGAGCCGGATCCACCCTTCCGTCCCGGCATAGCCGTGGAGGACGATGTTCGTCACCGCCTCGTCGACGGCAAGTTCCATCTCCTGCACCGCCTTCGGGGAGAGGCCGAGGGCCCTGAGGGCGTCGGTGACAGAGGCCAGCGCCCCGGGGAGGGATGAGAGGTCGGCACTGACGGTGATGCTCCCGGTCACGTTCACTCCCCCTTCAGCACCATCACCGTGATATCGTCGTCCTGCGGCCCCTCGCCGGCAAAGGCCCGGACTGCGTCCCGGATCTCCCGGATCATCGCCGCGGCCGGGAGCGTCCTGGCGGCCCGCACCGTCTCCTCCAGACGTTCGTTCCCGAAGGCCTCGCCCTCGGGGCTGAAGGCCTCGGTCACCCCGTCGGTGAAGAGTACCAGGAGGTCGCCGACCCCGAAGGTCACCTCGCCGGTGCCGTACTCCATATCCTCCATGGCGCCGAGCGCCACCCCGGTCGGGGGCAGGGAGATGAACTCGTCGGTGCCGTCTCTGAGAAGGAGCGGGGGGTTGTGGCCGGCATTGGCATAGGTGAGAGTCCGGGTCTCTTCGTCGAGGACGCCGTAGAAGAGGGTGACGAACATCCCGGTGTCCGACTCCTCGAGGAGCATGGAGTTCGCGTCCTCCAGGGCAAGGGTGACGTCGGGGTGGCGGGCCGCCATCGCCCTGATGATCGTCCTGGAGAGGGCCATGTAGATCGCCGCCGGCACGCTCTTGCCCGAGACGTCGGCGATGACCAACCCGGTCTTTCCTTCCTGGAGACGGATGGCGTCGTAGAAGTCGCCGCCCACCTCGCGGGCCGGGCAACTCACCGCAGCCAGGTCGAAGCCCAGCATCGTCGGGATGCTCCGCGGGAGGAAGGTCTGCTGGATCTCGGCGGCGACCTTCAACTCGGCCTTCTTCACCCGGAGTTCTTCCTGGTAGGTGTCGCGTTCGGTCTGCGTCCGCCGTTCGGTGACCAGGTTGGTGATGATGAAGGCGAAGACGAACATCCCGATCGCATTGGCCAGGACCATCGGGACCGAGACCTGCCTCACCAGGGCCAGGGCCGCGTCGAAGGGCGAACAGGTGAGGAGGACGATCCCCATGTGCAGCGCCTCCATCCCGACGGCAAAGGCGACGACGGTCTTCACCTCAGGCACCGGCAGGTCGCCGCGGCGGAGAAGCAGGTAGACGCCGCCGCCGAGGAGGCCGGCGAGCACGGTGGAGACAGCGCACGGGACAGCGGTGAACCCGCCCATCCCGAGCCTGAACCCGCCACCGATCAGTCCGGCCCCGATGCCGACGATGGGGCCGCAGAAGACCCCGGCGACCATCGGCCCGAGGTCCCGGACATTGATCGGGGCGCCGAGCACCTCGACGCCGCTCAGGGTGCCGTAGATGGACAGGGCACCGAAAAAGAGGATCAAGGCGGCCGATCCTTTCGGGGTGAGCCGTCGCTCCAGGGCGTCGGTGAAGGTCCGGGTCCTGGTGATAAAATAGGCCGCGACGACGATGACGCAGATCATCTCGAAGAGGACGATGAAGTCCCCGACCTGCGGCGTCATCAGGTCTGTCCCTGCGCCCCCATCGCCCCGTCGACGTCCTCATAGACCGAAAAGATCCTGAGAAAGCCCGAGATCTCAAAGACTTCCTGGACGAAGGGGGTGAGGGCGGCGAGGGCGACGGACCCGCCCTGTTTCTGGAGGGCCTTGTGGGTGGCCAGCAGCACCCGCAGCCCCGAACTGCTGATATAATCGAGCCCGGCCATATCGACGAGAACCTTCTTCTGGCCGTCGTCGACGAGCGGGGCAAGCGTCTCCTGGAGGGTGCCGGCCGAACCCGCGTCGATCCGCCCGGCGACCGAGACGATGGCCCACCCGTCCTGTATTCTGACAGAGGTGTCTACGGCGTCTTCTTTCACAGAACAGTTTTCTTTCCCCTGAATGTATAAGTAGGTTCTTTTCCGTTTATTCAGGTGATCTACCACATACACAGGATTCTATAACCGCTTTGCTGAATCAATCCTGAGCCTGGAGGACGCCTCAAGCATACGTGATGAAATTCTACAGAGCCGATCGTTCCGGTTTCTCAAAGACCGCCGCGATCTCCGCGCGCGGGTGGTCCACCCCCCGCACCCTGAGCGCCCATCGCCGGGTCGTCACCGATAGGGGGACGAGATCCGGAAAGAGGGCCGCGGCTTCCTCCTCGGTGAAGTAATGGACGAGGATCCCGCCGCCCCGCCGGCAGGTGCGGGGCTCGACCTCCTCTCCGTTCCCTGCACGCATGTCCGTGACCGAGAACGCCCGAAAATAGAGACGCCCTCCCTCCTTCAGCACCCGGCCGCACTCCAGGGCGGCGGTCCGCCGGTCGTCGCCGCGCAGGTGCCCGAGGAGATGAAGGGCGCAGACGGTGTCGAACGACCCGGCCCGGAAGGGGAGACGGCGGACGTCGCCGACGAGGAGGTGCGCTCGAGTCGTCCTGGCGGCGAGGGCGACCGCACTCCCGGCGATATCGAGGCCGACGACCGTCGCCCCCTGTCCAGTCAGGCCGGAAAGGGTCTTGCCGTTGCCGCAGCCCAGTTCAAGCACCCGGTCACCGGGCGCCGGGCGGGGGAGGTCGTGAACCGCCCCGCCCCAGAGCGCGCCCCGCTGCCGGTAGTCGCGTTCCCAGGCCCCGTCCCTCTCAGGCGTTTCCATGCGTCTGGATCGAGAGCAGGGTGATGGTGAAGGTGAGGTCCTCGCCGGCGAGGGCGTGGTTCCCGTCCATGATGATGGTCGTCTCGTTCATCGCCGTGACGGTGAAGCGCGCCCAGTTCTCGCCGTTCTTCATCAGGAACATCTGGCCGATGGTGATGTTCTCCGGGAAGGTGGCGCGGTCCACGTATTTCATCCTCGCCGCGTCGTACTCCCCGTAGGCGTCGGCGGCCGGGATGGTCACGGTCACCGACTCGCCTTCGGCAAGCTCGAGGACCGCCTTCTCGAATCCTGGGATCACTTCGCTGTTCCCGATGGTGAACGAGAACGGTTCTTTCCCGACATTGGTGTCGAAGACCGTGCCGTTATCGAACGTGCCGGTGTACTCGACAGAGACCGTGTCGCCGGTCGTCGGTTTCGGAGCGGCGCCGACGCACCCCGCGGCGATCACCAGCACCGCGACGGCGACGAGGCCGACCAGAGAGTTCATCCGAGTCATCACCCCATGGTTTGCGCCTGCGAGGTCTTCAAGTACCCGCACCGCGCCGAGGGGCGACGGAAAAAAGGGGTCAGTCCTTCTTGAGGTCAGCCCGGATCCTCTCGATCTCGTCGGGGGTGGTGTCCATTTCCAGGACGTCGGTCCCGAAGCAGGGCCTGGTGAAGGTGAAGATGAGTTTTCTCTTTCTCTCTTTGATCCCTACAAGCATCGGGCCCTTCCCGAGGATACAGATATTGCGGATCTCATAGTCGCCCGGGATCTCGTAGTGCTCTCGGGCATGTTTCCTGACGTACTCGTTTGCCTCTTCTTCGGACATGTCCCTGACGAGAACCTTCGTCGGCAGTCTTTTGATGCAGTGCGGTTTGCCCATATCCGGCATGGTCTTCCCCCTGGGTGAGCAGAATGGTTGGGCAGGTCTTCAATTTAATCTTCCCGGTGGCGGACCGGGAACCGGTGGGAGGGGTCGGCGCCTCCCTTCGTCGCCTCACCCCGAGACACCGGCAGGTCATCATGACGATATCATAGAAACGAGGCAGGGCTTTGAACAAAAGGTAGAGAGCCCCAGGCGAGACTTGAACTCGCGACCTGCTGATTACAAGTCAGCCGCTATGCCACTAAGCCACTGGGGCAGGATCCATTCTATGTTGGTCCTCTGTGATGAAAAATCTGGCGATGCCTCCCGCCGTCGGACGGAGCGTTTGGGCTGCGGTGAACGAGCGAGACAGTCGCCGGCGACTTCTTCTTTTTGCAACTTCATTTTGGCATCTTGCCAGATCCTTCCCCCCCGATAAGAGGCCCTGAAAAGAACGACATCCATATCAGGTTCGATCAGGCGGACCTCTGGACCAGAATGGTCTGCTCACCACCAGCGAGGAGAAAACCATATATATAAGATTATCATTTAGGTCTCATTCATAAACCGTCCGGGAATATTTCCATGACCCGGATGATGCCGGTCCTGCCTCCTGGTGCGACGGACCGGTGAGAGATCTTGAATCCTGGTTTTCATTGGGGGGGACCACGTGAGATCAGAGGCGATTGTACATCATTATAATGAGGGGACCGCTCAGCAGGGGACCGTGATCATCGGCCCCGAGGTCAGGCGGCGGCCCGTCGACCGATCGATTGCAGCGATACCATGCTATAACGAGGCCCTCTCCGTGGGCTCGGTCGTGCTCAAGGCGCGGCGATATGTCGACGAGGTGCTGGTGGTCGACGACGGGTCGACCGACGACACGCGTGCCATCGCGCAGGAGGCCGGCGCGATCGTGATCACCCATCAGAAAAATGCTGGAAAAGGGGCGGCCGTGAAGACGGCCCTTGAATATGCACGGGTGCGGGGCTTTGCGTATCTCGTCCTCCTCGACGGCGACGGGCAGCACGACCCCGACGAGATCCCGAGCCTGCTCGCGCCGGTGAGGGAGGGCGACGCCGATCTCGTCATCGGGTCGCGTTTTCTGGACGACACAAAGAACGGCATCCCCTTCTACCGACGCATCGGGCAGGGGGTGCTCACGACGATGACGAACATGGACTCCCGCGTCAAAACGACCGACTCGCAGTCCGGGTTCAGGGTTCTGGGCCGGAGTGCGATCCAGAACTTCACCATGGACTCGGAGGGCTACAGCGTGGAGTCGGACATGATCGCAAGCCTCGCCGAGAAGGGCTCCAGGATCCGCGAGGTGCCGGTCTCGGTGAAGTACGATGTCCCGAACAAGCACAAGAAGCACCCGCTCACCCACGGTTTCGGCGTCCTGAACAACATCGTCAGGAACATCGGTTTCAAACACCCGGTGATAACCTTCGGCTCCTTCGGCGGGGCGCTCCTCTTCCTCGGGTCGGTATCCTGGTATGCGGCGGCCGCCGCACCCTTCGCCGCGGCCCCCCTCCCGCTCGGCCAGTCTCTTCTGGGCATGCTCTTCATCACAGGCGGGCTCCTCCTTCTCGCCCTGGGCGTCATCATCAGTTATCTCGCCTATATCTTCAGGGGAAGAGAGAAGGGGTCGTGAGACCTCGATCGTTTCTGTTTTTTTGGCTGGCTGTGGAGGATTCTCCGAAGGGAGGCGCCCCACCGATCATCACTTGCCTTCCCACGCCCTCGCGCCGGGGGCGCTGCCCCCGGACCCCCGGGATGAAGATAGGACCGGGAAGGCTGAACAAAAGATCCTGAAAGACGGGATGCCGTCTTCTGCCTATCGAATCGCGCGGGGGGACCGGGGGGCGGCTAGCCCCCCGCAGAGCTATTCAGCAAGAAGTTTTCTACAAAGCCGATTTTCGAGATGCGAGTGATAACGAGCAGGAGAAACACGAAGTGTTTCGAGTCGGCCCCCCGGCGCGAGACAGCGGCAGAGATTCTTTGATGAGGGCGGCACATCCGATCATCACGCCTTCCCCTCATCAATCGTGCCGGGGGCTCCGCCCCTCGCGTGAGCATGAGGGAAGGCGATGGATTCGGTTCACAGGGGTTGAGGGAATGAAAAGAGGATATTTTCTCCAGAGCCATTGAAAAAAAAGATTCAGGAATGCGCCAGCAGGAGCGGGGCATACCACCGCTCGTTCTCCTGGTACCACCGGCAGGTGTGCCTGAGGGCGTCCATGAAGAGGAACCTGGGTT
This sequence comes from Methanofollis formosanus, assembly GCF_019633745.1. Taxonomy (NCBI): domain Archaea; kingdom Methanobacteriati; phylum Methanobacteriota; class Methanomicrobia; order Methanomicrobiales; family Methanomicrobiaceae; genus Methanofollis; species Methanofollis formosanus. The sequence goes on along the minus strand of NZ_CP037968.1, from coordinate 2,819,688 downwards.
TCCACCCGATCTCGCGCATCCTGGAACAGTCGAGGGCGTAGCGCCGGTCATGCCCCGGCCGGTCGGCCACATAGGTGATGAGGCTCTCGGGCTTGTGGAGGATCGCCAGGATCGCCCGCGCGATCTCCAGGTTGGTCCGCTCGTTCCCGCCGCCGATGTTGTAGGCCTCGCCCGACTCCCCCTCCTCAGCGGCGACGGCGATCCCCTCGCAGTTGTCGACGACGTAGATCCAGTCCCTGATGTTCTGGCCGTTCCCGTAGATCGGGAGGTGCTGGTCCCGGAGCGCCCGGAGGATCAGGACCGGGATGAGTTTTTCCGGGTACTGGTACGGCCCGAAGTTGTTCGAACTCCGGGTGATGACGGCGTCGAGGCCGTAGGTGGTGTGGTAGGCCTTCACCAGCATCTCGGCCCCGCACTTGCTGGCCGAGTACGGGGAGGACGGGCACATGGGGTCATGCTCCCGCGAGTAGCCGTTCGGCACGCTCCCATAGACCTCGTCGGTGCTCACCTGGACGAAACGCCCGACGTCGTGGTGCAGGGCGTGTTCGAGGAGGGTATACGTGCCGAGGACGTCGGTCCTCACAAAGACCCCGGCGTCCTCGATCGAACGGTCGACATGCGTCTCGGCGGCGAAGTTGAAGAGGAGGTCGCAGTCGCCGAGCGCCGCCACCTCGTCGGCCGAGCAGATGTCCCCCCTGACAAACTCGATCTGGCCGTTGAACCCATGAAGGTTCTCCATTCGTCCTGCATACGTCAACTTGTCAAAGACCGTAATCTCTGCCTCCGGGTAGCGCGAAAGCAGCAGACGGACAAAGTTGCACCCGATAAACCCGGCCCCGCCGGTGATGATGATCTTCACGTTGCTTGTTCCCCCCATTCTTCAGATGACCACATTCGAGTTGTCGCCGATCACGAACCGCCGCCCGCCAGGGTGCCGGCCGTTCCGGTTGATGGTCACGTTCTTTCCGATCAGACTCTCCACGATCCGTTCCGAGTTCATGATGACCGTCCCCTCCATCACGATCGAGTCCTCGATCTCGGTGTTCGCAAGGTGCGAGCCGTTGCCGATGCTGGTGTACGGCCCGAGGTAGGTGTTGGAGATGATGCAGTCGTCGCCGATGATCACCGGACCCTTCACCACCGAGTTCTCCTTGATGACCGTGTTCTTCCCGATCCGGCACCGCCCCGCGACCGTGCTTTCCTCGACCCGCGCGCCGCCCGGGCCGTCCCCGTTCTCCGCGACGAGGGCGTCGAGGATGAGGCGGTTGGCGTCCAGCAGGTCTTCGGGTTTGCCGGTGTCCTTCCACCACCCCTCGACCAGGTTGTAGGTGACGTCATGGCCGTTGAGGATCAGCCAGTGAAGGGCGTCGGTGATCTCGAGTTCGCCCCGCCAGGAGGGTTTGATCTGCTCGATCGCCTCGAAGATCCTGGGCGTCAGCCCGTAGATCCCGACGATGCCCAGGTCTGAGGGCGGGTTTTTCGGCTTTTCCAGGAGCTGGACGATCACCTTCTTCTGCTCGTCGACGAGGGCGACCCCGTACTCCTCCGGGTGTGCGACTTTCGTGAGGAGCAGGCTTGCTTCTGCCCCTGAGTCCCGGAACTCCTGCACGAATTTCTGGATGCCGCCAAGCAGGATGTTGTCGCCGAGGTACATCACGAAGGGGTCGTCCCCGAGGAAGGGTCCCGCGACCTTGACCGCGTGGGCCAGGCCGCCGGGGTGGTCCTGGTTGATGAACTTGATCTCCGCGTCCCATTCGTGAGCGGTCACCTCGCTGATGACCTGCTCCCGGTTCGGGCCGATGATGATCCCGATCGAGTGGATCCCTGCGTCGATAAGGTCCTGAATGCAGTAGAAGAGTATCGGCCTGTTGGCAACCGGGATCAACTGCTTCTGCTGGGAGTACGTGAGTGGTCTGAGTCTGATCCCATGGCCGCCGGAAAGAATTAGCCCTTTCATGCTGTCCCCCACACAGCCATTCATTCCCCGACCAATATATAAATCCTTCCCCTGGGTCGGGGAGGTGTCAGGACCAGATATGCATATCGGAGGGTCCGATCCGGGATATTGCAAGAAATTACTCAGATCTCGGGGCGGGGGGTGCGGGATACTCGAGAGCGGTGGCTCATGGAATGGGATCACAGGAAAGTGGAGGGACAGACGCCTCAGAAAAAAGACACATGTTACGGGGGGGACGTGTCACTGAGACCCCTGCTCGCTCCAGCATTATGGTTGACACCAGCAATATAAATAGATTTCTATTTTCATTTGAATTCTTTGTCCCCCATTTTCGCCATAATATAATTCCGATCGGGGGGACAGAGGCGGGATATGATACCGATACCATTCTGCGAAATCCCAACTCAGGAAGCTCCCTTCCACCCATCGAGGGCCCAAAAAACGTATGAAGGCGATCGGAGACTTTCACCCGTATCCGGTGATCTCGTAATCGATCTCCCGACTGCTCCGGACACATGCCTCCCCGTGTTCCAGAAACTCCCGGATGTTCTTCCTGAGCAGGGCCGGGAACGCCGCCCCCACGATCTCCTGGGCGGGACGGCCCCGGCAGAAGAACTTGAAGGTGGGTGTCTGCCGCACGCCGTATCGTTCGACGGTCCAGGGGTTCTGCGAGACGTTCAACCGGGCAAAGAGGAGGTCGTTCCCGAACTCCCCGGCGAACTGCCGGAAAAACGGTTCGATCTGTTTGCAGAAAGGGCAGGTCTCGCTGTAGAACATGATCACGACGGGTTTCTCGCCCTTCTCGACCCGCCCTTCCCAGGTGCTGTCGTTCACCTCCACCAGCGTCTTCTCGTCGGTCATGGCGATCAGAGGGGAGATGGTCGCCGGGGTATTTTTAGCTTGCCCGGCCCCGGCGAAGGATGTCGGGCGAGAAAAAGAAGGGGGAGAGAGGGGTTACTCTCTCTTCCTGACCGCCATCGCGGCGATCGCTATCGCAACGACGAGCATCGCCGCGGGGAAGGAAGTCTGCGTCTCGGACGGGGCCGCGGCCGCGGCCGGCGAGGAGGGATCGCCGCCGATCGCAAAGAGGGAGCAGCCCGGACTCCTGGCCGAGAAGTGCCGGGTGGTCGCGTCATCCTCATCGATCGCTGTCGGCAGAGGCCCCCATCCTCCGTCGCAGTAGCGGTACAGCACCACGTCCGCGGGGTCGAGACCCTGCTCCTCCAGCCACGCCTTCGGGACGCTGAAGGAGAAGACGACGCTCTCGATCGCGTCCCCGGTCGTGAGCAGGAGGGAAGGCGATGGATGAAGGTTACAGGGGGGTTGAGCTGATGAAAAAGAGGATGTTTTCTACAGAGCCGTTTTTCTGGCCCGTTCATGCCCGGGCAAACGGTCCGTAGTCATCCGATGAAAAGCCGGTGACTGTTCCCGACGGTTTTGCGGCAAAGGTGAGATAGCCGACTGCATCGTCGGGGTTCGGCCACGAGAGGTACCAGGTATCGCCGGTCTGGTGTTCCAGGGTGCCAGGGTATTCTGCCGGACCAAGCAGGACGGTCATGGTGTCGGCGTCCGGTCCCGCGGTAAGAATCATCGTGCCGTACAGGTCGCTGGTGTACGTTCCCGCAACCGCGGACGCCGGGATCCCTGCGGGCTGTGCATCGGTCGGCACCTCCATGCTCATTAAAAGGGAATACCATCCTTTCTGGTTGAGTTTTTCCCGTGCCTGCAAGTCGACTCCGCTTCTGTCGATGTAGCGTTCGAGGAATTCGTCTCTTACGGCCTCGGGAAATACCGTCAACTGCTTGTTTGCGATCACCACGAGGCCGACTTTCCTCTCCGGGACGAGGATCACGATTGACCTGACCCCTTCAAGCGCCCCGTTCTTCTCGATGACCCGCTCGCCCAGGAAATGATAGGCGTCACAGCCGAGGCAGACCGCACCGTCGGGATCTCCCAGCGGGCCGGCACGTCCTGCGACCAGGCTCGCCGTATGGATCTCCGCCACGGTCTGTTTCGAAAGAACCTGCTTCCCGTCGATCGAACCGTTGTTGAGCATCATCCGCAGAACCTGCGTCATGTCGCGGCCGGTGGAGACCACCTGGCCGCCGGCCGGAAGCGCTGCCTCTTCGAGCGGGATGACGGTGACATTTCCCTCACTGCCGCCATGGGCAACGACATGGTTGTCGTCGAGGTACAGGGTCTCGGGATGGGCTCCCGAGCGGGTCATGTCGAGCGGCCGGAGTATCCGGGCGTCGGTCAGGTTCTCCCAGCTCCGGTTGTCCGTGCCTGCCGCGACTTCCCCGGCAATGAAATATCCGGCATTCGAGTACGCGTATTTTTCCCGGAGCCCGTACGGCAGGTCGAGGTATCGCATCCGTTCGAGCATCTCGCGGTTCGAGTACCCGAGCCGGCCCAGCATATCGCCGTCGTATTCTTTTAAGCCGGTCCGGTGGGCAAGCAGGTCCCGGAGCGTTGCGTGCCCGGTGACATAAGGCTCTTTGAACGCAAAGTCCGGCATGTACGTGACGACCGGCGTGTCCCAATCGAGTTTTCCTTCGTCAACGAGCGTGCCGATTGCCTGTGCGGTGATGTACTTGGTGACCGATGCGATCTGGAACCTGGTGTCAGGGTCCACAGCTCCGGGTTTCCCAATTTCACGGACGCCGAACCCTTTCAAGTACACGACCGAATCGTTCTCGACAATACCGACAACGGCGCCCGGAACTTCGTATTCAGTCATCGTCCGGGTGACAAACGCATCAAAGCCGTCGAGTTTCCCGGCGGACCGGATCTCCGATGTCGGCTGGGTGCATCCCGCAGCAAGGATCAGGGCGGCGGCGATAAGGATCATGATCAGGGGGATCTTTTTGGGCATGATGGATACACTCGAGGATTATTTTGATGGACATATATATCTGCGGGTTTTGTCTGCGAAAATCAGGAACGCCGGGGAGACGGCAACGGCATCGCCGGCCTATCGTAAAAAATAGAGGACATTTAAGAAATCCCGGTTTTTGTTCATGACATCTTCACCGATTCATCGTACAAACTTTCTTGGGCTGTGTAGAATTGGGCATGAACCGCCGGCCCAAGCATACGGGATGAAAATTTTCTGAGCTGCGCTACGGCGTGTGGGCGGGACCCCAATCCTCGCGACAGGACCTTTGGAAGATCCGGTTTCATCGCCGCCCCCGCCTATCCTCGTCGTGGGGGTCCGGGGGCAGAGCCCCCGGCGCGAGGGTTCGGGAAGGCACGTCGATCAGATCGGCCGCCCTCAATTGCAACATCTTCCCCGCTGTCTCGCGCCGGGGGGCGGCATGATGCTCGACTTCGATTCACTCATCGATCGCAAGGATGAGGGTCAGGAATCGATCCAGATCTGATCTGATATTTTCATCGCGTATGCTTGAGGCGGGCGCTCGCCTCATGAAAAATTCTACAGAGCCCTTTCTTGAGTATACATCTTCAGGCCGTTGACCTTCCCGCACTGATCTCCATGCGGCGCCCGCACCCCCGGAAAACGCGCGAAAGGGAAGACGAGCGATCACGAAGCCCCGCACCCCCTCCGCTCACGCCCCTTCGTCGATGAGGTGGTTGATGACCGTCTCGCAGATGTCGCCCGAATATTCGCCGGTCCGCCTGATGCTGTCTGAGAGGGCGACGACCGCCGTCGCCGTCGCCGCGTCGAACTGCATCGCCTCCTCATTGATGGCCCGCGCCTGACTCTCCAGGTCAGGCAGGCGTTTGAGGGTCTCGTTGGCGGCCTCCAGGTCCTGGCTGAAGAGCGACCTGAGCGCCTGGTCGAAGAGCGTCTGGGAGGTGGCGCTCGCCTCGCGGACCATCCCGGTCACCGTGCCGGTGGCGCCGTCGTCGAGGAGCAGGATCGCGTTCTTCGCGACCCGGGTCGCATGGTCGCCGATCCGCTCGATGATCCGCGAGATGAGGAAATAACTCATGACCATCGAGGGGCTCACGCCCATCTTCCTGGAGAGGTTGGGGTCGGCGAGTACGAGATTGGTCTGCCTGGCGACGAGCCAGTGGAGGCGGTCGACGTCGTTGTCCCGCGTCAGCACGTCCTCGGCCAGGCGCCGGTTCCCGCTCGTCAGCGCCTCGACGCCGTCCCGGTGCATCCCGCGCACCAGCACGCCCATCCGCTTGATGGTGTTCTGGAAGGGCATCTCGGCCGGGCTGAGGAGGTCTTTGATGGTGATCGAGGTCTCGGTCTCGTCCACCACCTCCTGGCCGATGGCCATCTGGGTGAACTGCCGCACCTGGATCCTGATCTGCGGCGGGAGGCGGGCCCGGGCGAAGAGGGTGATCGTGGTGTACCCCGCGATGTAGGCGCCGATGAGGCACCTGAAGATGAACGTCTGGTCGGTGGCCGCACTCACCTCGAAGCGCTTCTCCCGCTGCGCCACCTCGGGGGTGATCTTCGGGGTGACGAGGAGGGTGCCGTCCGGCTGGGTGATCAGCCCGACAGGGTCGTTTTTCCGGATCCCGGAGGTCTTCACCCACTCCTTGGGGAGGGAGACGATATAGGAGGAGCCGCCGGTGACCTGAACTTTCCTGATCTCCATTCAGGGTTTTCTTTTCCCGTCGAGGATATATGTGTTTGTATTTGCTCTATAGTGATACATAGTGTCCAATAGGTATAGGGAGAAATATGGATTCTGTCGAGAGGGGTTATATTTTTACGGTGAGAGTATGATGTCGGCGAACTACCATGAAGACCATGAAATCCACCATCCTTGTCGGGTGCGTCCTGGCACTCCTCGTCGGCGCCGCACTCTTCACCGGGTGCATGGGCACCGGCGACGGCCCCACCCAACCGCCCGAGGCCCGGGAGAGCATCTCGGTCACCGGGTCCACCACCGTCCTTCCGATCGCCCAGTTGACCGCCGACCTCTTTATGGACACCCACCCCAAGACCGAGATCCAGGTGAGCGGGGGCGGGTCCAGCGTCGGGATCCAGGCCGTCGGCGGGGGCACCGCCGATATCGGCATGGCCTCCCGCGACCTGAAAGACGCGGAGAAGACCCAGTTCCCTGACCTCGTCTCGCACGTCGTCGCCCTCGACGGGATCGCCCTCATCGTCCACCCGTCCAACACGGTGGGCCCGCTCACCACCGCCGAGGTGAAGGCGATCTACAAGGGCGAGACCGTCAACTGGAAGGGGGTCGGCGGGCCCGACGAGACCATCGTCGTCGTCGGCAGGGACAGCGCCTCGGGCACCCGCGAGTTCTTCCACGACTCCGTGATGGAGAAGGAAGATTTCGTCGCCACCCAGCTCGAGAAGAACTCGAACGGTGCGGTCCAGCAGACCGTCGCCCAGACACCGGGCGCCATCGGCTACGTGGGCCTGGGCTACCTCGACGGCTCGGTGAAGGCCGTCCCGATCGAGGTGAACGGCACCCCGGTCGATCCGAGCGTCGCCACCGTCACCGGCGGCCAGTACCCGATCGCCCGTTCGCTCAATATGTTCACCGACGGCGAACCGACCGGTGTGGCACAGGAGTATCTCGACTTCATCCTCAGCCCGGATGGTCAGCGGATCGTGGAAGAAGAGGGTTTCGTCCCGGTGCAGTAAAGCTCTCCACCCTTCGGGCTTTTTTTTGGAGTCAACCATGTCAGAGACCCACCAACCGCGGAGGGCCGGGCTGAGGAACCTCAAAGAGCAGGGCGTTCGGTCGCTCTGGTTCCTTGCCGCGTCCTTCGCCACCCTCACCGTCTTCTTCATCCTCCTCTTCCTGCTCAACAACGCCCTCCCCCTCTTCGCCACCGTCAGCCCGCTCGAGTTTCTCACCGGCGGCACCTGGAACCCGACCGGCGCCGTCCCGGCCTACGGGATCTGGCCCCTCGTCGTCGGCACCCTTCTCGTCACCCTGGGGGCGATGGTCATCGCCGTCCCCCTCGGCATCGGGAGCGCCGTCTGCCTTGCCGAACTCGCCCCGCCGCAGGTGAAGGCCGTGGCAAAACCTGCCATCGAACTGCTTGCCGGTATCCCCTCGGTCGTCTACGGGTTCTTCGGCCTCATCGTCCTCACCGACTGGCTCAGGATCGCCTTCGACGTCCCTTCGGGCGAGAGCTGGCTGGCCGGTTCCATCCTCCTCGGCGTCATGGCCCTCCCGACGATCATCTCGGTCTCCGAGGACGCTCTCCACAGCGTCCCGTCGTCGTACCGGGAAGGGAGCCTCGCCCTCGGCGCCACCAGGTGGGAGACGATCAGCCGGGTGCTCGTCCCCGCGGCCCTCTCCGGGATCACCGCCGCGGTCATCCTCGGGATGGGCCGGGCCATCGGCGAGACGATGGCGGTGATCATGGTCACCGGCAACGCGGCGATCATCCCCGACCCGATCACCAACCTCCTCTCCCCGATCCGCACGCTCACCGGCACCCTCGGGATCGAGATGGGCGAGGTGGCCGTCGGGAGCACCCATTACTACGCCCTCTTCGGCGTGGCGGTGGTCCTCCTCTTCATCACCCTCGCGGTCAACCTCGTCGCCCTCCGGATCATGAAGACGATCCGGGCCGGGGAAGGGACGGCGAAGAAGCGCCGGGGTCTGAGCCTCCGTCCGGTCCGCGAAACGATCGGTCGGCTCGCCGCCCTCTTACCCCGCCCCCTCTCCAGAAAGAGCGTGCAGCACCTCACCTTCGCCCTCCTCTGGGCGGCGGTCGGGGTGGTGATCGCCGTCCTCGCCGTCATCCTGGGCTACATCATCGTCAACGGCCTCCCGGCCATCAGCTGGGAGTTCCTCACCCAGCCGCCCCGCGACCTCGGGCGGGCCGGCGGGATCTTCCCGGCGATCGTCGGCACCCTGTACCTCGTCGGCGGGGCGATCCTCTTCGCCCTCCCGATCGGGATCGGGGCCGCGGTCTATCTTTCAGAGTACACCCGCGGCGGCCGGGTGACCGCGGCGATCAGGACCGGGATCGACCTCCTCAACGGCACGCCCTCCATCGTCTTCGGGCTCTTCGGGTTTGCCTTCCTGGTGATCTATCTCAACTTCGGGGTCTCGCTCATCGCCGGGATGATCACCCTCGGGTTGATGGTCCTCCCGACGATCATCAGGACGACCGAGGAGGCGCTGCGGAGCGTGCCGGCCTCGGTGCGGGAAGGCAGCCTCGCCCTCGGCGCCACCAGGTGGCAGACGATCAGTCGGGTGGTCCTGCCCCCGGCCGTGCCGGGCATCCTTACCGGCACCATCCTCTCCGTCGGCCGGGCCGCGGGGGAGACTGCGCCCATCCTCTTCACGGCGGCGGTCTTCTCCACGCGTTTTCTCCCCTCCTCGCTCGACGAACCCGTGATGGCCCTGCCCTATCATCTCTACATCCTGGCGACCACCGTGCCGGGCGCAAAAGAACAGCAGTACGGGACGGCCCTCGTCCTCCTGGTCCTGGTCGTCGGGATATACGCCGCGGCCATCGCCCTCAGGTACCGTTCAGAGAAGAAGATCCACTGGTGAACCATGACAGAGAACGACACAATCATCACCGCCCGCCACCTCGACCTCTACTACGGGGAGCACCACGCCCTCAAGGACATCGAGGTCGGGTTTGCACGGCACCGGGTCACCGCCCTCATCGGCCCTTCGGGATGCGGGAAGTCCACCCTGCTCCGCTGTCTCAACCGGATGAACGACCTGGTCGAGAATGTCAGGATCGAGGGGGAGGTGCGCTTCGACGGCACCGACATCTACGCCCCTGAGGTCGACGTGGTCGAGATCAGGAAACGGATCGGGATGGTCTTCCAGCGGCCCAACCCTTTCCCCAAGTCCATCTACGAGAACGTCGCCTACGGCCCCCGCGTCCACGGGGTGCGGAACCGTTCGGCCCTCGACGCCGTCGTCGAGAAGAGTCTGCGGGACGCCGCGATCTGGGACGAGGTGAAGGACCGCCTCGACGCCCCGGCCTTCAGTCTCTCGGGCGGGCAGCAGCAGCGGCTCTGCATCGCGCGGACCCTGGCCGTCGAGCCCGAGGTGGTGCTGATGGACGAGCCCTGTTCGGCCCTCGACCCGATCGCCACCGCGAAGATCGAGGGACTGATCGAAGCACTGAAGACCCGCTACACGGTGATCATCGTCACGCACAACATGCAGCAGGCGGCACGGGTCAGCGACTCCACCGGGTTCATGTACCTCGGCGAACTCGTCGAGTTCGGGGAGACCCCGCAGGTCTTCGAGGCGCCGCGGGAGGAGTTGACCGAACGCTACATCACCGGCAGGTTCGGGTAGGTGGAAGATGAGCGACAAGTTTCATGAAGAACTGGACACTCTCAGAGATGAGTTTCTTGAATACGGACATTTTGCACGCGGAATGCTCGTCGACGCCTTCGAGGCCCTGAAGAACGGCGACGAGGACCTGGCCGGGTTGGTGCTGGCGCGGAAAGACGAACTCGCACGCCGGTCCGATGATTTCGACGAGCGGCTGCTCACCCTCATCGCCCTGTACCAGCCAATGGCTCAGGACCTGCGGGCGATCATCTGCACCATCAGGATGAACGCTTCGCTGTACCGCATCGGGCGCTACGGCAAGGACATCGCCCTGCTGGTCCCCCCTTTCGCCGGCGCCGGCCACCACCTGGGACGGATGCTGAACCTCCCCCACATGGCGGGAATCGTCGTCTCGATGGTCGACGACGTCCTGAAGGCGTACGAGACGAGGGACGTCTCGCCGATCGAAGATCTCTCGGCCCGCGACGACTGTGTCGACGACCTCCGCTACTCGGTCTTCCGCGAGGCGCTCACCTATATGATGGAGGATCCGCGCAACATCGAGCGCGGGATGGACTATGTGATGGTGGCCCGTTACCTCGAACGGTGCGGCGATCATTGCTGTTCGATGGGCGAGAAGGTCCATTTCATGCTGACCGGCGAGCGGATCGAGATCAAGTGAGGGTCAGGCTGAGTCCGAAGAGGATGGCGAGGAGGAGGGCCACGGCGAGGGCGGTCCTTACCATCGCTTTCCTCGCGGCGACCTGCTCGTAGTACTCGCGGGCGCCGATTCCCAGCACGAGGGTGGCGATGAGCGCTCCGGCAAGCATCCCGACGACGTTTTCCAGGACGAGCACGCCTGCCTGGAGGACGCGGTCGGTGAGGAGGACAGTGGCGATCCCGGCCACGACGGTCGGCGGGAGGAGGGCGGCGGCGATCGCGACGCCGGCGATGAGGTCCGACATCCCGCGGTCGAGGGCGAGCACCGCCGCGAACCCAAGCAGGACTGCCATGAGTATGTAGATCGGGCTGACGACGGTGCGCGAGAGGATCTCTGGGGTGACGGCGAGCGGGACGAGGAGGTGGAGGCCTGCGGTGGTGAGGGCCGAGAGGACGAAGACCGAAAGGAGGAGGGCGGCAAGGACCGAGAGGCTCCGCAGGCCGTCTTCCCCGCGGCCGACGGCGACGCTGATCGCGAAGGCGTAGATGGGCCCGAGGATCGGGGAGAGGAGCATGGCCCCGATGATCACGGCGGCGTTGTTGAGAAAGAGCCCGGTGAGGGCGATGAGTCCGGCGATGGAGGTCATGGCCAGGGTGCCCGGGCTGAGGCGGAGGTACGGTCTCGTCGTCTCGACGAGTTTTTCGATGGGGGTCTTCTCGGTCTTCTCCGCCTTCTCTTCTGCCCGCTTGAGGTACGGCGAGATAACGAACTCGGGCGAGGAGACCTCTATAAGATTCTCTTTGTACCGCAGGTCGATCGTCTCCCGCACCTCATCGATGAAGGCGTCGAGGTCGGTGTCGGGCAGAAAGACCTTCACCTCGTAGACCGGGTCCTGCCTGAGGACGACGTGGTGGTGCTCCTCGAGGATGGAGGCGAGGTTTTCGTAGTCCTCTTTGCGTGCGTTGATCAGGACTTTTTTCATATCGGCAACGTTTCTCTCTTTGATGGGTTCGGTAGAAAGTTTTTGGTCGCGGGGTTTTGTAGAATTGCCCATGAATCCCGGGCTCAAGCATACGCGGTTGAAAATTTCATATTGCAGGTCTCCGGGGCGTGGAAGGATCCTTGATCTTTCTCCTTGTGACAGGGGAACGACCAGAACTCGAGCACCGTGCCGCCCCCACCTATCCTCTGTTCCCGGGGGTCCGGGGGGCATGGCCCCCCGGCGCGAGATTTCAGAAAAGATTCTCCGATTGGGGCGTTACGTCTGATCATCACGCCGTCCCACACTCTTGCGCCGGGGGCTCTCTCGAAAGCCTTCGGCTTTCTCATGCTCGCTGACGCTCGCAGCCACCGGACCCCCGGGATGAAGATAGGGCGGGGGAGGCAGAGGATGAATTGTTCGGAGAGTGGATATGTCCTATGTGTATCAGCTATGGGGGAGCATGGAAGGATCAAATCCTCATGCAAACCTGGAGAGACAGTTTTCTGGATCATTTGGTAAATTCTCTGGGTGGCTATCTCTGCGGGGGGTTCCCCCATGGAGAGAGGATAGGCGGGGGCGGCATGCTCAGAGATTTCTGGCCGATCTTCTGTCGCAAGGAGAAGGATCAAGGGGCTCTGTTGAATCGGAGGGGATCCCTATCCTCGAGACAGGGCACCCGGAAGATACCGTTCAATCGCTGCCCCTCGGCTATCTTCGTCCGTGGGGGTCCGGGGGTCTCCCCCGGCGCGAGATTCCAGAATAGATCCTCCGATTTGGGGCGGCACACCTGATCGACGTGCCTTCCTACATCTTCACGCCGGGGGCTCTGCCCCCAGACCCCCGGGAGGGCGATAGGGCCGGGAAGGCAACATCGATGAACATAGCCCCCCAGAGTGGGCCAATAGCACTCACGGGGGCGGCGGCGGCAGGGGTGCGGTCCTGAACCGTTCCCTCTCCTCGCGGCGGTCGCAGGCAGGGCGCGCCCCGCTCCCCCGCCGCTCGCTCCGAAGCACCGTCCCGACGGCCCTGAAGGCGTCCTCGATCTCGGGGAAGTTCGGGATGCAGTGTTTCTTGAGCACCCGCACCGCCCCCCGCATCGTCTCCCCGCCGAGGAGGCAGGGGACCACCATCTTCCCGGTTTTCCTGGAGAAGCGCACGATCTCGTGGGCGATCTCGACCGGGTTGAGGACGGCCGAGGGGACGGTGACGACGAAGGCGATGTCCCAGGCGTCCTGGTGCTCGATCATCACGTCGAAGACGCGGGCGTACCGGCCGGCCCCGCCGTCGCCGACGATGTCCATCGGGTTGGCGCGGTTCCAGATGGGCGGGAGGACGGCGTCGAGTTCCCTGAGGATGTCGTCGGGTATGGTCTGGAGGGCGACGCCGTGCCGCTCGGCATAGTCGGAGGCGAGGACGGCGAACCCCCCGGCCCCGGAGATGACGTAGGCGCGCTCGCCCTGCGGGTAACCCTCCGAGGCGAGGAGTTCGCCGAGCTGGAAGGCCTCCTCGATGGACCCTGCCTGGAGCACCCCGGCCTGCCTGAAGGCGGCGGCGTAGACCTCGTACGATCCGGCGAGCGACCCGGTGTGTGAGGAGGCAGCGGCCCGGCCCTTCGCGGAGGCGCCGGACTTGACGGCGATGACCGGGACGGTTGCGGTCACCCGCCGCGCCGCCTCCAGGAACCGCCGGCCGTCTTTCACCTCCTCGACATAGAGGATCGCCGCCCTGGTCGCCGGGTCGGCGGCGACGGCCGGGAGGAGGTCGGCGAAGCCGAGGTCGGCCTGGTTGCCGACGCTGACGACCGCCGAGAACCCGGTCTCGGTCATGACGCTCCAGTCGACGACGGTGGTGATCACGGCGCCGCTCTGCGAGAGAAACCCGAGGTGGCCCTTCTGCGGGGCGATGGGGTCGAAGGTGGCGTTGATCCCCTGGTGGGGGAGCATCAGCCCGAGGCAGTTGGGGCCGAGGAGGCGCATTCCGTATTTTTTAGCCATGGCCGCGGTCTCCTCCTCGAGCCGCTGCCCGGCCTCGCCGGTCTCGCCAAAACCCGCGGAGATGACGACGGCGAGGGGCACGCCCTTCTCGCCGCATTCCCGCACGACGCCCGGCACCAGCGAGGCCCTGACCGCGACGACGGCGAGGTCGACCTCGCCCCTGATCGCCCCGACCGAGGGATAGGTCGGGAGGCCGAGCACCTGCTCGCGGTGCGGGTTGACCGGACAGAGCCGGCCGTCGAAGCCGAGCAGGTTTCTCATGACGGCGTACCCGACCTTGGCCGGGTCGGCGGAGGCCCCGACGACCGCAATGGTCCGGGGCTCTGGGAACGTAAAGGGGGCAATCTCGGGCATCTGCTTAACCTCCGGGGTGCCGGCGACGATCCGGGCGTCGACGGCCGCGACGCCGTCGGCGTACAGGACGAGGGGGTTGATGTCGAACTCGAGGACCGCCTCGGTCTCGAAGAGGCGGGCCGCCGCGAGGACGGCGCGGACCAGCGCCTCCTCGTCGAGGGGCGGGGCGCCGCGGTAGCCCTTCACCAGAGGATAACTCCGCATCTCCTTCACCATCGCCCGCGCCCCGGCCTCGTCGATGGGGAGCACCCTGAACGAGACGTCCCTGAGGAGTTCGACGAGGGTGCCGCCGGTCCCGACGGTGAGCACCTTCCCGAAGGCCGGGTCGGTCGTCCCGCCGATGAGAAACTCCCGGCCGGGCGGGAGGTGCTCCTCGACGATCACTCCTTCGAAGTGTGCGTCGGGCACGGCCGCGGCGGCGGTGCGGACCTGTTCGTAGGCCGCCATGACCCCGATCCGGTCGGCGACGCCGGTCACCACTCCGCCGACGTCGGACTTGTGCACGATCTCGGGGGAGACGACCTTGATCACCACCGGGTAGCCGATGGCGCTGGCCGCGGCCACCGCCTCCGCACGGTCGCGGGCGAGACGGTGGGCGGGCACGCCGATCCCGTATTTCTCCAGCAGGGCATAGCCTGCGGCCTCGTTGAGTCTCTCTCTCATCTGCCGGCACCATCCCGCGATTCTGACGGTGAGTATATACATCTGCCGCTTCGATCCGGCCCGGGCGAAACCCGGTGATCCGGGCGGTTGCCCGCCGGAGAACCATTATGCCGTCCTCCTGCCAATACCTAACCATGGCAAACCTCACGGTTGCGGTGCTGGGCCCCGCCGGGTATGCGAAGGACCTGGGCAAGAAAGGGACGAGCACCGACATCACCTTCTACAACCTCAAGAAGGGCGCCGATACGATCACCTTCATCGAGCCGACCCGCTATCCCGACCGTCTCGCCCCGCTCTTTTATGCGGCGTCGATGGCCGACGCGGCGGTCATCGTGGTGGACCAGCTCGACGCTGTCTTTGGCGAGTGTCTGCTGATGCTCCGGGCGGCCGGGGTGCCCCGCGGCTTCCTGGTGCTGCGCAACTACATCGCCCCCGAGCAGGTGGCCCCGCTCCTGAAGGGCCTGGGCCTCGAGGGCTACGAGTGCGTGGAGGACGACCTCATCGTGCTCAGGGAGCGGCTCCTCGACGAAGCCTCCCGCGCCCATGCCGACGCCGAGACGAAGGAGACCTGCATCGTGCCCATCGACCACTTCTTCAATGTCCGCGGGATCGGGACCGTGATCCTGGGCACCGTCGCCGACGGTACGCTCAGGAAGCACGACGACCTCAGGGTCTTCCCGACCGAGAAGACGGCACTCGTCCGCTCCATCCAGAAGCACGACGACAACTTCGACGAGGCGACGGTGGGCGACCGCGTCGGCCTCGCGCTCAAGAACGTCGACGAGGAGGACCTCGACCGCGGCTACGTCCTCTCCAACGACCCCACGCTCAGGTACGAGACCACCGTCACCGGCACCCTGGACCTCGTCCCGGTCTGGAAGACTCCTGTTACTGAGGGGATGGTCCTCCATCTGGGGCACTGGGTACAGTTCCTGCCGTCGCGGGTCGTTGCCGTGGAGGGCAGCCGCGTCACCGTCGAACTGGAGAAGGAACTGGTCTTTAAGGACGGTTCGAAGGCGGTTGTGACGTATCTCGAGGGTGGGAGTCTGCGGGTGGCCGGGACGATCACTCTGGAGTAATCTTTTTTTGAGAGAGGAGAGATGATTCTCCTCTTTGTGAGGGGAGGTCATCTTCAAATCACAATAACCCGAAAAAACTTTGAAATCGCAAATATTTCAGATTAAATGATAGAATCCAACTTAAGATCAAAAAGTCCCCCCAATAACGACCTAATCAGCAAAATAATCCCGTTTAAAAATATTTATCGATGATCGCACCATATTTTAATTACATGTCTAAGGGAAAATACTATCTAACAGTCCCATTGATTTTATTGTCATTTTGTTTGATTTGTGGATGCACTTCATCTTCGCATGACTTACAAACAGATGGAATGTCAAAACAAGAAATAATCGCTAGTTCTATAGAAGTTCCATATGATGACCTGTTCAGATATAATGAAAGATATATCGGCAACGTTGTTCATCTGACAGGTCAAGCAGTACAGGTTTCTGAAACTGGAAATAAAGACTATATAATTAGATTAAGCACAAAATGTCATGGTTTCGGCGTATATTCAGGTGATATTGTCTGGGTTGAAATTAATAATGCAGATGTGCGGGTACTGGAAGATGATATGTTAGACATTTATGCAGAGGTCGTAGGCATAGAATCATATACGACAGTATTAGGGAATGAGGTCTCCTTACCTGCTGTTGTTTCCAGAGTCTATAGAATTATAGATGAGGATAGTGTTTCAACGGATTTTATGAGTTGGGGTCAGGATGCAAATAGAGATATCGATGATTCTGAGACCCTCGATCTTGAGGATAGATACAAGTTCAGGGACGCACCTCATGGAAACACGATCTCGGTAAAAGTCGGGCCAACCAAGCGGTTGAGTCATTACACCACAAAGATAGGGGAAAAGTCAACCAAGCATGAGGCGCAGGAAGGGAAGGAGTTCCTCTGTGTGCTTGTAGAGGTCTATCACCTCGGCTCAGGCGGCGAGGGATCCACATGGTTCTATACCCCAGGAGTGTCTGAATTTTCCTTCATTCTTGATGGCAGAGAATACTCCCCTAAATATCTAAGCGGATATCTCGAAGGCGTCGGTTCCATCTACTCCAGTACCACCCTCGAACGTAAGGAGCATACCTCCGGTTACCTTGTTTACGAGATCCCAACCAGTTCTGACCTTGCATCCACATACCTTCAGGCTGATCTCAGCGAGGATGACTCCCCCATCTGGAAACTGGGATAAATCAAACTTGAAATCTATCTATTTTTATTCGTATTTTTTCTGATCGGGCAAATAATTCTGGAATTCATCCCAAAACTTTCAGGCCTTCCTCTCGGAGAAGATGGCGATGGATGATGGTTGAGCCTAAGTTTGCCACTCCGCTCACATTTCTCAGAATGTGGCAGAATAGAATTTGACCGTTCCAGGTATCTGGAAAAATATCTCCTGAAACCTCCTCATTTTGGCTTTCAATTTCTGATGGATCTGACGTTCAGATAATAAAACGTGCATTTTACCCACACATTGAACGCAACGGTCAAATTCTATTCAGACTCTTGTGGGCTCTGGAGAGACCATCTTCTTTTCATCACTCAACCCCTCGGTGAACTGAAGCCATCGCCTTTTCTCATGTTCACGTTCGGGAGGGAGATCCCCCTGACCCCGAAGATAGGAGCGGGAAGGCGAAGAAATGGCGATGAAGAGGGGGTTGCCGTCCACCGCCCATCTTCACGCGGGGGGGTCGGGGGGCGGCCAGCCCCCCGTCAAAGAGAACCATCTAGAGGAATTCTGCAAAGCCCTATTTCGGATATTTATGGGACTTGAAGCACCTCCAGAAGCCAGGTGGCAAACTCAGGATAATAAAGAGAGCCACCCCCCTCTCAATCACCCACAACCCCGCCCCCCAAACCCCATCTCCACAAACTCCCCTTCCCCCTCGATGCGGTCCATCTCCTCAACGAACCGCCGCTTCTTCTCCTGCTCAATCATCGAGGCAAGAAGATCGTCGTACGTCTGGCCCGGGCCTTTCAACGCGGAGAGGTCGGACCACACCTCTTCCGATACGGGCACATACCTGGTGACGGCCATAGGAGGACAGTACGTATCGGTGATATTTCCCATGATCGACCCCCCACACTCAGCCCCCGCCGGAGAGGCGATCACTTTCGCACCGCACGGCCCATATTTATCCTCGCGACCGTTTCATGATCGTTCATGCCACAGCGATGTGGCGAAATACCTCGGCATGAGCAGACCCTTCTGCTCCTCCGGGAATGAAGACCTCGAACCCGACACCGGCACGTTACCGCCGTATCGCCGGTGTGTGTTCGGGAGCGGCCCATGGCAGACCGCTTCATGATGGTCAGGATCCGTCCAACCTTCACAGAACTTTTTTTCACATTTTTTGGCTTTGTAGAAATGCTCAGGATGGCTATTTCTGCGGGGGGCTGGCCGTTCGAAGATCAAAGATCTTCTCGACTCCCTCCGGTCGTCCCCCCGGATCCCCCGCGAGAAGATAGGTGGCGGATTGCAACCCCCTCTTCATGGTCATCTCTCCGCCTTCCCGACCCAATCTTCATCCCGGGGGTCCGGGGGCAGCGCCCCCGGCACAAGCATGAGGGAAGGGGGATTCGGTTCACAGGGGGTTGAAGTGATGAAAAGAGGATGGTTTACCATGAGGTCCTCCTAAAACTCTCCTGACTTCCCCCTCTACCAGAGATAAAGAAAGATGATGGTGTAAAACTCCCTTCTCTTCATAGCGTGAACATCCATTTCTCGCCTTCTTCTATCCTTTCACCTGGTGCTCTGCCGCCCGACCCCTATCTTCGGGGGGTCCGGGGGGTCTCCCCCCGGCGAAAGAAAGCGGAAGAACATTTTTTAGTCTCTATGTAGGGCGGCACGTCGATCGGTCTGCCTTCCCGCATGCTCGTGCCGGGGGCTCTGCCCCCGGACCCCCGGGATTGCGATAGGGGCGGGAAGGCGCACGTGATGATGCTGAAAAGGGGATTACCGTCCTCCACCCTATCTTCTGCGGGGGGAACGGGGGGCAACCAGCCACCCAGCGGAAGGTCTGCGATCAGAATTTTTGGAATGAAGGGTTTTGATACGGACGAAGATTCATGTTCGGGATACTTTTGGGATATGTTCCATGAAAATGATCCTGGCGATCCTCTCTTCAGGTTTTCATGAGAGTTTGAACTCGCTATATCCCTTTGAAACCTATACGCAGAGGATAGAAAATTCCTCTGATGGATCGACCGCCCTGAATCGTCAAATCTTTCCCGCAATCTCGCGCCGGGGGAAAACCCCGGACCCCCACGACGAAGATAGGTGGGGGCGGCGATGGAACACGATCCCCCCAGATTCTCCTGTCTTGAATAAAGAGAGAGAGCAAACGACGAGAAATTTTCATCCCGTATGCTTGAGCCAGGGATTCATGCCTGATTCTACAGAACTCATTTTTCGGGCCCTGGAAAGATCAGCTCGCGTGAGCCCGGACCCAAACGCCTCCACTCTCAAGATCCGTCCGGGAAGGCAAGAAGATCTTGAAAAGGCATTCTAAAAAGCCGTTAAAAAAATTAGGAACAGTTTCCAACAATAGTTTCGAAATTGTAATAACCCTCGATATCCGAAACCAGATAAGTCACATTATATTCCCACGACTCTCCGGGCTCAAGATCTCTGACGAGATCAGACTTCGTTCGTAGGAGAACGCCGTCTTTGTCATAACATTTGACATCGACCTGAGCAGACGAGAGGGTTTCATCACCGACATTTTTTGCGGTCCCGCCAACGTGGAGGTATCCTTCCTGACTCCAGTCATATTCACGGTACACGATTTCCAACTCCCCCCCATGAGAACTTGAATTTGCCTGGATGGACTGAGAATCATATGCTTTGTCTGCTGGTCCGGAACACCCTGCAGTGAGAATAACCGCTGCAGAAAGAACAAGAAGCGCCGAAAGTAACTTCAGTGTATTCATCTGTATAATTGCACTTTAAAGGCATAAATATCTCCCATTTACAAACAAGAGCACAATTTTCAGCCCACTGATGACGGCCCATTCGTGCATTTCAGTCTTGAGAACCAATGTATGAGTGAACCGGAATATCTTCAGTCTTCGATCTCACGGATGAGTTCTGGGAACCGGACACAGATTTTTCCAAAACGCTCAGACCCCAAAATATCCCCACCCAGACAACACATGATCATCCATATATCTCCCACCGTCAACGAACTCCCCATGGGAAGCCTCCCAAACATCGCAACAAAAATCGCTCTCGCCCTCGTCATCCTCGTCGCCATCCTGGTCGTCTCCTTCGCACTGATCCTGGGCTACTTCACGCTCACCGCACCGGAAACTTCACAGGCGGTCCACATCTACGACCTCGAACTCTTCACCACCGGGCCGCTGGAGAACGCGACCCTCCTGGTCCCCCTCCCCTCCTATTACGACGCAGCCACCGGAAAGAACGAGACGGTCGTCGACCTCTCCCGCACCAGTTTCGAAAACTTTGATCAGGATACCATATCGGTCGAGATCGAGGAGGTGAACGGGGTGCCGATGCTGAAGATCGCGGCCGACCGGATCGCTCCGCTCTACACCAACCGGATCGAACCGATCCTGGCCATGCCGGGCGAGAACGAATCCGACCTCCCCCAACCGACGCATATCTATTCAGACCAATACTCGGAGGAGACGCCGGTGCCGGTCGCGATGGAACTGAGTATGTACGACACCGCGGTCGACCACGAGATCGATACCAGGACGCCGCTCGGAAAAGAACCCCTCTTCATGCCCTACCGGATCACCGAGAATATCAGCGGGTCGGAGGGGGGCATGGACGGCGACTACTACCTGAGCGAGGGCGCCTCAGGCCACCTCATCGAGGTGCCGTTCATCCTCTCCTACGACGCCGACGACGAGAACGTCCTCACCATCTCCACCGAGTTTCAGGGGACCAACCAGTGGTGGGTGCTGGGGTGGCAGTCGAACTCGTACCGGGAGAGGATCAGGCACGAATTCGAGGGGGCGTGCAACGGGACATATCAGGTGAGAGGCGTGCTGATCACCGGGGAAGGGGTGTACTGAGAAGAGACCGCCACCCCTTTTTCCGACAGACCACGGGCCCCCGGTTCGCGCCGATTTCCGCCCGTTTTATCGCCCTCTCTCGTCCCCTCAACGGCATCGATCCGACCCAAACATCAGACCCCACCGGAAAACCCGCCCTCGGCCGGATATGGGGGCGGTTTCCGGCGGCAGAACGGCCTAAAACCTCAAAAATGCTGTTTTCCCGAACGCGGCCCATTCTGTCAGATTTGGGGGGCCTGAAATCAATAATAGAGCCCAGAATGGAGAGATCAGGGGGCCAGAGCACCGACCCTAGCCCTTCCTGGCCCACAGGTCGTCCCAGTACTGGTTGACCCCCTGCCGGTAGAAATCGAGAAAATCCGGCGACGGGATGAGGGGTTGTTCGAGGCGCTCTCTCGTCTCTTCGGAGAGCCGGCCGGCCGTCACCACCTCTTCCCCGGCCGCCCGCACCAGTTCCCGGTACCCCTCGACCGCCTCCGCAGCGGCCGGTTCGGTCAGCCAGGGCCCGCCGCCGCGATAGATCTCGGCGACGAACTCGGTCTTGTAGTTGCGTGCCATCCGCTTCGTCAGCAGCCTGAGCACCTGAAAGTGGCTCTGTTCAGGGAAACCGCAATTCGAGATCATCACGAACTTCGGGACCTTCCCACCGCGGGTGGGATGTACCGTCTCTCCCCCTTCGTCCACCTCAAAATGGGGATCTCCGGTCGGCAGGAGGCGGTCGATGAAGACCTTCAGGTGACTGGAGATGTTGTCGTTGTGAAGCGGCGTTGCAAAGACGACGATGTCGGCGGCGGAGTAGCGCCCGATGAGGTCTTCCATATCGTCTTTCAGGACGCACCGCCCCGCCGGCGACGCCCAGCACTGAAAACACCCGAGGCAGTGTTCGATCTTTTTGCGTGCGAGGAAGACGTTCTCCACCTCGGCGCCCGCCTGTGCCGCCCCTTCGAGAAAGGCGTCGACCATGACGTGGGTGCCGCTCTCCTCGGCCCTGGGGCTCCCGTTGAATGCCACGATTTTCATTGGTTCCACCGGGGCGGGATGGGATCATGGGGATATGAAGGTTGTGGAGGGGGAGAGAGGGGTAGTTACCTCATTGTCTCACCCGCATCACGCATCATCACGCATCATCACGCATAAGATCACGGCGGCTCCATACCCGGCTCTCCCCCCATCTCAATCCCCACAATATCGGCGGATCATCCCGGCCGCATTGTCCGCCAGTTCGGGATCGCACCTCGACGCGTTCAGGAAACACGCCTCCGCCTCATCGTATCGTTGCAGGTTCACCAGCGCGACGCCCTTCACATACCAGGCCATGCCGTATTCCGGGTCCAGTGCAAGCGCCTGGTCGCAACTCTTCATCGCCTCCTCGTTCTGACCGTTGTTGTTGAGGTAGACCAGGGCCCGGACGCACCACGCCGTGGCATTCTCAGGCTCCGACGCCACCTGTGCGTCATACTCTTCCTGGGTCCGGTTCAGGGATTCTCTGACCTGGGACAGACTTTCGAGATCCGGGCCGCCGGTACCGGCAAGACACCCGGCGCTCAGGAGGAGGAGGGCGAAGATCATGCAGAGGGCGATGGGGAGGGAGCGAGGGGTCATGGAGAGGAATTATATTTTGAATGCCATTAATCGTGCGGTCGTCGCCGAACTTTCTGTCGTTTTCATGGAGGTCATCCCAATACTCCCCTGAACCCTCGGGATGGCAATGAGGCTGAGAAGGCAACATCCATGATCGTGAAGAGCATCGTGCCGTCCCCTGCCTATCTTCGTCGTGGGGGTCCGGGGGTGAAACCCCCGGCGCGAGACAACAGTTCAAATCGTTCGGACGGAGGCGCCCTCTCCCCCCTCACGTCCGCCGAAACATCGCCGCCATCTCGTCCGGCGAAAAAAGAATCACCGTCGGCCGCCCGTGCGGGCAGGTGTACGGGTTCTCGGTATGCGCCAGTTGCTCGACGAGCCGCTGCATCTGCTCGGTGGTGAGGGGATCGCCGGCCTTGATCGCACCCCGGCAGGCCACCCGTCTGGTGATCGCCTCCCGCCTCCCCACCGGGTCGGAGGGGCCTTCACGCACCAGGGCGGAGACGAGGTCGCGGATCACCTCGGGCTCCTCGAGTTTGCCCAGGACCACCGGGATGGCGTTCACCGCGAAGGTCGAGGGCCCGAACTCCTCGACGACGAAACCCTCCTCCGCGAGGAGGGGGAGGGCCTCGCGGACGAGTTCGACCTCGGTGGGGGAGAAAGTGACGAGCACCGGGACGATCAGTTCCTGGGTTTTCGGCCCGCCTTCCTGCTTTGCCTGCACCTGCTCGTACAGGATCCGCTCGTGGGCGGCGTGCTGGTCGATGAGCACCAGCGAGCGCCCGCCGGTCGAGCCGATGATATAGGTGGCGTCCACCTGGCCGAGGACCGTCACCTCCGGGAGGCGGTTGCGCTCCGCGCCCGCGAGCGGGAGTTCGGTCTGGCGGAGGCGGCGGTCAGACTTCGCATACTGCGCCGGGCTCTCGGCGACGCCATGACGGGGGGCGGGGGTTGAGGGGGCGGGAGCGACCGGGCGGGCCGGACGACGCGGCACCGGCGCCGGGACGAAGACCTCCGCCTCCCGCTCCCCGACGAGGAGGTCCTCGCCATGGAGCGCCGTCCGCACCGCGTCGGTCACCGCCTCGTATACCTCGCGCTCATGGGTGAAGCGCACCTGCCGCTTGGTCGGGTGGACATTGGCGTCCACCAGGCCCTGGTCGGTCGTGAGGGCGAGGAAGGCCACCGGGAAACGGTTCGCGGGAAGCAGCGTCCCGTACCCCTCCTTGATCGCCCGCACGATCCCGGCGGAGTAGACCGGACGGCCGTTGACCGAGAGGAAGATCTGGTACTGGTCGGCCCGCGTATGGGACGGGCGGGCGACAAAGCCCCCGACCCGCACAAACCGGTTCCCGCCGCCCGCCGGCACGAGGGCGCGGGTGAGGTCGGTCCCGAAGAGGGCGCCCGCGGTCTCCCGCAGGTCGTCGGCGGCATGGGTGGCGATCCGTTCCCGGCCGTTGTGGAGGAGGCGGAAGGCGACCTCCGGGTGGGCGAGGGCGGTCTTCTCGACGACCCCGTGGATGTGCGCCAGTTCGGTGTGGAGGGACTTGAGGAATTTCCGGCGGGCCGGGGTGTTGAAGAAGAGGTCTCTCACCTCCACGCTCGTCCCGTCGGGCGCCCCGACCTCGGCGACCTCGGGTTCGCCCCCGCCGCGGACCCGCACCCTTATCCCGGCGATGACCCCGCGGTCCCGCGGCTTCGTGACGATGGTCACCTCCGCGACCGAGGCGATGCTCGCGAGCGCCTCCCCCCTGAACCCAAGGGTGTGGAGGCGGTCGAGGTCCTCGATCTCCCGGATCTTGCTGGTCGCATGTTCTTTGAACGCGAGCACCGCATCGGCCCGGCCCATCCCGATCCCGTCGTCGACGACCCGCACGCCGGTGACTTGCCGGCGGTCTGAGGTCACCTCCACCCGCACCAGACCGGCGCCGGCGTCGACGGCGTTCTCCACCAGTTCCTTCACCACCGAGGCCGGGCGTTCCACCACCTCGCCGGCGGCGATCTGGTTCACCGTGCCGGTCGGGAGCACCCGGATGGTGGCGTCCTGCATACTCATGCCGATCCCTCCTTACGTGCCATATCTCTCAGTTCATAGAGTTTTTCGAGAGCGACCCGCGGCGTCATCGCGTCCGGGTCGAGGTCGCGGAGCGCTTTGAGGACAGGACTCTCTTCGACCGGCGCGGGAGCGGGCGCCGGGTCGTCCTGCGGGGGGTTTGAGAAGAGAAACATCTGCGCCGAGTGCTTCCGGCCCGTCTTCCCCCCGTTCCTCGCCTCCTGTTCCGTCTCCTCGAGCACCTTCCCGGCCCGCTCGGTGACGGCCCGCGGCACCCCGGCCAGGCGGGCGACATGGATCCCGTAACTCCGGTCGGTCGCGCCCGGCACGATCTTCCTGAGGAAGACCACCTCAGACCCGGTCTCCTTCACCGCGAAATGGTAGTTCTTCACCCGCTCCAGTTCCTTCTCCACCTCGATGAGGCGGTGGAAGTGGGTGGCGAAGAGGGTCCGCGGCCCCTTCGCCCCGGTGCCGTGGAGGTACTCGAGCACCGCCTTCGCGATGGAGTAGCCGTCGACCGTGCTCGTGCCCCGCCCGATCTCGTCGAGGACGACGAGGCTGCGGGCGGTGGTGTTGTTCAGGATATTCGCGAGTTCCTGCATCTCGACCATAAAGGTACTCCGCCCGCTCGCCAGGTCGTCTGAGGCCCCCACCCTGGTGAAGACGCGGTCGACGATCCCGACCGAGGCGGCGGCGGCCGGGACAAAACTCCCGACCTGGGCCATCACGGTGATCAGGGCGACCGCCCGCATATAGGTGGACTTGCCGGCCATGTTCGCCCCGGTGATGATGAGGATCTGGTCGCCGGCGCCGTCGAGGCGGGTGTCGTTGGGCACGAAGGTGCCGGGCACCATCTCCTCGACCACCGGGTGGCGCCCGTCCCTGATCTCGGTGTCCACCGAGTCGTCCAGGCTCGGGCGCACATAGTTGTTCCTCACCGCCACCTCGGCGAGGGCCGCATAGACGTCGAGGAGCCCGACCGCCCGCGCCGTCTCCTGGAAGGCCGGGACGTCGGCGGCGAGCGTCGTGAGCAGGTCGGCGAAGAGTTCGGCCTCCAGGCCGAGGAGGCGCTCGTCGGCGTGGGTGATCATCGCCTCCTTCTCCTTGAGTTCGGGGGTGATGAAGCGCTCGCCGTTCGCCGTCGTCTGCCGGCGCTCGTATTCGGGCGGCACGAGGTGGAGGTTGGGCTTGGTCACCTCGATGGAGTAGCCGAAGACCCGGTTGTACTTCACCTTCAGCGACTTGATCCCGGTCCGCTCCCGCTCCTGCTGCTGGAACTCGGCGATCCAGTTTTTCCCGGAGCCCGAGACCTCCCTGAGGTCGTCGAGTTCTTTCGCGTACCCGTCCCTGATGAACCCGCCGTTCTTGAGGTTGGCCGGGGGATCGTCGACGACGGCCCGGGCGATGAGGGCGCTCACCGCCGAGAAGTCGGAGACCCCGGCGAGGGCGTCGGCGATCCGTTCGGGCAGGTCGCCGCCGAGGAGGGCGCGGACCGTCGGGAGAGTCTCGACCGAGGCCCTGAGAGTGACGAGGTCGCGGGGCGTCGCGTTGCCGTAGGCGATCCGGCCGGCGATCCGCTCGATGTCGGCGCATCCCCGGAGGGCGTCGCGGAGGTCGCTCCTGAGCCCGGCGTCGCGGTGGAAGAACGCCACGGCGTCGAGGCGGGCGTCGATCGCCGCCGGCGAGATGAGGGGGTTGACCAGGAACTTGCGCATCGTCCTGCTCCCCATCGAGGTCGCCGTCCGGTCGAGAAGATGGAGGAGCGTCCCCTCCTTCCCCTCGCCCTGCATCGTCTCGGTGATCTCCAGGTTCCTCAGCGTGATCGCGTCCAGGGCCATCCGATCGGCCGGGGCCCTGACCGAGAGGCCGGTGATGTGAGTGAGGGGTTTGTACTGGGTCTCGGTGGCGTAACTGAGCGCCGCCCCCGCGGCCCCGACCGCGGCCTTCATCTCATCGCCGCCGCACCCGAAGCCGTCGAGCGAAGGGGTCCGGAAGTGTTCCAACAGGATTGAACGGGCCCGCGCCGGGGCGAAAGTCTCGGGGCGGTACGGGGTGAGGAGCACGCCGGCCTGGGAGAGGCGGGTCGAGAGGGCGTCGGGGAGGGGGGTGCCGGTGATGCACTCGTGCGGGTGGTAGCGTTCCACCTCGGAGAGGACCGGGGCGATATCGCCGTCTTCCCCGACCGCCTCGACGAAGAACTCGCCGGTCGAGACTTCAAGGAAGGCGAGGCCCCACCGCCCGCTCTTGCCGTCCGGGGAGAGGGCCATGAGGTACCGGGCGCCGGGCGAGGCGATCATCGAGGCGTCGATGACCGTGCCCGGCGTGACCACCCGGACCACGCCGCGCTTGACGATCCCCTTCGCCTTCTTCGGGTCCTCGAGCTGCTCGCAGATCGCGACCCGGTGGCCCTTCGCGACAAGGCGGGAGACATAGGTCTCGGCCGCGTGGTACGGGACGCCGGCGAGGGGCATCTTCTCGCCGTCCTTGTCCTTGCCCCGCGAGGTGAGCACGATATCGAGCTCGCGGGCGACCACCTCGGCGTCAGGACCGAAGGTCTCGTAAAAGTCGCCCATGCGGAAAAAAATGATGCAGTCCGGGTGTTCCTCTTTCATCGCGTAGAACTGCTGCATGGCCGGGGTCATCTTGCCGCTCATCGTGTATGAGGTCGGCTCCCAACCTTAAGGTAGTTTTTCAGGGGGCACCACACCCCGGCCAGACCCCGGTTTCAGACCCGGAGAGAGAGTTTCCGTTTCAGGACCTCGAGCGCCTCTCCGGCGATCTCCTGCACGTCGTCGTCCCGGTCGCCGAGGGCCCGGAGGAGGGGGCGCTGTGCCCGCGGATCGCCGAGCCGGCCGAGGGCCCACGCCGCCTTCGTGCGCACCCGCGGGTCGGGGTCGCCCTCCAGCGCCTTGATCAGCGGTGCAACCGCTCTGGAGTCACCGATACGGCCGAGCGCCTCCGCCGCCCCCCACCTGAACTCGGGCCTCTCGTGGTTGAGGTTTCTGAGAAATTCCTGCACCACCAGTTCCCGCTCTTCCTCGTGCATGCACCCCCATAGGCACGGCCGATGAAAAACCTGCCTAAAGGGTTCCGGGGGAGCGGGCGCGGGGCGAGGGGGTGCTGCGTGAAGATGCTGCGATTGAGGGGGCGGCCGGTCTGATCGACCTGCCTTCCCGGGGGTTCCGGGGGCAGCGCCCCCGGCGAGAGTGTGCGGGAAGGCGTGATGATCGATGTGCCGCCCCTCTCGCAGCATCTTCCCCGCCGTCTCGCGCCGGGGGTTGCACCCCCGGCCCCCCCCGGACAGAAGATAGGCGGGGGCGGCAATGAGATGATGGTCTCACAAAGTGTCCCGCTCTGAAGGGGCGAGCACGGATCCAGATACCCTGGAGACTCACAATCATTTTCATCGCGTACGTTTGAGCCAGTGGTTCATGTCTGATTCAACAGAGCCGGAGGATGATCATTATTCCCCGGGGTCGCCCGCCGGCAAGGTCTATAAAGTGTCACCCCCATGAAACAGGGAGGAGTTATCATGGCAGAACATCCGGAAGGATCAAAGGTCGTCCTGCACACGACGATGGGCGACATCACCATCCAGCTCTACGCCGACATGCCGATCACCGCCGGCAACTTCGAGAAACTGGTGAAGGAAGGCTTTTACGACGGCGTCATCTTCCACCGCGTCATCCCGAACTTCATGATCCAGGGCGGCGACCCGACCGGGACCGGGATGGGCGGGCCGGGGTATGCGATCCCCGACGAGTTCACGGCCTCGAACAGGAACGACCGCGGCACCATCTCGATGGCGAACGCCGGGCCGAACACCGGGGGAAGCCAATTCTTCCTCAACCTGGTGAACAACGTCCACCTCAACCCGATGCACCCGGTCTTCGGCAGGGTGGTCGAGGGGATGGAGGTCGTCGACGCCATCGGCACGACCCAGACCGACCGGCAGGACCGGCCGCGCACCGAGGTCAGGATCACGAAGGCCGAGGTGCTCTGAACCTTTTTTCTCCCATTTTTTCCCGTTTCTTCGCGGGCTCTCTCCTACCCCCATCCGCAGATTTATCCCCGTAGATTCGTACTTTTGTACGCACATGGACGTCAATTTCAAGCGTTACGGGCTGTACCTGGTCAGGTGGCAGCTCTCTACCCCTCTTCTCGCCGGCGTGCTCATCCTCCTCGCCACGATGGACCCGCTCACCGCGACGGTCATCGCCAACCTCATCGGCGGGCTCATCTTCTTCTGGGTCGACCGGTTCATCTTCACCTCGAAGGTGCTCGCCGCCCAGTGGGAGGTGAAGGAGAACATCAAGTGCGTGGACTGCGGGAAGGTCTGCCGCGGTTACCGGCTGGTGAAGACCACCAACTACGACAAGACCGACGACCACGCCCCTGAGTTTCGGTGCGAGGCCTGCTCGGAGAAGAAGACCGAGGAACTGCGGGCACGCGGCGTGGACTGTTGAGGTGCGGGGTGCGGACCCGATCCTTTTTGTTGAACTTGCCGGCGGGAGGATTCCCCCGGTGCGAGACGACGGTGAAGGTGCGGCGAAGGGCGGCGAAGGGCGGCCCGTCTGATCGGCACGCCCCCCTGAAGAACAGTCGGCCGCCGACCCTCCGTCGCCCCCTTCACGGGGCGGGTGCATCTCCGGGCGTCCGCTCCCTTCCGGCCTGGAGGCGGGCGCATCCCGGATCGCCCCCCATGCTGCCGGATCAAGCCGGGTTCCGGGACAAGGGATGGATATCACGGATTTTTTCTCCATACAGCGCCACGATCGTGACCATATTCTTCATATGACGTTTTTTCCCTGTTCAAACGCTCATTCTTTCCTGGATCGTCCCCCGCAGCGACGGCGGGAAATTCACAAGGTCTGTTTAACATAATTAACAGAAACATGAAAATCCATTTATATTGTATGCCCAGAGATGATATCGATCTACAATTTACAGGACTATATCACATGAAATCGAAAACCGATCGGTCATACAAATTATCCAACCATTCTCATCTCGAAGCGTGGATAAAACCGGGAGTGTTCCTCCTTGTCCTCCTCCTTGCCGGCCTCCTCCTGGCGACGCCGGTCTCGGCCGGGACGGCGACGACCGAGTTGACGGTCTCCAAACTGGCAAAGGACGGGACGTTGATCGCACAGGAGACGGTCGACTATCGGTGGATGGAGGAGAATCTCCCGATACAGGGAGACGGCGTGACGCATTACTATCACCAGGGGCCAGAACTCGGGGAGGAGGACGAAGAACGGCTATGGAACCCTCAAGAGGACGGGAACATCCCGGAAAAGGACTATCATGCCGTCAAGGGGACCGACGTCAGAGATCTCTGCGAACTGGTCGGCGGGATGAGCCCGAACGACACCGTCACGATCAAGGCCAATGACGGAATGGGCAAAAATTTCGAGTACCGGAACGTCTACAACCCCGACCCCAGGCAGGGGCCGATGGTCGTCACCTGGTGGCGGCCTGACACGGGGTATGTCCCGAACTATTTCGACGGGATGCGCCTGATCTTCTTTGCCGACGACTCCACCAACCCGTGGGGGTGGCATGTCTTCGGGAACTGGGACATGCACGAGTGCATGGACGAGAAGTACTGGCACTATTACGTCTCCGGCGGGGTGGATTATCCGGCGACCACCGGAATGGCGGTAAAGTACATCGACCGGGTCATCATCCGTTCGCAGGACCCGGCGCCCCCCTTCAGGGTCAACTTCGCCGCGAACCGGACTTCAGGATATGCCCCTCTCGCCGTCGCCTTCACGCCCGAGACCTCGGGGACGGCACCGACCGAATGGCACTGGGACTTCGGCGACGAGACCGACCCCTCGCCGGATGAACAGCCGGTGCATGAGTACACCGAACCGGGCACGTACAATGTCACGCTCACGGTGACGGCCGCGGAGGGTACGGTTGTCTGGACTAAGAAGCGTTATATCAGGGTGAGCGAGCGGCCGGTGCTGACCGCCGTCTCGGTCTATCCTGCGGATGCGACGGCGGTGGTCGGGAAGACGAAACAGTTTTTGGCCGTCCCGAGGGACCAGAACGGCGAACCGATGGAGGACGTCGCGGTCTCCTGGTCGTGCGACAACGAGACGGTCGGGACGGTGGACCCGGCCACCGGGCTCTTCACGGCGCTGGCAGAGGGGACGGCGACGGTGACGGCGACGGCAGGCGAGGTCTCGGGGTCAGCGACCGTGACGGTGGCCCAGGCGCCGCCTGCGGCGAAGACGATCGTCGTCGATCTCGACGGGGGCGGGGATTACACCACCATCCGTGAGGCGGTGCTCTCTGCCAATCCCGGAGATACCGTTCTTGTCAGGGACGGGACGTACACCGAGAACGTCGATGTCGGCAAACGCCTGACCCTCGTCTCAGAGCACGGCGCTGCAGCCACGACGGTGAAAGCAGTGAATACTCGCGACGACGTGATCGCCGTGAACGCTGATAACGTCACCATCGAAGGGTTTGCGCTGACCGGGGCGACGAACGAGGGGGCCGGGCTTCTCCTGGACGGGGTGCGGGACTGCTGCGCCGCAGATGTCGCCGCGTCCTCCAACTATCAGGGGATCGTCCTGAAGGATGCAGAGAACGTCACTATCCGCAATTCTTCGGCAAATAAAAACGCACAAAACGGGATGTCCCTCAATGCCACGAGAAATTCAGCAATCACCGGATGCACGATCTCCGAGAATACATTCAACGGTATCTGTCTCCAGAAGGCGGACAGGACAACGATCCAAGACTGTACAGGATCCTGGAACGGCGTATATCATATTGACGTGACCTATTCGCCGGATACGACGATTGAAAACTGTTCCATGACCTCAAGCAAGAAGTCCGGGTTGCGCATAACCGGATCGGACGGGTCGTCGGTGCTGAACAGCGCCATCACGGAGAGTGCATTATTTGAGATCGTGCTGGGTACATCATCTGATCTCGTACTGGAGGGGAACACCTTCACCGGGAGCGTACCCATGAGCAGTGACGGCATCAAGGGGGAAGGCCGGTTCGAGAATCTCACCATTGATAATAATATCATTTCCAGAGGGATGAACCTCGGGAGCATCGCAAACGCCACGGTATCCGGGAATACTGTCTCAGGCGGATATTGTGGGATTATAACATCTTCCAGCGACAGCCTGATCTGCGACAACTCGATTGTCGGGAGTTATAATGGATTATATCTGGGTCAATCGAAACGAAACGTCATCGTCAACAATACATGCTCCAGATGCGGGAAAACAGACCTTTACCTCAAGAGTGCGAACGAAAACCAGATCTACCTGAATACCTGGGCCAAGACCAAAGATGGAACCAGCAGCGGCAAGACCAGCTGGATCAGTGAAGGCTCCTCGAATATGGTCAACACTCCAGAACCATGCGATTACTGGTACAACGGCACCCTCTACCAGGGTTATCTGGGCAACTACTACTACAACTACGATGGGACCGATGCGGACGGTGACGGTATCGGCGACACTCCCTATATCGCCTCGGCGACGGATCACGATCTCTATCCTCTGATGGAACCGGCCGACCACTACGAGGTTCTCCCGCCGGTGCCGGAGGTGCAGTGGGGGCCGTACCTGACCGGGACGACGACGAGCGGGACGACGGTCAACTGGAAGACCGATATCCCGGCGGCCGGGATGGTCGAGTACGCCGCTGAAGCGTACTTCACCGAGCACGGGGAGTACGACCGCAATGTCTCCGCCTCCGGCGAGGGGGTGCTCAGGCACGTGAACCTCACCGATCTTGCGCCCGATACCCGCTATCATTACCGCGTCCACGCGGGCAGGAATGTCTCCGCGGACCTGACCTTCAGGACCTTCCCTGCGACCGGGCCGTGCACCTTCATCGTCTACGGTGATACGCAGGAGCAGATCTCCGACTTCACGCAGCTGGAGCGGCACAAACTCGTCGCGGACCGGATCGCCGCGGAGGAGCAGGACGCCGCCTTCGTGGTCCATGTCGGCGACACGGTCTGCGACCCGAACAACCCTGAGGAGTGGGACCGGTTCTTTGCGTCCGGGCGGGCGCTGTATGCGAACACGACGCTGTACCCGACGCGCGGGAACCACGAGTACTGGGACGATGCCGAAGCGTTCATGGCGGTCTTCGCGGTCCCCCACTGGTACTCCTTCGACTGCGGGGACGTGCATGTCGCCATGCTCGACTCCAACGACGATGTGGGGCCGAGGATGGATGAACAGACGGCGTGGCTCGGAGAGGATCTGGCGGAGAGCACCGCGTCCTGGACGTTCGTCGCCTTCCACCACCCGCCGTACAGTTCGGGTACCCGCCATCCGGGCGGATGGAAGAACTTCCGTACGCTCTGGGGGCCGACCTTCGAGGCGAACGATGTCGATGTCGTCTTCAACGGGCATGTCCATTCGTACCAGCGGTACCTGGTGAACGGCACGCAGTACGTCGTCGCGGCGACCGGCGGCGGCCCGCTGTACACTCTCACCGAGGAGAAGGAGGCCGGATACCAGAACAGCCTGGAGTTTACGCTCGGCTATACGCGGGTGACGGTGGACCCGGCGAACGAGACGGCGACGATGGAGTTCGTGCCGGTGGCCAACGTCTCCGAGGACAACAAGGAAGTCCTCGGCATCCGCCCGCCCGGCGAGGTCTTCGACCGGGTGGTGATCGACCGGAGCGGGGTGCCTGATCTTCTCGTCACCGGGATCGAGGTGCCGGATCTCGATCCGGGCGTCAATGCGACGGTCACGGCGAGGGTCGAGAACCGTGGAGGCAAAGACGCCGACGCCTTCGCCGTGGTGTTCGCGGTGGACGGTGCGAAGGCCGGGACCGAAACGGTGGCCCGGCTTGCGGCCGGGGACCATGCGGATGTCTCCTTCGTCTGGAGACCGGCGGCCGAAGGGGTCTACGAACTCTCCGTCATCGCCGACCCCGACGGCGCCGTCGAGGAGGCGGACGAGGAGAACAACGTCTTCAGGCGTGTCGTCGTCGTGGGCGCGGGCGGCGACGATTACGATACGCTCACCCTCATCCCCGGCTGGAACTTCGTCTCGGTGCCGAAACGGCTGGCGCCCGGCGCCGACACGATGGCGGTCTTCGAGGCGGTGGACTGTGCGGGCCACTCGATCTTTGGGTACGTCCAGCCCGACGGCTGGCGGGTGCTCAAGTCTGACAACCGGCTCGGGGTGCTGGACGGGATCTGGATCTATGCAAACGAGAGCACCGCCGTCGGGCTGACGTACAACCCCGACCTGCGACAGGTGCCGCCGATGAAGCACCTCGCGCCCGGATGGAACGCGATCGGGTTCTCGGACACCGTCCCCGCACCGGTGGAGGAGACGCTCCAGTCGGTGGACGGGGCATGGTCTTCTCTTGTCGGGTTCGACAGGATCAGACAGGAGTACAGGCCGGCCGTCACCGCCGGGAGCAACCTGGTTCAGCATATGGGGCCAAAGGAGGGCTACTGGATCTTCATGAGCGAGAAGGGAGATCTTGCGGCGATAGGCGCCTGAAAAAGGGCACCCAAATTTTTGAAATACCGAGAAAATATTTTTTAGCCCTGCAGAATTCCTCTGGATAACCATCTCTGTGGAGGGCTGGCCGCTCGAAGACGTGCGAGTCTTCTCGAACTCGCTGACGCTCGGTCCCGCCGGTCCCCCCCGCGAAGATAGGTGGCAGACGGCAGTATCCTCTTGAACCAAATAAAAGTGAGGTTTTACCATGAGGTCATCCCAAAACCCTCTGTCAGGATCTGCGACCGGAAGACATTTATGAAACACGGCGTCGTTCAACAGATTGCTGCCGCCCCGCCCCTATCTTCATCGTGGGGGTCCGGGGGTGAAACCCCCGGCGCGAGACGGCGATAAAGATTCTGCGATGCGGGCGGCAGGTCTGATCATTCCATCACGCCTTCGAAGCCCGGTGCCGGGGGCCCTGCCCCCTGACCCCCGGGATGGCGATTGGACCGGGAAGGCAGAGAAATGGCCATGAAGAGGTGTTGATCCAGAGATTGTTCAAGCCCGGGATACTTTTGGGATATGGTCCATGAAAATGATCTCGAAGATCGGCCCTCCAGGTTTTCATGATGATTTGATCATACCAGGCCCTCTCATGACCGATATGCGGCGGACAGAAACACCTTCTGAATGCTGGGCCGGGAGGGCACAATCGATGAACATGAAGAGGGGGTTGTCTTTCCCACTCCTATCCTGACGCGGGGGGACCGGTGGGAATAGCACTCTCGTGGGGACGACGGTCTGAGCATATCCGTCATGATCAGGTGCGCAGAATACAAAATGGTTTATTTTTTTCTTTTTTCCGCACATGGCGACCAAATCGCCAAAATGGATCCTAAATCCAGATGAAATTGCCACATTTTCAATAATGTCAACACTTTGGAGAGATTAACCGGCATGAAGCAAGAAATTTCAAGATTTAAGGCCCTCAAACCGGCCGGTTCTGGTCAAATACGTTAATGTGATATACTTAATATATTTTACTAAATCATGAAAAGAGATTTATAGATCGTCTGATTGAAGATCAATTGTCAAAGAAAAAAGGGTTAGTGAAAAAATGAGTTTACGTAGCATTGTATTGGAAAAAAGAACCCCCATGGCACTGCTCTGCCTGTGCATTGCCATCGCCCTGATGGCAGCACCGGCAAGTGCAGCAGGAACAACGTACGTAGAGGTCACGAAGTACGCAGACAACAACTACTCCACCGTTGACCGGTCGGAGAACCTTAGTTACACCTATCTTAAGAGTCTGGACGGCGATGTCGTGAGCAACGGCGACATCTACATGCAGGGCCCGGTCTTCCTTGACGAGTGGATCGACGCCGGTCTCAACGAGAACGACTACAACAACTGGGACCAGACCGAGGAAGGAGTCAACCTCGTCAGCTACGGCGGCCACAACGGCACCTCCCTGAAAAACATCGTCAGTGAGGTCGGCGGCATGACCACCGGCGACGAGATCGCGATCAGGAGCGTCGGTTCCAAGACCTACACCATGTGGTTCAACGCCACCCATGTCAACAGCCAGAACTCAAGGCTCGGCGACCTGGTGCTGACCTGGTGGGACTCCGTCTATGGCGACGTTCCGACCTGGGGCGACGGCATGCGTCTCTACTTCTACAACACAACCGACAACAACTTCACCAACTGGGACATGCACGAAGCGCTGCCCTCCTGGTACTGGAAATACTGGGTCAACAAGACCGACAACAGCGCATACCCCTCCGCAAAGGGTCTCTCGGTGAAGCAGGTCAACACCATCGACATCTACCCCCCGCACCGCTATGACTTCGCCACCGGCGGCGACACCGTCGAGTATGCGTACGAGGGCGGCGTGACCGGCGTGCCGAGCGCCAGCAATGTGCCGAACACCCCGTTCGCCAGCACCGCAAACATTGCCTCCGATGACAACCAGGTTGTTTCTATCTCAGCCCCCACTGATCAGTATGCTGCCCAGCGCTTCGTCTTCAACGTCACCGAGAGTGCGAGCAACATCGAGAAGCTCGCTGTCACCTGGAACGGCACCGGCACCCATGCCAGCACCCCCGGCGCCGACCTCTACATCTGGAACAGCAGCAGTTACGAACTCCTCCAGGGCAGCACCAGCGGCAGCGAGGTCACGCTCACCGGTGAGGAGACCTCAAGCATCAGCAACTACGTCGTCAACGGCAACGTCACCGTGCTCGCGAAGCAGAAGGGCGCTACCGACAGAGACACATCATCAACCCTCTCGACTGACTACGTAAAGCTCGTGGTGACCCATCACCACACCAACTAACCCTTTTTTTCTTTTCTATGGTGATTTTCATGAAAAAAACGATTGGAATTTTCTGCCTTATTCTACTTGCTCTCCTCATCGCACCCGCAACGGCGACGACATGGTACCTCCATGACGGTGACGACATCAATGATTACACACGTATTTCAGGATCAGTAGAGACAAAACCAGGAGACGCCATCTTCCTGTACAACGGCACCTACTCTCATTTTGACGTACAGAAACCACATCTCTCCATCATCGGCGAGGGCGCCGATCTGGTGATGATCGACTGCAGGGGAGGTAAATATATTGGTTTGGGAACTGAGCACTATGATGCAGATACAACCAGAACATGGATTGAAGGATTATTGGTGACCAACAGCACATTTGGTATTACTTTTTCTTCCACCAATCCCGTATGTGGTTCAACATTTACACGTTGCGTTTTTGACGGGATGACGGAATCAGTTCATATTAGAGGAAATAAAACCACATTTTCTCACAACATCGTCAGAAATTCCACTGCAAAATATTCTGCAGTTACGGTCGACAAAGTAGACTGTGTTGTCTCAGACAATCTCTTCATAAACAGTACAGGATCCGGATTGACACTCCAGGGGAAGGGTTCATCTTCAAACAACACCATCGTCAATAATACATTCAGTTCCTCTTCCACAGCAGGGCTTGAATTTTACAAGTCCGGTGGCGACAACATAATCTATCTCAACGAGTTCATCGACAACGCCGCTGACGTGATTTCAACCACATCACCGGCCCAGATCTGGAACTCCACCGCCCCCCTCACCTACACCTACAACGACGCCATTCACACCAACTACCTCGGCAACTTCTGGTCCGACTACACCGGCGACGACGAGAACAACGACGGCGTCATCGACGCCCCGTACATCCTCCCCGACAGCCTCGGCACCGACCACGCCCCGCTGAAAGCGACGCACGACGCCTACGCATCACCTGAACCGCAGACGCGGTACGTCGACGCCGACGGCGGCGAAGGAGTCTACACCACCATCTCTGATGCGGTCGCGGCCTCGAACCCCGGCGACACCGTCGTCGTGAAGGACGGCGTCTACACCGAGAACGTGCTGGTGGACAAACTGCTCGTCATCCGCACCGAGAACGGCGCCGGCGCCGTGACCGTCACCGCCGCATCAACCGACAAACCGGTCTTCGACGTCGACGCCGACGGCGTGACCGTCGAAGGCTTTGCGGTCCGCGGCCCGACCGACGAGCACGTCGCGGGCATCGAGATCGTCGGGTTCGACGACTGCATCGTCAGGAAGAACGACTGCGCCGGGTGCTACAACGGCGTCCACCTCGGCGGCGACGCCACCGGCAACACCGTCGAAGAGAACTCTTGTCACGAGAACACCAAACGCGGCCTCAGCCTCCGCGACACCGTCGCCGGCAACCTCGTCTTCAACAACACCTGCGAGAACAACGCTGAAGCCGAGATCTGTATCAAGGACGCGGCAAAGGGCAACACCGTCTGGGCCAACGCCTTCCTCGGCCCCGTCGAGATCAAGACCGCCAACACCTACCACTCGCCCGAAGAGGTGACCTACACCTACCGCGGCGGCGAGTACACGGGCTGCGTCGGCAACCACTACACCGGATACCCCGGCACCGACGCCGACAAGAATGGCATCGGCGACACCCCGATGTCCTTCGGCACCTACAAGGACGAGTACCCGATGATGGGCGAGTGGCAGACCGGCGAGATCATCCCGACGGTCCCGATGCTCGCCACCGTCGCCGTCACCCCGGCCGACGCCGAACTCGAAGAGCACGAGACCTTCCAGTTCACGGCCGCAGGGTATGACGACACCGGCGCGGGAATGGAAGACCTCGTCTTCACCTGGACGAGCAGCAACACCACCGTCGGGAGCGTGAACGCCACCGGCTACTTCGAAGCCCTCGCCGGAGGCACCACGACCGTCACCGCGGAGAGCGACGGGGTGCAGGGCACCGCGAGCATCACCGTCCTCGCCCTCGCCGACCTCCCGAAGATCAGGATCGTCAAGTACGCCGAAGACGGCAGGACCGTCGTCGACGAGACCACCGTCACCGTGCGGTGGATGAAGAAGAACCTCGACGTCTACGGCGGGGATAACGGCGTCGAACTCCACTTCCAGGGCCCGGTCTTCAGTGACGAGTGGAACGAGACGCATCCGGGCGAACCCTACAACTTCTGGGACCCTGAAGAGACCGTCAACGCCAACCCCGGCAAGATCAACGAAGTCGTGAAAGGCACCTCCCTGCGCGACCTCTGCAACCTCGTCGGCGGCGCAGAAGAGGGCAACGAGATCAAACTCACCGCCAGAGACGGATACGCCGGGTCGCTCCCGTACGCCTCGGTCTACGAACCGGCGGCCAGACAGGGCGAGGCCATCATCGCATGGTGGACCGAGGAGAAGGGCGACGTCCCGGCATACCGTGACGGTCCCCGCCTCTTCTTCATGGCCCCTGACGGCATCTTCGGCAACTGGGACATGCACGAGTGCCTCCCTGAATGGTGCTGGCACTACTACGACAAGATGCCCGCGGTCGCCGGCATATCGGTCGCAAA
This sequence comes from Methanofollis formosanus, assembly GCF_019633745.1. Classification (NCBI taxonomy): domain Archaea; kingdom Methanobacteriati; phylum Methanobacteriota; class Methanomicrobia; order Methanomicrobiales; family Methanomicrobiaceae; genus Methanofollis; species Methanofollis formosanus. The sequence continues at coordinate 2,780,757 of NZ_CP037968.1, read as the reverse complement.
GGTCGACACCATCGAGATCATGCCCGCACCCAGACAGGACTGGAGCCTCACCCTGAACGGCGCGATCAACGAAGAGATCGGCCGCACCTACTACGAGCACGGCGTCGAGTGCAGCGGCAGCATCCACCGTGTCGAATGGACCGACGGCGGACAGACCTGGTCGGGCCTGGCACTCTGGCTCCTCTGCGGATGGGTCGACGACGGCCAGTCGCACGGCGCCGGGGCGTACCGTGACGACCTCGCCGACGCGGGATACACCGTCCTCCTCGTCGACTACGGACCCGACGGTATCGCCGGCACCGGCGACGACCGCACCGTCGAGTTCGCCAGCGCAGACGTCAAGAGGAACAACAACATCATCCTCGCCAACGAGATCGACGGCATGCCCCTCGCCGAGAGCGACTGGCCGCTCAGGCTCGTCGGCGACGACGTGCCCGCCGAGAAGCGTCTCGGCAGCATCGACGCGGTCAGACTCCTCGGCCTGCCCGGGAGCGACGGCGACATGACCCTCATCCTCCGCAAGGGATGGAACTTCGTCTCGGTCCCGCGGACCCTCGCACCAGGCAACGACACCGTCGCCCTCTTTGAGAACGTCGACTGTGCCGGCCACTCGATCTTCGGCTACGACGGCACGGACGGCTGGGAAGTCCTCAAGAGCGATGCTCCGGTCAAACCGCTCGACGGCGTCTGGATCTACTCCAACACCACCGCGACCGTCGCCCTCACCTTCGACTCGCTCAAGCCAACCACCGCACCCACAAAGGCCCTCGTGCCCGGATGGAACGCCGTCGGGTTCTCCGACGTCAGTCCGGCACCGGCAAAGGACGCACTCGCATCGGTCAAAGATGCATGGGCCATCCTCATCGGCCTCGACGCCGAAGAACAGGCCTACGCACCCTCGATCATCAACAGCGGGAGCGGGTCGCACTCTGACGAGAGAGACCTCAACCCCGGCGAGGGCTACTGGGTCTTCATGCGGACCGGCGGCACCCTTGCCGCCATCAGCATCTAAATTTTTTGAGGAGTAGAATGAAAGGCAGAACAGCAATCATCGTGCTCATCGTCGTGATGGCGGCCCTGGTCGGCAGCGCCGCCGCGGCCGACGAGACACCCGTCGTCCCGCAGGAGTTCAGCGGGACCGTGACCATCGACGGCAACCCGGCACCGGCAGGGACCGTCATCGAAGCATCGATCGACGGCACAGCGTACGGCACCCTCACCACCGACACCAAAGGGGTCTTCGGCGGCGTTGAGAAGGACGACGACCGGTTGGTCGTCAAAGGCGGCGGCGACGTCGTCGGCAGGACGATCACCTTCACCGTCAACGGTAACAAAGCCGCACAGACCGCAGTATTCGAACCCGGCGAACTCGGAAACCTCGCCCTCGCGGTGAAGACCGGGGGCACGCCTGGCGGCAACACCGGCAGCGGCGGGGGCGGCGGAGGCGGCAGCCCCTCGAACCCCGCACCGGTGAAGACCGTCGCACCCTCCCTCGAGGCACCGGCAGCACCGGTCGTCGGCAGCACAACGCTCGCCACCTCCGCTACCGGAACGGTGGACGAGCCCGCAGCCGTCGTCTCATCCGACCGGATCGCAACCCTCTCAGTACCTGAAGGAACCGCGGCCCACAACTCCGAAGGCACGCCCCTCGACGAGATCACCATCAGGCCCGCGGCGCCCGGCGAGGTGCCCGACGCCGCCGGAGAAGAGACCGGGTTCGTCGCAGCAGGATACACCTATCTCTGCGGACCCGCCGGCGCAACCTTCGACCCCGCCATCACCCTCACCTTCGAGATCCCGGCGGAGAAATGGAAAGACCTCAAAGAGGGTGACCTCACGGTCAGGTGGTACAACGCCGAAGCAGGACGATGGGAAGAGATCCCGACGACCATCGACTATGAGACCATGACCGTCACCGCCGAAGTATCACACTTCAGCACCTTCGCACTCTTCACCGCCGCACAACCGCCCTCCGCCGGAGACGCCGACCGCCCGGCAGCACAGGTCACCGACGCGACCAGCGTCGACGCCACCGGCGGCGAGACGACAGACCGGACTCTCCCCATCGTCGCGGGCGTCCTCCTCATCGTCGGCATCGCCGGTGCCGCGATCTACCTGAAGAAGAAATAATTCAGACCTCTCCCTCTTTTTTGGCTCGTGATTTTACAGAATTCTTTCTTCTATCGTGCCGATCCGGCTATATATCACACCAGATACGAAACGATCGGGTCCATCTCCCGATACCCGACCAGCTGCCCTGCCGTTCGACGCTGGGACTGGTCACCCCCATAGACCACAAACGATCGGTCCGGCGTGTTGCCGGAGAGTCGATTCCAGTGTGTGATCTCTTTGAAGAAGTCAGGACTTGCCGTTCGACTCGACTTGATCTCGACCGGGACGAGATCCCGTCCTCCATATTCGATGACGCAGTCGATCTCATGCCCCGACTTATCCCGCCAGAAGTAGAGATTGGACTCTTTGCCACGATTAAACCGGACCTTCAGGAACTCGGATATAACAAGCGATTCAAAGAGCCCCCCCTTTAATGGATGGAAACAAAGATCGTCGGCACTCTGTATCCCGGCCAGGTGTGCGGCAAGACCGGGATCGGTAAAGTAGAGTTTTGGCATTTTCACAAGCCGCTTGTTGAAGTTTTTGTGGTGAGGCCTGATCAGGGTGATCAACAATGACGTCTCAAGGAGAGATAGCCACGCTTTCGCCGTGTTATGGGTGATGCCGCAATCGTTGGCAAGGGACGAGTAGTTTACCACCTGGCCGGACCGATGGGCACACATCTTCATGAACCTCTGGAAGGCCGAGAGGTCCTGTACCTGCCTGAGAAGACGGAGATCACGTTCAAGGTACGTCTGGATATATGACGAATAGAAATCTGCCGGGTGAATGCCGCTGCTGTAGGGGCGGGGAAAGAGGCCGGCATAGAGGAGGTCTTCATACCGTTCGACCTCAACTCCGGCATGGGCAAGTTCTCTCATTGAGAGCGGGAGGAGTTTGATGATCCCGACCCGACCGGCAAGTGACTGGGAGATCCGCTCCATCATCAAAAAGTTCTGGGAACCGGTGAGGATGAACTGTCCTGGCCTCTGGTGCCAATCTAAAACGCCCTGGAGATAGGAAAAAAGTTCAGGAACCCGCTGGATCTCATCAAAAATTGCGCCGGTCTTTTCATAGTGTGCAAGAAAACTGCGCGGGTCTTCTTCTGCGAAGGCGCGGGTGTCGGGATCTTCCAGTAATACATAGGGCAGATCCGGGAATACCGATCGAACAAGTGTCGTCTTTCCAGACTGGCGGGGGCCGATCACCGACACCGCTGGAAATCCACAGGCAAGGGCCCGGAGTTTCTCCTCAGCGTCCCGCCTGATGATGGGGGTCTTCCCCTGCACGGGGTTGGACATATTGTAAATCCAATTTACAATTTGTCCATATATATCTGCCTCCCTCATGACAGGTCACACCACTCATGATGCACCTCCTCACGCCGATGCCCCTATATCCCACCGCCCTCCACTCTTCTCCAATGGACTACTACGACCTCATCTCCATCTCCACCCGCGACATGGCCATCATGAACCCCACGACCCCTGAGAAACTCAGGCGGGCCGGGGCGATGGCGGGCCTCGCGGCGGGCGAGGAGGTGATCGAGTTCGGGTGCGGCTACGGCACGGTGCTCACCACCCTGGCCGACGCCTTCGGGATCCGGGGACGGGGGATCGACCTGCGGGAATACGCCTGCCGGCGAGCAGTCGAGCAGATCGCGGCGGAAGGGTACGCCGACCGCCTCACCGTCACCTGCGCCGACGTCCTCGACGCGACGCCCGACCGCGCCTACGACCTCGCCGCCTGCATCGGCTCCACCCACATCTGGGGCGGCCTCGCCCCGGCCCTCGAGGCGATGGCCGCCTGGCTCAAACCGGAGGGACGCCTCATCGTCGGCGAACGCTGCTGGCAGCACGCCGCCGTCCCGCCCGACTTCGCCAGGGCCTGGCCCGACGTCCTCACCGAGTACGAGATCTTCGGGTGCGCGAGGGACGCTGGCTACGAGGTGCGGGGCGTCCTCCACGCCACCGCCGACGACTGGGACGCCTACGAGTCAGGCAACTGGGGCGGACTCCTCGGGTGGCTCGAGGAGCACCCGGACGCCGACGACGAGGAGGCGGCCGAGGTGCGCGAATACCTCCACCGGATCCAGGACGAATTCGCGGGGTACGGGCGCGAATATATGGGATTCGGGCTCTACGTGCTCGTGCCGGTATGAAGCGTGACGAGGTTTAATACCGCTCACGGAAAAGTTATACCCGACTATGGAGACCAGGGAAGAGAAGTTCTCCTTCATCGCCCGCATGCCCGACCGCCCCGGCGCCCTCCAGCAGGCGGCCGCGATCGTCACCGAGCACGGCGGGAACATCAACCGGATCCAGTACAGCCGACGCATCGACCCGAGAACGGTATTCTTCGAGGTGACCGCACCGAACGAGGCCCACGCCGCGATCAGGCACCGCCTCGCCGCCATCGGCTACCTCCAGACCGCCCTCCCCGGCCCCGGCATCCTCCGTTTCCACGTCCATCTCCCTCACACCTCCGGCGCCCTCGCCGCCTTCCTCGACCTGACGACGAAGGCACGGGCCAACATCGCCCTCATCGACTTCGACGACGCCGGCCCCCACCCGGACCGCGTCACCGTCTCGGTCAGCCTGGAGGAGAGCGGGCAGGCCGAAACCCTCCTCGACGCCCTCAAGTCGCGCTACCCCCTCGAGATCCTGGAGTACGACACCACGGGCAGCTCCCTCGACGAGACCGTCTTCTACCTCTGCTTCGCGCAGCGGGTCAGGGAGATCATCGGCCCGGCCGGCGACGGCTTCCTCCTCCGCCTCCTCCACGACATCAACCACGTCGTCCAGGAACTCGGGGCGCGGGGCGAAGACCCGCGGGCCGTCTTTGCCAGCGTCCTGCAGACCGGCGAAAGCCTGCAGCGGACCTGCGGCGACGGCTTCTACGCCGACGTCCAGCAGGTGGCGGTCACCCCCGAAATGGACCTCTACTGCTTCCAGTTGCCGGGCGGCGGGAGCGTCTACCTCCTCAACACCCCCGAGGAGAGCATGATGATCGACACCGGCTACGGCATCTACTACCCAGACGTCATCAGGATGCTCAACCACTACGGCCTGGGCAACGGCACCAGGCTCAGGAGGGTCCTGCTCACCCACGCCGACGCCGACCACTGCGGCGCCGCCGGGTTCTACGAGGCCCCGGCCATGATGCACCCCACCTCCGCGGCGATCATCGAGACCTCGAACCGCGCCTTCGCCTCGCCGGTCGAGGGCTCGGTCCTTGAAATGGTCTACACCACCATCATCAACCTCTTCTCGCGGTTCAACCCGCCGGAGAACTACACCCTCTTCGGCGGCCCGACCGGCGAGACTCGCGGGATCTTCCCGGTCCTCCACCGCTTCACCTTCGGCGGGCTCGAGTTCGAGGTGCTGGAAGGGTTCGGCGGCCACGTGCAGGGACTGGTCTACGTCTTCTGCCCGAGCTGCGGCCTCCTCTTCACCAGCGACACCGTCATCAACTTCGGCAGCCTCACCGAGAAGCGCAAGACCTACAGTTCGCTCGCCGACTTCCTGGTCACCTCGGTGAACGTCGACTCCGCAACGGCCAGGCGCGAGCGCCACGCCCTCATGGAGATCGCGGCCGAAACCGATCAGGCCCTCGCGGAGAAGGGGCGGCGCTGCTATGTCTGCGGCGGGCACGGGGCGGTCTCGGTCCTCGACGAGAACGGGAGGCTGGAGGCCGTCGGCGAAGTGGAGCACTACACCCACCAGGGCTGAGCGCACCACGGCATCGTCGGCGACGCCGGCGGTTCTCCCTCTTTTCAAGACCGGCGAGCCGATGGAGGCCGTGTTCCATCGCCGCCCCCCGCCTATCCTCTCGCGAGATGGCGGGACAGATCGTGCGATAGAGGGCGGCACGTTTTGATCACCATACCGTCCCCCCGTCATGACCCCGAAGATTGACCCCGCATGGGAGCGGGATCACCGCCGTGCCGTTCCCCGCCCTATCTTCTCGCGAGACGACAGAACAGATCCGGTTATCGGGGGGCGGCATGTTTGGATCATGACGCCGTTCTGTTTTCATGACCCCGAAGATTGGAGTGGGACGGTAAGAGGCGATCATCATTCAACGGGATCACGCATGGTGCCGCCCCCGCCCTATCTTTTCGCGAGAAGGCAGAACAGATCCGGCTATCAGGGGACGGCACGTTTTGATCACCATACCGTCCCGTCCCCGTGACCCCGAAGATAGAACCCGGACGGGAGAGTGCCGATCTCTATTCAGCGGGAGCACGCCACTCTTCGCCGCCCCCCCTATCTTCTCGCGAGATGACAGAACAGATCGGGTTATCAGGGGGCGGCATGTTTGATCATGACGCCGTTCTGTTTTCATGCCCACGAAGATTGGGGTGGGACGGTAAGAGGCGATCATCATTCAACAGGATCACGCGTGGTGCCGTCCCCCGTCTTATCTTTTCGCGAGATGACAGAACAGATCCGGTTATCGGGGGGCGGCACGTTTTGATCATCACGCCGTCCTGTTTTCATGACCCCGAAGATTGACTCCGGGACGGGAAACGGCCGATCATTACTCGGCGGGATCACGCGTGGTGCCGTCCCCGCCCTATCCTTTCGCGAAACGGCAGAACCGATCGATGACGAGGGGACGGCATGTTTGGATCATGACGCCGTTCTGTTTTCATGCCCCCGAAGATTGGAGTGGGACGGTAAGAGGCGATCATCATTCAACAGGATCACGCGTGGTGCCGCCCCCCGTCTTATCTTTTCGCGAAACGGCAGAACAGATCGATGACGAGGGGGCGGCACGTTCTGATCGTCATGCCGTCCCGCCGTCATGACCCCGAAGATAGAACCAGGACGGGAGCGGGATCACCGGCGTGCCGTCCTCCGCCCTATCCTCTCGCGAGACAGCAGAACAGATCCGGTGACGAGGGGGCGGCACATTCTAATCACCATACCGTCCTGTCAGCACGACCCCGAAGATAGAACCAGGATGGGAACGGGATCACCGGCGTGCCGTCCTCCGCCCATCCTCTCGCGAGACGGCAGAACAGATCGATGACGAGGGGGCGGCACGTTCTGATCGTCATGCCGTCCCGCCGTCATGACCCCGAAGATAGAACCAGGACGGGAGCGGGATCACCGGCGTGTCGCTCCCCGCCCGTCCTCTCGCGAGATGACGGGAACGATCATGCGGCGGGGGACGGCCAGTCCCCCACAGAGAGAACCAACCAGAGGAATTCTACAAAGCCCAAAACCCAAAAATCATCTCAAAAGTGTTCCCGCTCAACCATCCCGATACAAAAGAGAACCAGGGAGAAAAAGAGTGGTCTGTCCCTGCTCTCTCAAGATGTTCAGAAGATTCTCTCCAGGACCCCTACTTCTTCTTCATCCCCTCGATCAACTCTTCGACCTCGTCGGCGCCCTCCCGATAGAAGGCCTCCTCCTCGGGATAGAGTTCCTTGAGCAGACGGAGGAACTCGCCGGCGTGCACGATCTCCTCCTCGGCGATGTCCAGGAGGACCGCTTTGGCCAGGTCGTTCTCGACCGACTCGGCAAGTTGCTGGTAAAGCTGCACGGCCTCGTACTCGGCGGCGACCATATACCTGATCGCCCTGACGAGTTCCATGTCAGTCAACTTTCTCCCATACGCAGTCCCTGCAAAGGGGTTGGCAAACTCAGGCATTCTTCTTTCCTCATATCTTCCAGACGGCGCGGTTGCTTATATATCTAATCTTTTTCGCCCGGCGCCCGCCGATTGCCGGTCTGATCCGATCAAACGACCCCGGGACCGGGCTGTGCAGAAACCCCTGGTCGTACCCCTCGCGAGAATACGGTGGGGGAAAAACCGTGCTTCGCGGGGGACCGGGGAGCGGCCAACCCCCCGCAGAAATAGCCATCCAGAAAAATTCTACAAAGCCCGGAAATCCTCTTTTCATACCCCGGCCACCGCCGCCTCCGGGCAACATTTAAAATCTATGAACGGCACCTCCCTTCCGGGGGACGAGAATGAAAAGATTGATGACCGCAGGTGCGGTCCTCGTGGTCGCCGCCCTCTGCATCGCCGGGTGCACCGAGATCCCCGGCATGGGCGGCGAGACGGTGGTGGTCGGGGCCAAGACCTTCAACGAACAGTACATCCTGGCCGAGATGGTCGCCCTCCTCCTGGAGGACGCCGGGTACACGACCGAGATGAAGGCAAACCTCAACGACCTCTCCCTCTTCGAAGGGATCAAGAAAGACCAGGTGGACGTCTATGTCGAGTACACCGGGACGGCCTACTCACAACTCCTCAAACTCCCGCCCATGGAAACCTGGGAGCCCGAGGTCGTCTACGCCGACGTGGTGAAGGGCCTGGAGGCCGAGAACATCACCGTCCTCTCGCGCCTCGGGTTCAGGGACGACTACACCATCGCCGTGCCCGAGGCCTGGGCCGAGGAGCAGGGCGTCACGAAGGTCTCCGACCTCGCGCCCCATGCCGGCGAGATGGTGCTGGTGACCGACTACGTCTTTGCCGAACGCGAGGACGGCCTGCCGCAGGTGGCGAAGGTCTACAACTTCACTTTCAAGGAGGCGAAGCCGATGTCGCCGACGTTGATGTACGACGTGATCAAGAGCGGCGAGGCCGACGCAATCACCCCGTACACCACCGACACCAGGGTGGACCTCTACGACCTCCGGGTCCTGGAGGACGACCGGGCGGCCTTCCCGCCGTACCACGCGATCCTGCTCGCAAACGAGAAGATCGCCGGCGACGAGAAGGCGGTCGAAGCGCTCAGCGTGCTCGCAGACCGCATCGATGCCGACACGATGCGGCGGCTCAACCATGAGTTCGATGTCGAGAAGCGGGAGGCACGGGCGATCGCCCGCGACTATCTCGTCGCGGAAGGGCTGATCCAGGGGTGAACCCCACCCACCCCTCATGACGCGCCTCTTCGAGCGGGTCGACGCCGTCGACCTCGCCGGGCTCACCAAACGTTACGGCGGGCGCTCCGCCGTCGAAGACCTGGACCTCGGGATCGAGGGCGGCGAACTCCTGGTCCTCATCGGGGCGAGCGGATCGGGGAAGACCACCACGCTACGGATGATCAACCGCCTCGTCGAGCCGGACGACGGGACGGTGCGGATCAACGGCACCGACACGAGAGACCTCGAAGTGGTCGCCCTCAGGCGGAGCATCGGCTACGTGATCCAGGAGGTCGGGCTCTTCCCGCACATGACCGTCGGGGAGAACGTCGGCCTCCTCCCCACCCTCGAAGGCTGGGACGCGGCGCGGGTGCGGGGGCGGGTCGACGACCTCCTCGACCTCGTCGACCTCCCGCCCGAGACCTATGCCGCCCGCTACCCCAGAGAACTCTCCGGTGGGCAGCAGCAACGCGTCGGCCTCGCCCGCGCCATCGCCACCGACCCGCCGCTCGTGCTGATGGACGAGCCCTTCGGCGCCCTCGACCCGATCCTGCGGCGGCAGTTGCAGGACGAGTTCGAGGAGATCAAGGCGGCGCTCGGCCGGACCATCGTCTTCGTCACCCACGACATCGACGAGGCCTTCAAACTCGGCGACCGGGTGGGGGTGATGCACGACGCCCGCCTCGTCCAGGTCGGGCGGCCCGAAGAACTCATCCTGGACCCGGCCTCGGATGTCGTCGCCAGGATGGTCGACGCCGACCGGAAGTTCAGGCACCTGGAGAGTCTCCGGGTGCAGGACCTGATGCTCCCGCTCCTCAGGTCGTACCTGGTGCCCGGCGAGACGGCGGTCGGGCCGGGCTTCGAGGCGATGATGGAAGGCGACGTCGGCGTCGCGGTCGTCACCGAGGGCGACCGGGTGGTCGGGACGGTGCGGCGCCGGGAGGCCTACACCCGTCGCCGCGACGAGTCGACGATGGCGGCGATCGCCGCCCCGCCCCTCGTCTTCGCCCCTGCCGACCCGCTCCCGACCGCCCTCGCCGACCTGAAGAAGGCCGGGGCCTCCTTCGCCCTGGTGACCGACGACGACGAGCGGCCGGTCGGCCTCCTCCTCGCCGACGAGGTGCTGATGAGGCTGGTCTGATGGACGGCGGGATGCTGGAACTCTGGCAGGACTACAACCTCACGGCCAGGACCTTCGAGCACCTGGCGATGTTCTCGGTCGCCCTCCTCCTCTCGGTGATCATCGGGTTTGCCGTCGGCGTCCTCCTCTCCAGGCGGCGGCGCTACGCCGGGGTCTCCTTCGCCGCCCTCAATACCCTGGAGACCTTCCCCGACCTCGCCCTCCTCGCCATCCTCATCCCGCTCCTCGGGATCGGGGCGGTCCCGACCGTCGCCGCCTGCGTTCTCTACTCCATCCTGCCCATCGCCCGCAACACCTACACCGGGCTGACGAGCGTGAGCGCCGGGCACGTCAACGCCGCCGAGAGCATCGGGCTCACCGAACGCGAGGTGCTCGTCCATATCCGCGTCCCCCTCGCCCTCCCGATGCTCGCCGGGGGCGTGCGGATCGCCGTCGTCTTCACGATGGGCATCGTCACCCTCGGCGGCCTCGTCGGTGCCGGCGGACTCGGCGTCCCGCTGCAGACCGGGATCTTCAACAACATCCCCGGCCTGATCCTCCTCTCCGGCGCCTGGGTCGGGCTCCTCGCCGTCCTCTTCGACGGCGTCGCCGCCGCCGTCGAGCACCGCCTGAACCGGAGGTACGGGTCATGGTAGCCATCGCCACCGTCCTCGCCGCCTCGCTCCAGCACGTCGCCCTCGCCTACTCGGCCCTCCTCGTCGCCGTCGCCCTCTCGGTCCCCCTCGCCGTCCTCTCCCTCTCCTCCCGCACGCTCGCCTCGGTGGTGATGACCGGCGCCAACCTGGCGCAGGCGGTGCCGAGCCTTGCCATCGTCGCCTTCGTCGTCCCGCTCCTCGGGATCGGGTTTTATCCGGCGCTCATCGTCCTGGTGCTCCGGGCCCTCCTCCCGGTCGTCAAGAACACCTGGATCGGGCTCTCGAACGTCGACCCCGGTATCATCGACGCCGCCGTCGGCATCGGGCTTACGAACCGCGAGATCACCTGGCGGGTCAGGTTCCCGCTCGCCTACCCGGCCTTCTTCGCGGGCGTGCGCTTCGCCGCGATCCTCACCAACAGCGTCGCCGTGCTCACCGCACTCATCGGGAGCGGCGGGCTTGGCAACCTCATCTTCGAGGGGATCGCCGGCACCAACACCCAGACCCTTCTCGCCGGCGCCCTGCCGGCGATCCTCATCGCCGTCCTCGTCGACGCCGGACTGGCGGCGCTGGAGCGGCGGGTGGTGTACGAGGGGGCGTGAGGGGCGGGTGTTTTCATGCAAAATGATCCAGACGTTCAATTCTGGATTTATGGATGAGAATTCGAACACATAAATTTCCCTCATACCTGATATGCGGAGAACAAAACTGCCCTTCAGGATGATCAAGCGTGCCGCCCTCATTGCAGGATCTGTACCGCCGTCTCGCGCCGGGGGGCGTTGCCCCCCGGAACCCCCACGACAAAGATAGCCGAGGGGCGGCGATGGAACAAGACCCCCATTGATTCTCCTGTCTTGAAAAAGAGCGATCAAACGACGAGACATTTTCATCACGTATGCTTGAGCCCGGGATTCATGGCACATTCTACACAATCTTGTGAGACATATTCTGCATTTCATGTCGCACAAGATCTTTTGTGAGACATAGGTGTCTCACAACCGGTCTCCCCTCTATAATCGGTGCGGGCTTCACGTCGGCCTCCCATTGCGCGATCGAGTCGCAGCGGCAGAAAAGAAAATACTGAAGAGAAAATTGCCGTCCCGCTCCAATCTTTGTGATAAGGGGGTTCGGGGAACCCGAACCCCCGCCGGACGGCGATAGAGCGGCACGGCTGATCAACCGATCCCGCGAGGACTCTCCTCCTCCCCCCACAAAAAAAAAGTTCAGAGATTTTTCAACGCCACGATATCGACGACGCCGGTCAACTTCCAGATATTGGAGCGCTCCTCCGAGGCGATCGCCTCGATCGGTTCGCCGGGTTTGTGGCCGAGGGCCGCCAGGATGTTGGGGGAGAGGGCCCGTTCATCGATCATCTCCACGAACTTCTTGCGCACGATCTTCTTCTGGATCGCGTCCTCCTCCTGGACCAGGTAGCCCTGCATCGTCACGAAGGTGTAGCACGAGAGGTCCTGGGTGTACTTCTCGATCTCCACCGAGACATAGGGGCTCTTCCTGAAGAGGTCGTTCTTGCGCCCGTACTTCGTGGAGAGGAAGTACAGAAACTTGCCGTCGAAGACGTACAGGAACGGGGCGATGTACGGGTACTTGTTGCCCTGGAAGGCGATGCGGGCGACATAGCCGTCGGTGATGAGGGCGTCGTACTCCTTCTTCTCCATCTTCGGGATCTTTACAATCTCCATGGGTGCTTCCTCAGTGCGTTTCTCCTGCACCCCGGTAAATAGATTTTCATTCGCATTTTCAGTCACGAACCTTCACTCCCTTCCAGAACGAAACATAATTGCGGATCTGTTCGGCCGCAGGTTTCGGATCAGGATAATACCACGCGGCGTCCCTGTTCACCTCGCCTTCCACCACGACCGTATAATACCGGGCCTCCCCCTTCCAGGTGCAGACCGTCTTCGTCGGTGATTCCTTCAGATACTCGAAACGGACGGACTCCGGCGGAAAATAGACATTGCCCTCGACCAGCATGACGTCCTCGCTCTCCGCGAGCACCGTTCCTTTCCATTCGGCCTTCGGCATCGTCACCCCCCGCTCCCTACCTGGAGCGCGCGAGGGATAAGACTTTCCCGGCCCGCCAGGGCCTGACCGTTCCGCGCCCACACCGCCGGGTTCGGGCCGGCAACAACGGTGCGATGGACGCGCACCCCGGGGAAAACCGGCGCCTTCCCGTCACCGCCCCGCGGACCCGGCGCCCCTCCGGGGAAGAACCCCCGGGCGCGGCGGCGGGCGGCCCGCCCGGAAACGAGGGCCTGAGCAGAAACAGACCATTCCCCTTCACCCCGCGATGAGCCGGCCGGATCCCGGAACCCTGCGCCTAATACCCCGGCCTCCTCCCCTCGCTCACCCCCGGCGACCCCTTCGATCCCGGAGAAATCCCCCATAATTCGAGTTGTATCGATGGGAACGATTATACCTTCAGAGAGGAGAGCTGTGAAAATAATGGCAGTATCGACTATCAATCCGGGCGCGGGCCGGAGGCGGTAAGGTGCGACCCTTTCTGCACATCGCGCTCTGCCTGGCACTCCTGCTCGTCCCCTGGGGCGTCGCCGCCGACGAGCGGCCCGAACCTCTCTGGGACGTCGCCCTGGGAAGCAAAGTTCTTTCGACGGCGGTCTCACCGAACGGCGCCTACGTCGCCGCCGGGACCGACGCCAACGGGGCGATGCGCCTCTTCGACGGCGAGGGCAACCAGGTCTGGGAGGTGCCGACCGGGTCGCCGGTCTTCCAGGTCTCCATCAGCGAAGACGGGAAGTACGTCGCCGGCGCCTCCGACCGGGTCAGGGTCGTCGACCAGAACGGCAAGGTGACGGCCAGGATCGACGACGATGGTTACTTCGCCTACAGTGCGGCCATCTCCCCAGACGGCAAACACGTCGCCGCGGGCTTCGACAACCACGTCTTCGGCGTCTACTCGTCCGGCGGGTTTGCCGAGTGGATGGGAACCCTCGGCGACGACGCCGCCAGCCTCGCCCTCTCCAGGGACGGCCGGTACCTCGTCGCAGGCAGCAAGGACGACACCGTCTCCTTCTTCGGCGAGCAGGGCACCCTCCTCTGGAGTTACGAGACCGGCAAGACCGTCGGCAGCGTCGCCCTCTCCCCTGACGGCGGATACGTCGCCGCCGGGTCGATGGACCGCCAGGTCTACTTCTTCGACCGGGACGGCACCCTCCTGTGGACTTATGAGCCGGGCGAGCACGTCTTCGGCGTCGCGGTCGCGCGGGACGGCGAACGCGTCGCCGTGGCCGCCGGGCACACCGTCACCCTCCTGGACCGTGAGGGCGAGGAACTCTGGACCTACGACGCCGGGACCACGGTCTTCTCCGTCGCGATCACCCCGGACGCCGGGATGATCGTCTACGGCACCGGCGGGAACGACAACCGCCTCGTCGCCCTCGAAGGAGAGAAGATCAGGGACGCCGGCGCGGACCGGGGCCCGGTGACCACCCCGGTCGTCTCAGGTAACAGAGGCGGGGAGAACGGGAGCACGTACCTCGCCGACTCCTTCGTCCTCGCAGGCGAGGAGACCGAATCCGCGGAGGGCGCCGCGGTCACCGACGTGCTCCGCCGCACCGCCGACGCCGACGCCAAGGTGACGGTCAGGATGACGGTGGACGCCGCCTGGGTCGCCGCCCACGGCGGGCCCGACCGGGTGAAGATCGCCGCCTGCCTCCCTGACGAGAACGGTGAGGCGACGACGGAGGCCGAGGCGGTGCCCACCCGGTTCGTCGGCTACGACCCGGAGGACCGCCTCATCTTCGAGGGGAAGTCGCCGTACTCGCTCACGGCGTACGGGATCGTCGCCGTCGCCGGGAACCCCGCCCCGATGGGCGCCTTCCCGGCCATCCCCACCCTCGCCGTCCCACCGGGCGGCGCCTAAGGGACCCGGTACTCCCCTTCCTCCTCGGCCACGAACCCTTCGGCCAGGAGTTTTTTGAGGACCCGCGTCCCTCTTTTCTCGTCGACCCCTCCTTTTGCGAGCAGTCCTTCAGTCGAGAGCGTCCCGTGCTCCAGGAGGGCCTTCAGCATCCGGCCCCGCACCTGCCGGTCCGACCCCTCGAAGGGCGCCTGTCTGGTGTACGACGCACTTCGGCGGTTCGGGTTGGGGTAGCGTTTCTTGAGCATGGTGCCGTAGTCCATCACCGCCCAGTAGAACTCCCGCGGGTGCGCCGGGTCCAGGGTCATCGCCACCAGCGGGAGGATCTCGGCGTCCCGCACCTCCTCGCGGCCCCTGAAGAAGAAGTGGATGAAGAGCCGGCGGACATTGGTCTCGATAAAGACCGTCGGGCGGTTGTGGACGAAGGCGGCGACTGAAGCCGCTGTCGCCTTCCCGATCCCCGGAAGGCGCTCCAGGACCGCCGGGTCGTCGGGCACCTTTCCGCCGAAGTCCCGCACGATCGTCTGCGCCGCCTGCCTGAGGGCAAGCGCCCGCCGGTTGTACCCGAGCCCCTGCCAGGCCTCCAGCACCTCCCGCTGCTCGGCGGCGGCGAGGGCGGCGAAGTCCGAGAAGCGCTCGATAAATTCGGGATACTTTTTGCGCACCCGCTCCACCTGCGTCTGCTGGAGCATCACTTCTGAGACGAAGATCCGGTACGGGTCGTCGGTCTCCCGCCAGGGCATCTGCCGGGCATGATGGCGGAAATAGTGGCAGATCACCTGCCTGAATCGTGCGCATGCCTCGACGCCCGGCCCCTCCTCTCGCAGGGCCGCTTCAAACGCCCGGACCAACCGGGCGTGCTCGTCGACAGAGGTCGTCTCGCTGCCTGACACCGATAGGATCAGGGGAAGAGGGACAAAAAAGGTTGAGGTGAGGGGCGTTGCCGGGAAGAGATCCTGAAGGGGATGGTACCCCTTAGTCCCCGGCATGAAGATTGGGAGAGAGGCGGAGATAACCATCCTGACGAGAGCGATGCCGCTCCCGGGATGGCGATAGATGCGGGGAGGCCACGCTCGAGATCCTGATGAGGACATCTGGCGGAATCCTCGATCTCTCCCGTCATGAGAGTGCAACAGAGGGGAACACCCACCACTGCCGCCCTCGGCTATCGTCGGCGTGGGGGTCCGGGGGTGAAACCCCCGGCGCGAGATATCGGTGAAGATTCTCCCATAGAGGCGGCACGGCTGATCGATAGACCTTCCACCTCAAAACTTTCGAACGTGCGCCGTCCCACACCCTCGCGCCGGGGGCGATTGCCGCCCCCGCCCTATCCTCACGCGAGATGGCGATGAACATTCTCCGATAGGGGCGGCCCGTCCGAGATCCCATCCCCGCCAGAGCGATCCGCCAGGATCCCAGAAAGCTCCGGGCGGCCAGCCCCCGGCCTCGCGGATACCTATATATATCGAGACCGGCCCTCTCTCCCACCAGAGGGGGACAGGTATGAGGACCGAGGATTATCGACAGATCATTGCGAGTGCCATCGACAAGGAGGTGGAGGCCTATGTCTTCTACGAGGAGATCCGGGACCGGGTGAACGACCCGGCGCTCCAGACGCTCTTCCGGGAACTCGCCTCCGAGGAGCGGCAGCACCGCAAACTCCTGGAAAACTTCCTGGCGGCGAGGCCGGCGGAACTCCACTTCGACGAGTCGAGGGACTACAAGATCTCCGAGACCTTCGACCGGCCGGCGCCGACGGCCGAGATGAAACCGGTGGAGGGGATCAAACTGGCCATCAAACGGGAGGAGGACGCCGTGGAGATGTACCGGCAGTTCGCCGAACTGAGCACCGACGCCGACCAGAAAAAGATCTTCGAGGAACTGGCCAGGATGGAACTCGGGCACAAGGCGCGGCTCGAGGACCTGTACACCGAGGTGGCCTTCCCGGAGGTCTGGTAGAGGGGAAAAATCCCTCCTACTCTTCGCCGAACCGCGCCGCATATCGGTCGGCGTCGAACTTGCGCCTCAGCCCCCGGGCGTTCATGTATCGCACTTTCCCGAAGACCGGCCGCTCTTTCCAGGCCCGGTCGTGCTTCCCGAAGCACCAGGCCACCCCGGCATACCCGTTCGGGTCCCGGCCGTCCAGTTCGTAGCGGTTGTTGAGGGTGAGGAGCGTATGATAGGCCTCCTCCGGGGTCGAAGACCATTCGAGCACTTTTTTGCCCCAGTACATCCGCATGTAGCCGTGCATCTTCCCGGTAACGAGGAGTTCGCGCTGGGCGGCGTTCCAGTAGGGATCGTGGGTCTGTGCCGCCTCGAGGTCGACGAGGGCGTACTCGTACTCCCGCGGGTCGCCGGCGTGCTCGGCAAGGGTCTTTGCCGCCCAGGCGGGGAGGCAGGCCGGCGAGGCGTAGGCGGGGTTGTAGCGGACGAAGTTCATCGAGAGTTCGCGGCGCACGACCAGTTCTTCGAGGTACGCGGCGGCGGACGCCCCTCCGACCGCCCTGACCCTGCGGGCGACCTCGAGGGGTGCGATCTGCCCGAAGTGCAGGTACGGGCTCATGCAGGAGAGGACGGCGGCGTTCGGGTCGTTGCGTTCGGTCGCGTACCGCCCGAGCCCCTCGCGGAGAAAGCGGTCGAGGAGACGGCGGGCTGCAGCGAGTCCGCCGGTGAAGGCCGCAGGCCCGGCGTCCTCCGCGGCCCCGATGGTCCTGAGCAGGTCGGCGGGACGGTCGAGCCCGAGGGTCTCGTGGTTCTCATCGTCTGCCGAGCGCACCCGCACCGCTCTCTGTGCAGGCGAGGTCGGGAAGGGTTCGAGGTGCCGGGCGATACGCCGCCTGAAGGTCGCCGCCGACCACTCCTCCTTCGCGGAGGCCGTCTCCACCGGCACGACGACCTCGCCCTCCACCTCGACGAGCGGCACGGCGAGGCGGTCGGCAAGGCGGGTGCGGTCCTCCACCTGCCCGTGCAGGTAGCCTCGGTCCGCGACCACCAGCGCCGCGTCGTCCGCGAGGCCGGCCACCACCTCGGCCGGCGGCCCGGCCCTGAGCAGGAAGGCGATCCCGCGGTCGGCCAGACATTTTCCCGTCTCGGCAAGCCCCTCGAGCATGAACCCGAGGTGC
Organism: Methanofollis formosanus; assembly: GCF_019633745.1. Classification (NCBI taxonomy): domain Archaea; kingdom Methanobacteriati; phylum Methanobacteriota; class Methanomicrobia; order Methanomicrobiales; family Methanomicrobiaceae; genus Methanofollis; species Methanofollis formosanus. The sequence goes on along the minus strand of NZ_CP037968.1, from coordinate 2,762,968 downwards.
CGGGCCTGCCGCCCCTCGCCCCGCGGGTCGAGGCAGAAACAGACGAGCAGGGGTTTTTCGAGGCGGTTTGCCTCCGCGACCGCGTGCTCGAGGGCCGGGTTCCCCTCGGCCCGCTGGGAGGCCTGCATCCAGTACAGCACATGCTCGCCTCGTGCCGGCGGGCGGCGGTTGAGCCTCCTGAGCATGCCGGGGGATCGGAGGGGGAGGAGATAAAAGAAATCCCGACCCCGGAGAAAATCCTGATACCACGGATCTGCCCGGGGGCGAGAAGATGGGGGACGGCATGGGGCACATGATCCCTCTGAATAATGATCGGCCCTTTACCTTCCCGGTTCTATCCTCGGGATCATGACGACGAGGACGGCGTGATGATCAGAACGGGCCGTCCCCCATCACTGAATCTGTTCTGTCATCTCGCGAGAGGACGGCACGGGGCGGTGTTCCTGCTGAGAAAAGATCAGCCTTCTCCCTTCACGGTTCTATCCCCGGGGTCATGACGACGAGGACGGCATGATGATCAGAACGTGCCGCACTTTTTTGTAGAATCTTCCCCGTCGTCTCGCGAGAGGATAGGGGCGGGCGGCACCACGCGTGACGCCGCTGAGAAATGATCGGCCCTCTCCCGTCCTGTTCCTATCTTCAGGGTCATGACGACGAGAAAGGGGTGACGATCAGATCATGCCGTCCCCCATCGCCGAAATTTTTCCACCGTCTCGCGAGAAGATAGGGTGGGGAACGGCATGGAGTGGTGTGCTCCTCTGAAAAAATATCGGCCCTCTCCCGTCTGGGTTCTATCTCCAGGGTCATGACGGCGGGACGGTATGGTGATCAGACCGTGCCGTCCCCTGATCTCCGGATCTGTTCTGTCATCTCGCGAAAAGATAAGACGGGGGACGGCACCACGCCTGATCCTGTTGAATGATGATCGCCTCTTACCGTCCCACCCCAATCTTTTGGGGCATGAAAACAGAACGGCGTCATGATCCAAACATGCCGTCCCCTCGTCATCGATCTGTTCTGCCGTTTCGCGAAAGGATAGGACAGGGGACGGCACCACGCGTGATCCCGCCGAGTAATGATCGGCCATTTCCCGTCCCGGAGTCAATCTTCGGGGTCACGACAGCGGGACGGCGCGACGATCAGATCATCCCGTCCCTCCATCGCCGAATCTTTCCCACCCTCTCGCGAGAGGAGAGGGCGAGGACAGCGGCGAGTGATGTTCATCTCTGCCCTACCTGGGTGAAGAGCGCGCCCGGGATCTCGACATGACCTTCCCGGTCAGATCGACCACTCCATACTCTGGCGCTGCAGACCGACCATATGCTTATACAGCCCTCCCTGCTTGAGCAACTCGTCCGACGTGCCCTGCTGTGCCACATACCCGCCGTCCAGCACGACGATCCTGTCGGCATTCGCGACCGTCCGCATCCGATGGGCGATGACCAGCACGGTCTTATCTTCGATCAACCGCGAGAGGGCGGTCTGGATCTTCGTCTCATTCTCGACATCCAGCGACGCCGTCGCCTCGTCCAGCAGGACGACCGGTGCGTCCTTGAGCAACGCCCGTGCGATGGAGATCCGCTGGCGTTCACCGCCGGACAACGTCGACCCGTTCTCCCCGATGACCGTCCGGTACCCCTGCGGCAGGCGGGAGACGAACTCATCGCACATCGCCGCCTTCGCCGCCGCCATCACTTCTTCGTCGGTCGCGTCCCTTCTCCCGAGCCTGATATTCTCCATCACCGTGCCGTTGAAGAGCACGACGTCCTGGAAGACGATGGCATAGTTTCTCAGCAGCGCTTCGGGATCGACCGTCGAGATATCCACGCCCCCGAGCGTGATCGTCCCGCGGTCGACATCCCAGAACCTGGCCGCGAGTTTCGTCGCCGTGCTCTTCCCGCCGCCCGAGGGCCCGACCAGCGCCGTCACCTCGCCCTGTCTCGCGGTGAACGAGACGTCGTTTAGCACCTTCTCGCCCTCGTTATAGGAGAAGCCCACATGATCGAAGACGATATCGTAGCCCTTCGTCGAATACTCCTCGACACCCTCCTGCACCGGGTGACGCATGATCTCGTTCATCCGATCGATGCGGACATCGACATGGATGATCTCCGCGATATTCGCGATGACCCCGGAGAGGGGATCATAGATCCTGGACGCCGCGATCATGAAGATCAGGAAGGTCAGCAGATCGGTCTGGCCGGCGATCAGCAGACTGCTCCCGACCAGGACCACGGTCGCCAGTCCCAGTTTCAGGACCATCTCCGCACTCTTGACAAACACCCCCGCGGTGAACTCCGACGAGATCTGTGCCCTCTCGGCCTCGTCCAGTTTCCGGTCCAGACCGGCAAGATAGGCCTCTTCCCGGTTGTAGGCCTTGATCTCCTGCACCGTCTCCAGGCACTCCTGGATCCCGTCCGCACAGGCACGCTTTGCGCGGTAATGCTTCTCGACCCCACTCTTGTGTACTCTCTTCGAACCGAGGATGATCATCAGGGCGACCGGTATCACCCAGAGCAGGGCCAGGCCCATCTGCCAGTCAAAGACCAGCAGCCCGATCCCGACCAGGAGCGTCGAGATGCTCGCGCCGATCAGCTGCGGGATCGCATGCGAGAACGCATGCTCCAGCTCGGCACAGTCGCCCATGACGGTGTTGGTCAGGTCAGAGAGGTCTTTCTTCCCGAAGTACGACAGCGGCAGGTGCCGCAGTTTCTCTGCCAGCGAGATCCGGCGCGTCGCACTCTCGGCATAGGTGGCGACGAAGACGCTGGTATACTGGTACCAGTGGCAGACGTACATTAATCCCAGGATGAGCACGCCCAGCACCGTGTAGAGCACGATGTCGGGCGGCTGACTCGCCGGCGCCCCGAAGATCGGTTTCAGGAGGGCATCCAGGAGGAGGACCAGAAGACCCAGGGGCGCCATCAGACTGATGTCGGCAAGGGCACAGTACAGACTCCCTTTGATGAGGTCCTTTGCGCCCTGTTCGCTGAGCGCGAACCGATTCTGTAGATATTTACGCATGACTTTCCTCCTTTCCCACTCTCCATTCTACGGAGTGCCGGTATTCGCGCCACATCTCTGCATACAAACCGTTCTGTGCAAGGAGTTCGGCGTGGATTCCCTCTTCTTTCACCTCGCCGTCCTTGACGACCAGGATGCGGTCCGCGTTGCGCACCGACGAGAGCCGGTGGGCGATCATCAGCACGGTCTTGTTTTCGGTCAGTTTCTCAAAGGCGCGCTGGATCTGGTACTCGTTCTCGGGATCCGCAAATGCCGTTGCCTCGTCCAGGACGATGATAGGGGCGTCCTTGAGGATCGCACGGGCCAGGGCGATACGCTGCTGTTCGCCGCCGGAGAGATACACCCCGTCTGTCCCGACGACGGTGTCGAGGCCCTGCGGGAATTTGTCGAGGATCTCGGTGCACCGGGCCAGTTCTGCCGCCCGGAGTACTTCCTCGCGGTCGGCACCAGGTCTGGCAAACCGGATATTCTCCAGGATGCTCGTCTTGAAGAGGCGGGCGTTCTGGAACACGAACGCAACCTGGTCCATCAGGTGGTCGGACGCCATCTGCCTGACGTCCGCGCCGCCCACCTCGACCGCGCCCTCCTGCACGTCCCAGAAGCGGGGGATGAGACTTGCAATGGTGGTTTTCCCTCCGCCCGATGGCCCGACCAGCGCATAGGTCTTCCCTTCGGGGATCTCGAAACTGACGTTCCCGACCGCCTTCTTCTCGCTCCCCGGATAGGCGAACGAGACGTTCTTGAAGGCGACCGAACGGCCTTTCGGTTGCCGGGGGCGGGCGGGTTCGGGGAGAGGGTCGTCGTCCAGGAGTCCGCCGACACGGTTTACCGCTTCCATCGCGACAAAATACCCTTCTGCCAGACGCATGACCTTGTTCATCATCACCGCACAGACCGGCGTGAAGAGGATGTAGAAGATCAGGTTCAGGAGGAAGGCCTGGTAGTCGGGGGCGTGCGCGATGAGCAGCAACCCGGCCGGGACCAGCAGGACGAAGGTTCCGTTGAGGGCGATGGTGTATTTCGTCATCGGCGAGCGGCACCGGATCGCATAATCCAGCACCCACTCTTTGTAGTTCCGAATGGACTGATGGAAATTTTTGAACGAGTACACCGTCTGCTGGAAGACTTTGACCACCGGGACGCCGCGCACATATTCGACGGCCTCGGTGTTCATCTCTTCCAGGGCGTCCATGTATTTCTGGATCGAACTCCGATCGCCCCCCATCATCTGCTTGAGATAGTAGACGCTCACGACAAGCGGGATGAGGCTCACGAGACCCAGTCTCCAGTCGAAGACAAAGAGCAGGGCCAGGATGGCGAACGGCATCACCACCGCACCGGCAAGGTCGGGCAGGAGGTGTGCCATGAAGGTGTGCGTGATCGAGGCGTTGTCGTCGATGATCTTTCTCATGCGGCCGCTGGTGTGCTGGTCGAAGAAGCCCAGGGGCAGGGTGACGATCGTGTGCATCGCCTCTTTTCTCATGTTCTTCTCGACGCGGAACGCCGCCAGGTGGGAGCACATCAACGCGGCGAAGTAGAGCACAACGCTGAGCAGGGCAAACCCGACCGCCAGCCAGCCGTACCAGGTGACGCCGGCGGCGGCGGAGAGGTCGGGCCATGCAGCAAAGACGTCCCTGACCACATACCAGATACAGATATACGGGGCCAGGGAGAGCACGGCACTGATCGCAGACAGGATGCATGCCGTCACGATCAGGACGCGGTGCCTGCCTGCAAGTTCAAAGAGCCATGGAATCCCTTTTTTATCGCTGTTTTTCACAAGAATTCCCTCTTGATTTGTTCAGATGCGATTGATACCCGGCCGGTTTCGTCGATGCTGCAACGAGACGGGGGGCATGACGCATTTACTCCTAAAAATTCTGCGGTTCGGCGGCAATCAAGGAGCGCCGAACTCTTTTCGGGAAGAGGGGGGTTTTCAAGGAAATTTCGGGACGGCGGTCGAAACCGAACGGCGGGGTGGCCGGCGGGGTTTCGGGGTTGGGAAAAAGGAGTGTATTGAATTCGGCATGAGCGCTACGCTCAGGCATGCGGGATGAAAATTTCTCGTCGCTTGATCGCTCTCTTTTCAAGACTGAAGAATCGATGGAGGCCTTGTTCCATCGCCGCCCCTCGGCTATCTTCTCGCGAGACGGCAGGAAAGATCGTGCGATGAGGGCGGCATGTCGGATCATCACGCCTTCCCATACCCTCGCGCCGGGGGCGCTGCCCCCGGAACCCCCGGGATGAAGATAGTGCAGGGAAGGCGAGGGACGATCCCGAAGAGGGTGGTGCCGCCCTTCGGCGTTCACCTCCGGCCGGCGCCGTCGCGTTTGGGGTCCTGCAGCCGCCCGCCGATGAGGAGGACGACGGCCGCGATGCAGATGACCGTGACGAAGATCCCGAGGAAGGCATCCCCGGTCGGCACCTCCACGCTCCACCCCGGCACCGCGGTGGTGTGGAGGGTGAGGAAGATCCCGGCGATGATCGGGCCGATCATCCCGCCGAGGTTCTGGACGGTGTGGTAGACCGCGGTCCCCACCCCGGTCTCCTCGGGCCGCACCGAATCGACGACGATGATGGTGTTCGCGGTGAGGGCGACCGACATCCCGGCATTGTACACGAGCCCGGCGACGACGAGCGAGGCGACCGAGAGCGGGAGGAAGAGGTAACAGGCCGCTCCCGCCGCCACGACCGAGGTGCCGAGGATCATGGCGGCCCGCATGCCCCGCCGCCTGATCAGCATCCCGGTGAGCGGCCCGCAGATCATGTCGGCGATCGCCCCCGGCATCATCACGAGCCCCACGGTCAGCCTGGAGAGCCCGAGGCCGGTCGGGCTCTCGATGAGGTAGGGGAGTGTCTGGATGATGATGAACGAGATCATGCAGACGAAGAACCCGACCGCCAGGGCGATGAGCACCGGCGGGTTCCTGATCATCCCGAGGTCGACCACCGGGTCGGGGACCACCTGCTCGGTCCGCACGAAGACCGCACCGAAGCCGACGGTGAGCACGACGCAGAGAAGCACCTCGGGCGAGGCCCACCCGACCTGCCCGCCCATCGTGAGGGCGAGGACCAGGGTGAGGAGCCCGCCGGTGAGGGTGGCCAGGCCCTTCCGGTCGATCGCGGCCCTCCCGGCCACGGGCGAGGGGAGGATGACGATGGCCATCGCCAGGAAGAGGAGCACCACCACCGGCGTGACCACATGGAAGGTCATCCGCCACCCGACATGCTCGATGATCCAGGAACCGACGAACATCCCGACAAACGCACCTGCGCCAAACATCGCGGCGATGGTCCCGATCGCGACCGGCACCTTCTCTTCGGGGAACTGCTCCCTGATCAGGGCGTAGCCCAGCGGGAAGAGCCCCAGGCCCGCACCCTGCAGCGCCCGGAAAAAGATGAGCGACCAGATGTCTGGAGCCCATCCGCTCGCAAAGACGCCGACGAGGTAGACCCCGAGGCAGAGGAGCATCATCCGTTTCTTCCCGTAGAGGTCGCCGCACTTGCCGATGACCGGGGTGACGATCGCCCCGACGAGGAGGACGATCATCAGCACCCACGAGGTCCAGACGCCCGAGACCCCGAACTCGTCCTGGATCACCGGGAGCGCCGGGGTGATCATCGCCTCGGTGAACATCGTGGCGGCGACGGTGATGCAGAGGATGAAGAGGGCGGCGAGATGGTACCGCGGGTCGTTGAGAGAGAAGGGTGGTTTCACGTTATCGACCGGAACAAAATTCCATAGTTCATATGTTCTCCGACCTCATCATCCTTCGCCATGGGTGCAGAAGGTATATTAATCGCCGGTACGGATGGGAGTGCGGGGGACCGAACATGATCGGAAAAACGGTCACAAAACTGAGTGTCAAGATCGCCGTCCTGAAACTCCCGCCCAACTACACCTGCGACGGCGAGGACGTCTCGCCGGCGATCGGTCTGGGAGGCGTGGACATCGACCGGACCAAATCGCTTGCCCTCATCGCCGACGACCCGGACTCGCCGGGCGGCGGGGGGTTCACCCACTGGCTGATGTGGAACATCGAGCCGGTGCGGATCATTCCTGAGGCGATCGCGAAGGACGCCGAGATCGCCTTCCCCTTCTCCGCACGGCAGGGGGAGAACTCCTTCGGCAAGGTCGGGTACAGCGGCCCGTGCCCGCCGCGGGGCGAGCAGCACCGCTACCAGTTCCGGGTCTTCGGCCTGGACGCCGACCTCGACCTGCCGGCCGGAGCGAAGAAGAAGGCGCTTCTGGACGCGATGGAGGGGCACGTCGTCCAGTACGGGGACACCTACGTGCTGTACGGGAGGTGAGGGCGCCCTCCCGTTTTTTCAGGCACCCATAGTTTCTATATTTTATGTCGGGAATTTTTATTTCGAGTTCCTCCGATCGCCCATGTGGGCGTGATGGCATCTGGGTACCTCCGACGGATCGAAGGACGACACCATAGGTTCTCTTCTCCTCCTGCTGCTGCTGACCGCGTTCATCTACGGCGTCCTCCCGTCGATCGACGGCGGAGAGTTTGTCCTGGGGGCGGAGGTCAGATACGAGTCCGGGTATGAGGTGGACCTCGTCACCAACGCGAGATACGAGATCTGGGTTGTCGAGTGCTATGGCGGCCCGGAAAGGATCAGCGTCCTGGTCCACAAAGGCCCGTATGTCGTCTTCGACGATACTTTCGACCTGATGCGTCCCGAACACGACTACCTCCCGTACAAACCGGAGTTCAGGGTGAGGGAGGACGGCACCTATATGGTACATGTCAAACCCCTGGACGAGGGAGTGTTCAGGATCGGGATCAGGCGGTATCCGCCGGGGATTCTTGAGGGGATCTTTTCTGAGGGGTGATGGAGAGCCCCACCGGATCCAGACATAACTCAAAAATGTAGGCTTTGAAGCGCTGCAAGGGAGGCAATCAACCACTCTAGATGGTGATCTCAACCGGTTTGTATATGGGAAACCGACAGCGCATACACACACGATTCTACGAAGTTTTCGTAGAATCGATACTTTTATCAAGCATCACTGGATAGTACACAATATGCTGATCGAATATAGTGTCGAAAATTTTCGGTCCATCTCCGAAAAAACGACACTCAGTATGTTAACCTCCAAAGAGAGGAAAAAAAACTATAATCTGATAAAAGTAGAGGATAATCCAAACGTTACAAAACTGCTGAAAAGTTGCATAATTTACGGTGCAAACGCATCAGGCAAGACCAATCAGATCCGTGCCCTCGACTTGATCAAATACATTGTCGTCGAATCCAATCGACTAAACAAAGGAGATAAATTACCCTATTTCCCGTTTGTACTGAGTGCCGACTATGAAGGGAAACCTACGAGATTTGAACTTGATTTTATAAACAATAATACCGAGTATAAATATTCTTTTTCATACAATGCAGAAGAGATCATTTCTGAAGAACTCAGTTACTTTCAAGGAAAACATGAACACTGTGTCTTTCAACGAAATAGAGATACGCTGGAAGCATTTGATGATGAAGATGAACTGAAGGGACTCTTCAAACATACCGGAAGTAATGTTCTGTTTCTCTCAAAGGCTAACAACGAGTATAAACCGTTTGGGCCGGCATTTGAGTGGTTTAATATTAACCTAAATTATTTCGAACATCTTTCAAGGATTCCTGCAGATATTGCCATTGATTATATGGATAAATCCAAAGAAAATAAAGAAAAAATCTTAAAGATTCTGAAATATGCTGATTTCGATATTTCTGATCTATCCAGCAATAAAATAAAAGTGAACCGGTCTGAGATTCCCGAATATATTCTAAATGTAATCGAAAAAAGTGAAAATAGAAAAATAAATGATGGTGACATCATAAAAAATGAATTAAAAAGTATTCACATAAGAGACGACGGTCTGGAAATAATCAATGACTTTTCAAAGTTTGAATCTGCAGGAACCAATCTGTTCTTCAAGATCCTTGGCATTCTTCTGGACTCGTTTGAGAATCATCAGAGGGTGCTGGTATTTGATGAATTCGACACCAGTCTGCATCCTGATCTGATCATGTATCTCCTGAAGATCTTTCATGATGAAGAGTACAATAAAGCCAATTCGCAGTTGATCGTCACGACGCACAACACCAGGATTCTTTCATCTGATTTCTTCAGAAGAGAGCAGATCTGGTTCACTGAGAAGAAGAAAGACACAAAAAATACCGATCTGTACTCACTGTACGACTTTGAGGGGCGAGTTGATCGGTCCCTTGAAAAAGCGTATTTCACAGGGCGTTATGGGGGATTGCCTGACATTGTTGACAGGGGATTTTAAGGATGGCGAGATACCGAACATCCCGAGGGCTTTCAAAAAGGATCCGAATTTTTATTTTTTCCGATGGAAAAACAGAAATCAATTACTTCGATCTGAAAAAGAAAGACCTTCCCAGGAATAGGAATTTATCAGTCGAACTGATCCCCACAAACATAAAAAGTGCGGTAAAATCAGTCAATTATATCAAGCGTTACTTCTCTCGAAATGACTATGGTCTGAATCAAAATGATAGAGTTTTTTGTGTTTTTGATATGGATACTGCTGATAATGAGGATCTCAGAAGAGCAATAACAAAAATGCCGGGTTATATGCATCTTATTATTTCAAATCCAGATTTTGAGTTCTGGTTTTTACTCCATTATGAATATTATCAGGAGAGACTTGCAAACAGAGAACCGATAGAGAAATTAAGGAAACACGAGAGAGCGTATGAAAAGCCAAACGTGATAGAGATCTACTCTTCATTAAAGGAAAAGGAAGCATTTGCAATACAAAATGCACAACGACTCAGTTTTTATCATACCAGAATCGGCCATGATCTCTATTCCACTGCCGCAAATCCATTTACCAATGTGGATGAAGCAATCTCGTTCATTAATAATCACTGTCAGACCTGAAATCAGATTTCATTGATCACAAAAAGTAGAGATCTTCATCCTCTTTTTTCCGTTTCGTTCATCACCATTTCAGATCCCTTAGATGGGAAAGTTATGGGATGATGAAAACACGACGACACGTCACTCTCCCACCGAACCGCCACCTCAAGAGGGGAATGACAGGAGGGTGGGGGGCCCCCTCAGTACCTCAGTGACCGGATCGACGCCTTCTGCATCGGCCCGACCTCGTCTTTCAGCCATTCCAGGTCTTTTTGCGCCGGTTCGAAGAGAAACTCCTTGACTTTTGAGACGCCTTTTGCGATCTGGGTGTCGCGATAAAACCCTTTCTCCTGCTTCACGATCCGAAGTGCTTCGACAGGCGACTTCCCCATCTGGCTTACGAGCAGGGCATAGGTTGCACCGATCTCAAGAAGAGACGGAGATTTCTGAAAGAGTTCGTCCAGAAATTTTACCGTCTCGATCTCTTCGCTGGAAAGGGAGACGGCGGTTTCCAGGTCTCGAAATTCCTGAGAATGAGCATAATAATCTCCGGTGAACTCAGGCGAATAGGGACCTCTGATATACAGATCGAAAGGATACCGAAAGTCCACCCCCTTGATCTGGAGTAGACAGACGGTTTTCTGTCCGATGAGTTTACTCTCGAACTCGTCTCGATCCAGGGAAAAGCCGATCTCATGAAATGCGGCAATCGCCCTCTTCCAGTCTCCCATCTATTCATCACCTCCGATCAGCAGACCAAACCATTTTTTGATTTTTTTCCACTCTTCAAGGCCTACGGGAGTGATCGAATAGAGTTCAAGATTTTTTGATTCGAACGTCACCTTTTCCATGCGGAGATATCCCATATCGACAAGCGCGTTCAAATTCGAATAGGTCGAGCCGTCATTGCCGATCTTCAGACTGTTCTTGATCTGCCGTGCCGTGGCGCCCTCGTCGCCAAGGTCTGACAGGGCCCAGAGAATTTTGATCCTGTTCAGTGAAAACAGATTCGAGTTTAAATTTTCAGCCCAATCGACAACATCCAGAAGATTCCCTTCCATATCAAACCCCTCCACACCATCTGATCTTTGAACCCGACCGATATTCTCCGACTTGAAGTTTCAATTAATTGATGGATTCAATGATATATGATGGTTGGGGGTGGCGGTTGTTCAGACCCACCACAGACACCCCCTTCTCCCGACACCCACGATCCCGATCGCCTCTTCCGAAGCATCACTCCAGATCCCCATACGAATAGAGAGCAAAGTCATGACAGGGTGTGGGGGACAGATCCCCCTCTTTCAAGGGCAAATTCGATCGGTGTGTCCCCTCACGCACCCGGCCCCGACCGGGTGGACCCCTGAAAGGGGAGTGGATCATATGAACAGATACCCGGACATGCGGGTGGTTCTGAAGATCTCTGCCATGCTCCCGTCGGCACAACCCGAAGAGCCGGAAGAAGTGCTTGCCGCAGTGAACGGAGAGACGGCGGCCTGAGAGGCCACCGACACCTCATCTCATTCTTGATCTCTCCGGGCAAACGATCACTGTGCAGGCAGTCCCCACCCGCGCCCCCGATCCCCCGGCACCCGGACAAAACCGAACTATTTATATAAATCTCAAATATATATTCTCACAAATCCAGGAAGACCTATGACCGGACAGATCCCCCCACAGACAAAAAGGTCGGAGAGTCGATCGTCGAAAGAACCGCAGATGAGCGACATCATCATCCAGGCGCTCGAAAAACGCGAGGGAAAAAGGTAATCTGAAAGGGCCCGACATTCATCGGTGCCGGCCCGGGCGATGCCGGCGGAAGCAACGTCCTCTCTTTTTTCGGCTCTGTAGAATCAGGCATGAACCCCTGGCTCAAGCATACGGGATGAAAATTTCTCGTCGTTTGCTCTCTCTCTATTCAAGACCGGAGAATCTGGGGGGGTCTTGTCCCATCGCCGCCCCCACCTATCTTCGTCGTGGGGGTCCGGGGGTTTCCCCCGGCGCGAGATTGCGGGAAATCTCGACGACGGGGGCGGCAGATCCATCAGAGGAATTTTTTTATCCTCTGCGTATCGGCTTCAATGTGATATGACGAGTTCAAACTCTCATGCAAACCTGAAGAGAGGATCGTCAGGATCATTTTCATGGTAAACCATCCTTTTTTCATCACCTCAACCCCCTATGAACTGAATCCATCGCCTTCCTTCGTACTCACGCCGGGGGCTCCGCCCCCGGACCCCCGGGATTGCGATAGGGGTAGGAAGGCGGAGAGATGACCGCAGAGAGGGAGGTGCAGTCCACCTCCCTATCGTGATGCGGGGGGACCGGGGGGCGGCCAGCCCCCCGCAGAGATAACCATCAAGAGCATTTCTACAAAGCCCTTTTTTTCGTTATTTTTTATGCAGATCTCTCGGGCGCCGACCGGACGGCACCGTGGATCAGTACGCCATGACCGTGACCCCGGCCACCCTGACCCCCACCTCCACCGGCGTCGCCGTCCGGTCGATCTCGACCGAGACCTCGTCGCAGTCCGGGCCTGCCGTGACCGTCAGGTTGCCGAGATTCCCGCATCTCCCGGCGAGTGCGGAGGCCGTCGCGTTGCACTTCTCCAGGAGCATGGCGGTGAGGGGCACCGGCAGGTCGCGGTTCACCCGGATTGTGATCACATCCGGCTCTTCCACCGTCTCGACCTCCGAGACGGTGCAGTCCAGAGCGAGGGTCCCGAAACCGTTCCCGCTGGCAAAGTGGCGCTCGCCTGCGGTGAAGTTCACGACCTCGATCTCGACCGCGGTGCAGTTCGTCGTAGAACCGGTCACGGCGCCGGTCTCATTGTACACCGGGAAGGAGTGGACGCGGGCGTCGAGGTCGAAGAGGGTCGCCCCGAACCCCGAGCCGTTCACATGCTCCGCGACCTCGGCCATCGTGGCAAACTCCAGGGGCGTCTCGAGGCCCGCCTTCGAGATGTTCACATACCCGTACCGCCACCGGTAGCCCTGGTCCTGCCAGTAATTCCCGGACGGCGTGTACGAGCAGGTGACGAGCATCGACGTGACCGTCGTCGACGCAGTCGCGTTCGAGAGCGTGACATTCATCAGCCACGCCGGCTCCTGCCCGACCCGCAGCGTCCCCGACGACCTGGCCGGATTGATGACGATGCTCCCGCCGCCGAGCCGGACCCGCTCGCTCAGCCTGAGGTCCTGCTTGAGGGACGCAGCGAGTTCGAGGTCGGAGGAGAACCTCAGGAACGCCTCCTCGACAGCCTCGAGGTGCTCGATCTCGTCCTGCGCCTTCATCGACGGGACCACGACCACATGCACCACCGAGACGAAGGTCACCAGCACGGCGAGGATGAGCATCACCGCGATCACCGGGGAAACCGCCGAGTCGTCCATTTACCCGAGCCTCCCGGTCATCAGCACGATCCGCGGCGTGAACACCCTGAACTCCTCCCCGCCCGCCGGCCGGTGGGGGACCGTGATCGCCCCGCCGAGGTCGACCGTCGTCGCGTCGGGCGTGCAGTCGAACGAGGTGTGATCGAACCGCTCCATCGCCGTCCCGTTGCTCACCGTCACTGTGATCTCAGAGACCCTGACCCAGTCGCCCCCTTTATGCCAGAGGGTGAAGTTGTCGCTCGTGTTCGTGACCAGAAAGGTGACCGACGGGTCGCGGTCGTCAGGGATGAACGAAGAGACCGAACACCCGAAGACCGCCACCAGGATCAGGACAAGGGCGATCATCAGCATCTCGCCGACGACCTCCGATACCCCCTCAGAATTGTCTCGCATTCTCATACTCCGATAAAATATACAAAGAGCCAGATCGCCGCGAGCAGAAAGACGACCACATGCTTGAACCCGGCCAGAATGCTGCTCGTGCTGAACTGTCCGGCCATGATCCCCGAGATCGTCCCGAGGATGATCGAGATCCTGAACATATCGGTCAGGCTGCCTGAGATATCCGGGCTCGCTCCGCCCATCCCGATGAAACTTACGATAAAGGCTCCGTTGAGTTGATATGCCGTGTACAGGAAGATCCCGAAGGAGAGGTACACGATCATCACATAGGTGAACGCCGTGTTGAACCGCTCCTTCTTCATCCTGAGGTAATGCTCGAAGTCGCCGATCGCGATCATCAGGATCTCCCTGAGGTTGTCGGTGACCTGGCTCGCCCTCATGACGAGGGAGACGACCCGTTTCACCGACACCAGCCCGATCCGCTCTTCCATCCTGACGAGGGCGGTGTTGAGGCTGGAGCCGCGCTTGATGTCGGAGGAGACGACGCGGAGTTCGGTGGTGAGCACCCCCATCTTCGCCCCCGAGATCCGGTGGATCGCGCCCTGGAGCGTCATCCCGATGTCCTTCATGTCGGAGAGCCCGCGGAGGAACTCCGGGATCTGGGCCTCGACCCTGGAGACGTACCACCGCCGCCCCTCGTAGGCGACGAGCACCGGGAGCATGAAGGCGATGATGACGAGCGAGACCGAGACCTCGAACCGGTAGGGCTCGAAGACGTCCCCGTACGGGCCGTTCAGGAGGAGATAGGCGCTCGTCCCGGCCGCAACGAAGCCGAAGAAGACCGAATAGGTGTAATCGGCAACATAATACCTGAGAGGGTGGCGGAGGACGTCAAGGGCCCGCAGATAACTTTTCTTCGACCGGACACGTCTGGCGAACGTGTCGTCCGCCGACGGGTCCGCGAGTGCGGTCGCTTCGGCCGCGTATTCGAACTCCTTTACCTCCTGGCGGGAGATCGTGAGCGAATCGCCGGGGATCAGGAGATAGAGGAGCGCGATCATCACGGCGGCGCCGCCAGGCAGGCCGACATAGAGGAGGGGCATGAGGTCGGTGAGGGTGCCGGTCCCGGCCAGGTCCTGGGAGACGAGCATGATGATCAACGCGATCGGCCCGGCCACGAAGGCGGTGACGTAGACCTCGGCCATGATCTCGATCGTCTTGAGGGTCATCGCCATCTCCATCCTGGCGTTCTCTCTGAAATGGTCGGAACGGGCCGCAAGAAAGGTGGAGATGCTCCCGCCGGAATCGGAGAGAGAGATGAGGTCGTTGAGAAATTCGCCGAACTTTTCCGAGGGCGTGACCGAGATGAGGGACCGCATCGCCGTGTGAAGGTCGTCGCCGAAGATCTCGACGTCCCTGACGATCATGCCAAACTCCCGCGAGACCTCGCCGAAGAGATTCGACTCTTCCCCGACCTTCCTGATCACCTCGTAGAGCGTGAGGGTGGTCGAAAGCGCCTGCATGTAGGTGATCGCATGGGGGAGGTCCAGTTCGATCCTGGTCTTTCTCCCGGCGGCGACGATGGAGGGGTAGGCGTACAGGGCGAAAAAGACCCCCGGCACCATCAGCAGGAAGAGGAACACCCTCGAGGCGACGTCAGGGACGACCGAAAAAAACGAGATCTCCAGTTGGTTCGTCGAGAGATACGCGATGATGCCGAGATAACAGAGCAGAGATACGATCGTCCCGGCGATCATGAGGGTGCAATACCGGTCCGCGGCGATCGGGATGTGGGCGGCCCTCAGGGTCCGCCGCAGATCGGTCGCCTCGTGGAGATGGAGGAATTTATGCCGCAGGGACCGGTACGCCATTGGACTTCTCCAGGTTTCTGATCGCCGCCAGGAGGTCGGCGGCCGTCTGATACTTGTCCTTCGCGGCGGAGGCGAGGAACAACTCGCGCATCGCAAGGTGCCGGCCGACCTCTTCGTCGTCCCATCCATGCATCGCGGCGATCTCGTCGAGGATCTGCGATCCGAATGCAACCCGCCGGAACCGTCCTGCACGCGGATCCCACTCGTACAGCGTCGACCACTTCACCTCCCCGGCCGGGGTCACCGAGATCTCGTGGAGAGAATCGCAGCGTCGACGGATCATCCCGTTCTCGTAATGGAGAGACTGGATCACGATGAGGTCGAGGGCGCCGAACATCGCCCGCGGGACATTGATCGGGTCGTGGGTGAGGCGGTTGATCGCCTCCTCGATCGTGCCGGCGTGGAGGGTGGAGTAGGTGGTGTGGCCGGAGTTCATCGCCTGGAAGAGGGTCTGCGCCTCCATCCCCCGCACCTCGCCGACGATGATGTACTCCGGGCGCTGACGGAGTGCCGAGCGCAGCAGGGAGAAGAGGTCGATGTCCGCCTTCGTCGAGATGATGTTCGTCTCCCTGGTCTGGGTGGGGAGCCAGTTCTCGTGCGGGAGCTGGATCTCCCGGGTGTCCTCGAGGGAGACGATCTTCGCGTTGGAGGGGATGAAGAAGGAGACGGCGTTCATCGTCGAGGTCTTGCCGCTGGCCGTCCCGCCGACGACGAGCATGCTCTTGCGGTTCTCGACCGCAAGCCAGATGAGAGCGAGCACCTCGGGCGAATAGGTGTCGTATGCGATGAGGTCGAGGGGGGTCATCGGTTCGCTCTTGAACTTCCGGATCGTAAACGAACTGCCGCGGGTCGAGACGACGTTGGAGAAGGTGAGTTGCGTGCGCGAGCCGTCCGGGAGGGCGGCGTCGACGAGGGGGGTGGTGAGGGAGATCTGTTTGTCGGCCTTCTGCGCGAGTTTCATGATGAAGAGGTTCAGTTCGTCGCCGGTGAACCGGATCGTCGTCGGGAGACTCGAATGGACGCGGTGGTAGACATAGACCGGGACGCCGTCGCCGTTGCAACTGATGTCCTCGATCTGTTCGTCGTGCATCATCCCGTCGATCTTGCCGTATCCCAGGAAGTTGCGCCCGAGGTAGTAGTGCAGGACGCCGATGCGCTCATCCGCGATGCCCGGGTCGAAGTGGCGGATGATCCTGGCGACGTCGGAGAGCTGCAGGTTTGTCCGGCTTTTTGTCTTCGGATCGTCCAGCACGACGGTGTCCCTGAGATATTCGTGCGTCTCTTCAAGGAGGATCAGTTCCCTGGAGGTCAATGGGGGTTCGACGAGGCGGTAGGTGAGGACGTCGGCGGCGTCCCTGAGGATCGCCGCGTACGAGTAGGGAGGTCTGAGCCAGTAGCGGTCGATGCAGGTCTGTCCGTTGTCGCACGAGAGTTCGGGGAAGGCCGGGAGGTCGGACCCGTTCCCGCCCCGGTCGTCGGAGGCGACCGGCATTTCGTCGGATTTCCGCCACCCTCTCCCCATCTGCCACGGGATCGAGGAGCGGAGGGATCTGAACATGTCGGCCACTCCGCTTCCGCTATATCTGCCACCCATATGCATTACTCTGCGACAATGTCGCATATAAGTGTGGCGATTTTTGTTACGAAATATTATACCTTAAAGAATTGATATGCGAAGCCTGCAGGGCGGTGCGAGTGGATTTCACACCCCCGCACGGGCGAAGATAAAAAAAAGAGGGTTTCGGACGATATCGCTTCAGAAGTATTCCCAGAACTCGAACGCGTCCTCGTCGGGCGGCGCCGGGGTCTCTTCCGGCGGGGCGTCGGCGGTCAGGATCCTGAAGTCGACGGCGATCCGCCTCCCTTCGATATTGAGGTGGTAGGCACCGGCCCCGTATATGACGATCTCCTGCTCCCGGTTGCCTGAATAGATCCGGCCGTACCCCTCCTTCACCCGTTCCTGACCGGTACCGTCCCTCACGCTGACAACGAAGTAACTCTCTCTCGGATCGTCGGACCGGGGGGTTACGTTGAAGGCGATCACGCAGGGGGGCGCGGCCACCTCGACGGCGTAGGCGTACGAGGTCTGATTGTAGATGGATTTTCTCTCGTGAAAGAGGGTGCCGAGCACCCCGGAGCCGTTGGTTTCCGGCACCGGCAGAGGGCGCAGCGCGAACCTCTCGCCCTCCCCGGCCGCAATCGGTTCGGCCGGTCGGACGGTGCTTTTTGTCTCCCCCAGGGCGACCGCGCTCCGGAGCGGGGGGTCCGGGAGCGGCGATGTCTGCAGGTCCCCGGACGGCGTCTCGACCGCCCCGGTCTCCGCGCTCTTGGAGACGGTGATGCACCCGGCGATCGCCGGCAGCGCCAGGATGATTACAAAAATCATAGAAATTATGAATAAATTGTATCTTTTCGCCATTGAGTTCACAATTTTTCCTATATTTGCTCCCATATTAATCATTTCGCATCCGGCCTCAGGGCACGACCTCGTCGGCCACCCTTCCCCCCTCCATCACGACGATACGGTCGGCGTAGGCACGGGCGAGGTCGTGGTCGTGGGTGATCAGGACGACCGTCCTCCCCTCCCGGTTGAGGCCCTCGATGAAGTCCATCATCTGCATGATATGCTCGTGGTCCTGCCCGGTGGTCGGTTCGTCGAGGACATAGACCGCCGGGTCGGTCGCGAGGACCGAGGCGGCCGCGAGGCGCTGGCGCTCGCCGCGGCTGAGGGTGTTGGGGTCGCGGTCCTCGAAGTCGGTCAGGTCACCGGCCGCGAGGGCCTCGCGCACCCGGTGGTCCCGTTCGTCCGGCGAATACCGCCGCCCCTCCAGCCCGAGGGCGACCTCCCGCGAGACGCAGTCAGAGAAGATCTGGTGGTTCGGGTTCTGGAAGAGGAACCCGACGCCGGGCGCGACCTCGCGCGGCTTCATCGCCCCGACGTCCCTCCCGAGGACGGCCACGCTCCCCGCGGACGCCCGCAGCAGCCCGTTGATGTGCATCGCAAGCGTGGACTTTCCCGACCCGTTCTCCCCGACGACCGCGACGAACTCCCCCGCGCCGACGGTCAGGTCGACCCCCCGCAGGGCGCCGGTGCCGTCGGGATAGCGGTAGTGGACGCCCGAGAACCTGACCGCCTCCCGGCGCACCGGCGGGGGCGGGTGCCGGCGCCGCGGCCGGTAGCCCCACCCGAGGTCCTGGGGGGTGACCGACGAGGCGTCGACGTCCCGCGTCACCCGCCCGTCTTTCATGCAGACCACCCGGTCGGCATGGGGCAGCACCTCCCGCACCCGGTGCTCGACGACGACGACGGTCCTCCCTTCGTCCTTGTTCAGGGCCCGGATCGTCGCGAGCACCCCGGCGGCACCCTCCGGATCGAGGTCGGCGGTCGGTTCGTCGAAGACGAGGGTGCGGGGGTTCATCGCCAGGACCCCGGCGATCGCCGTCCGCTGCTTCTGCCCGCCGGAGAGGCAGGCGACCTCACGTCCCCGGCACGCCTCCATCCCGGTCAGGGAGAGGGCGGCATCGACCCTTCGCGCCATCTCGCCCGGCGGGACGCTCTGGTTCTCGAGGCCGAAGGCGACGTCCTCCTCCACCGTCAGGGAGAAGAGTTGATTGTCCGGGTTCTGGAAGACCAGTCCCACGTCGGCGGCGAGTTCGTGGACCGGAAAATTCCGCGTCTCCTTCCCGTCGATCCTCACCGACCCTGTCATCTCCCCGTCGACGAGGTGGGGGACGATGCCGTTGAGGCCGAGGCAGAGGGTGGACTTCCCGCATCCCGACGGCCCGGCGAGGAGGACGAACTCGCCGTCCTCGATCGCGAGGTCGACCTCCTGCAGGGAGGGGCGCAGGGCGTTCCGGTAGGTGAAGGAGAACCGGTCGATCTCGATCATGGCACTCACACCCCCGCCAGTGCCGCGCCGAGCAGCAGCACTGCAACGACCGCGATGGCGACCATGCAGGAACGGTCGGCCGGCCCGAAGGCGATCTCTACATAGGCGCTCCGCCCGACGCCGGCCCCGAAGGCGCGCGACTCGGCGGCAAGGGCGAGCTGGTTGCACCGCCGGATCGAGGCGAGGACCAGGGGGGAGAGGGAGTACTCGATCATCCGCCGGCCGGTGAGCGGGATCCCCCGCGCCCGCTGCGCCGTCAGGATCATCTTCCACTCCTCAAAGACCGTCGGGACGAACCTCACCGCCGTCGTGACCATGAAGGCGAGGAGCGGGGGGAGGCCGAGCTTCGAGAGGCCGAGGACCACCCGGTTGAGGGGCGTGGTCAGGACGAGGGTGAGCGAGGCGTTCAGGATCGCAAGGACGCGAAAGGCCTGGACAAAACCGTACGCCGCACCCGCCAGGGTGAAGGCGACGCCCCCGGTGAAGGCCCCGAGATAGGGAGCGTCCGGGGCGATCAGCCAGAAGAGGGGCTCGGCGCCTCCGGTCTGGGTCGAGAAGAAACCCTGGGAGAGGGTGGTGCCGACGGCGACGAAGAGATAGAAGGCCGCCACCTTTGCCCCCACCCCGCCGGAGGGCCGGGCCGCGACAAACGGGACGAGCGAGACGCCAAAGAGGCAGACGAGCAGGACGGGATCGTGCAGGACGACCGCAAGGACGGTCACCGTCGTCAGCCAGAGGATCTTCGTCCTGGGGTCGAGGCGGTGGACCGGGGTATCGCGTGCAGCATACTCGAAGATAGGATCACCCCACGAGCGCGGCCTGCGCGCGGTTTCCGAGCGTGAGCCCGTACAGGGCGGCCGGGACCGCAAACGCGATGTTCACCGGAAGACTGGCAAGAAAGACCCAGACCGGGAACTCGATCCCCTGGAGGCGCATCACGACATAGTAGAGCATGTACAGCCCGACGGCGCCCCAGAGGACCGCGGCAAAGACCATGCCCGGGCGCGTCCAGATCCTCCGGCCGAGGACGAGCGTCGCCCCGTCCAGGACGAGGCCGTATGCGATGTAGGAGAGGATGAAGAGGGGAGCGCCGGCGAGCGGCATCGCGACGAGGGCGGTGATCAGGCAGAGGAGGGTCGCGGTGCCGACCTTGCGCACGGTGGCGATGCAGGCGAAGAGCACGATCCCGGGCAGGAGGGTATGGAGGATAAAGGGCCCGAAAAAGGGCACGATCATCGAGGCACCGTGGAGAATATTGCCGAGCATCCCCACCATGATGCCGAGCGCCCCGAACATCGAGATGACGATGATGTCGGTCGTCGTAAACCGTTTCGAGACGGCCGGGTCATGCCCGGATCGTCTATCTTCGCCCATATACTGGGCCTGAACGTGAACGCTGTCTGCTCCCATGCTTTCCTCCGTGTCGGGCATAGATTTTACAAAATACTATAAATATCACACCTTTTGTGATCCTTTTGCTGAAACCGGATCCCTTCTCTCTCCTCCGCCCCTGCGGCACCCCGGCCCGCCGGCGGGCATGGATCCGATGGAACCGGAAAGCCGTGTGATTTATGATTAAATTATGTATTTGTTGATACAAATTAATAAGTTTTATATTACATTTTATGCTACCAGATCATACCATGGTTTTCATCCATAATACTCAAAGCCATCGGAGAGGAGAGTGCGCATGAGATTTACACCAGAGTGCCGTGAAGAGGCGGTCTCCCCGGTCGTGGGCGTGATGCTGATGCTGGTCGTCACGCTCATCATCGCCGCGGTCGTGAGCGGGTTTGCAGGCGACCTCGCCTCGAGCCAGAAGAAGACCCCCACCATTACGATGACGACCGAGATCGTGAACACCGGCTATTATTACGGGAGCGGGATCACGATGCGGGTCATCTCGGTCAGCGAACCGATAGCCACCGGCGACCTCAAGATCGTCACCGACTGGGTGGCAAAGAACGGCGAGAGAAATTCGGTCACCGTCCTGCCGAACATCCCGAACGTCAATTACGGCAGCTACAACTTCACCTCGCCCTTCGCCACCGGCAGCGGCGTGGAGTCCTTCGGCCTCAACAACGTGAAAAATCCCGGACAGTACTTCGGGAACTACACCCTGACGGCCGGCACCCTGATGCGCGCCTACCCCACGGGGGCATGGGGGCCCGGATCAGGCGAGGACTTCGGGGGATACGGCGTGACCAGACCCACGTACGAGTACAAAGACGGCTTCGGCTATGACAACAGCACCGACATCGACTTCATCCAGGCCGTGCTCGGGAAGAACTGGAACAACCTCAGGGAAGGGGACGTGGTGAACGTACGCCTGGTCCACACTCCGTCCGGGAAAGTGATCTACAACGAAGAAGTGAAAGTGAGGGGGATGTGATGATGATGGCAAAGGATGAGAGCGCGGTCTCGCCGGTCGTGGGCGTGATGCTGATGCTGGTGGTGACCGTGATCATCGCCGCGGTGGTCAGCGCCTTCGCCGGTGGGATGGCCGAGACGCAGTCGAAGACACCGCAGGTGACACTGAACGCCAAATACGCCCAGTCCGAAGGGTTGACTCTCTACCACGAGGGCGGCGACACGCTCGGCATCGGCGAGTTCAAACTGCTCCTCCACCCGTCGTCCAACTACGGGAGCATCGAAGAGCAGACCTATGTGGACGAGATCGATCCCTTCCTCATCGAGAACGGCCAGGGAGAGATGTGGTACAGGGACAGTGGCGGCAGGCAGATCTCCAGGTTCGGACCCGGCGATATCGCATACATCAGCGTCGAGAACTGTTCGACCGAGAAACTGACGCCTGACCTGGGCTACAAACCCAGCCCTCGTGCCCCATACATCAACTACGGCATCAACAACTCCAAATACATCGGGTCGTCCTTCTTCCTTGAAATGGTGACCCTGGACGGGAAGATGATCGCAAAGGTGGAGGTGCCGGTCCGGGCGTAGATCGTTCTGTTGCAGGAATCCAGGAGGATACACCTTCCATTTTTCGTCGTGCCGGGCATTTCGGCCTCGCTCCGGAGGGGCTGCCCGGCCATTTCATACTTATGTATAAAATATGTTGACTTTCTCAGAAAAAACGAATCATATTTATTATGTTGGTCCCCCATCTCTTTCTGTGAAAGACCTCATGAACAGACCCCCCGACAGGAGGCGGCCGGGATGAAGATCACCGCCATTTCCACGGTCTCCTCGAGACGGTTTTACGACGCGGTGCGGCGGCTGAACGAGACCTTCGGCACCGCCGTCGAGCTGCGGATCTACTATCCCCACCAGATCAACAACGAGGAGTGCGACGAAGAACAACTCCGCGACGACCTCGCATCGGCCGACGCCGTCCTCCTCGACATCCGCGGCCAGGGCCGGGCCGACGAGATCGCGTACGCCGTCCTCGCGGGCGGGACGCAGACCGTCGTCAACATGATGGCCCCGATCGGCAGGATGATGGAGATCACCCGGCTGGGCGCCTTCTCGGGCCGGGAGTTCATGAAACGCTTCGAAGAGCGGAGCGGCGGCGAGGGACGCAGGCGCGGGGGAGACCTCGTCTCCGAGGCCGACCGGAAAAAACTCAACGAGAACGTGAGAAACATCCAGAACTCCGTCGAGTCCGCGGGGAGGAACTCAAAGATCCCGGCGCTCCGCGACGCCGCCGCCTATGTCAGGGCGACGAAATACTGGCGCCACGGCGGCGAGGAGAACTATTACAACCTCTTCCTCTTCCTGCTCAAAAACTACCTCGGCCTCCCCGACCTCCCTGACGCCGCCGACCCGGTCGAGTACCCGGACTTCGGGATCTTTCACCCCGAACTCGGCTACTTCACCGCGAAGCCCGACTACCTCGCCGCCTGCGGCCACACCCCGGACCGCCCGGCCGTCGGGATCATCTTCCACGGCGGGATGCACCTGGACCAGAACATCCCCCAGATCGAGGCCTTCATCAGGGCATGCCCGGAGTTCACCTTCGTCCCGGTCTACACGAGCGGTGCGGAGAACCTGGAGGCGATCAGGACCTACTTCTTCGAGGAGGGACGGGCGGCCGTCGACGCCGTCATCAACCTGATGTGGTTCAGGATCAACGGCGGCCCGCTGGGCGGCGATCCCGACGAGACGCTCCGGCTCCTCAAGAGCCTGGACGTCCCGGTCTTCGCCCCGGCCTCCATGTTCTCCCAGGAGATCGAGGCCTGGGAAGAGGATACGGCGGGGCTCTCGCCGGTGATGACGATCATGGCGGTGATCTGGCCCGAACTCGACGGATGCATCGAGCCCATCCCCTGCTGCGCCCTACAGACGACCGAGATCGACGGCTGCGAGGTGAAGGAGGTCGCCCCGATCCCCGACCGGATCGACCGGATCTGCGGGCGGCTGAAGAACTGGCTCAGGCTGAAGAGGACGCCGAACGCCGAGAAGCGGGTGGCGGTCCTGGTCTACGACTACCCACCCGGCGAGGGGAACATCGGCGGGGCCGCCTACCTCGACGTCTTCGTCAGCGTGAAGAGACTCATGGAGCACCTCCGCGAGGAGGGCTACACCCTGGAGGTGCCCGACGAGCCCCTGCACGAACTCTTCGAGAAGAACTGCGTCGTCAACTCAGGGAAATGGCACGGGACCGCCGAGACCCTGGCACACAACGCCGGCCTCCCCGCCCCGGAGTACCAGGACTACTTCTCCGGGTTCCCGGCCGAGGTGCAGGCCGACGTCGTCGAGGCGTGGGGCCCGCCGCCGGGCCGGGTGATGACCGCGGGCAACGCCCTCCTCGTCCCGGGCCTTGAGTTCGGGAACGTCTTCGTGGGCATCCAGCCCGCACGCCCCCCTCTCGACGAGAGCGACCTTGCGAAGGCGACCCACGACAAGACCAAGCCCCCGCACCACCAGTACATCGCCTACTACTACTGGCTCAGGGAGGTCTGGAAGGCCGACCTCGTCTTCCACGTCGGCACCCACGGCCTCGCCGAGTTCATGAAGGGCAAGGAGATCGGGATGAGCGGCCGGTGCTTCCCCGACATCCTCATCGGGGAGATGCCCCACCTTTACATCTACCACATCCTCAACACCTCGGAGTCGACGATCGCCAAACGCCGCCTCTACGGGACGATGGTCAGCTACAACTCGCCGCCGTACTCGACCTCCGACCTCTACGAGCGCTACGCAGAACTGGAAGAACTCATCGACGAGTACGAGGAGGCGACGGCCCGCGAGCAGGCGTTGCGGGCAGAGCGCGTCGAGGAGAAGATCCGCACCCTCGCCGAAGACCTGCACATGACGGCGACGAGCATCCCGGAGATGCACGTCGAACTCTACGAGATGAAGCGGAGCATCATCCCGCAGGGGCTCCACACCCTCGGCGAGGTCTACGGGATGGACGAACTCATCTCGTTCGTCGAGTTCGTGCTGCGGTACGACCGCGACGGGATGCGCTCCCTCAACCGGATCCTCGCCGACGCCGGCGGCCTGGACTACGACGCGGCGCTCCGCGACCGCGAGACCTATGCCGCCGCCCTCGACAGGGTGGACCGGGCCTGCAGGCCGATCGTGGAACGGTGCATCCGCGACTCGGTCGCCGCCGCGGGCGAGACGAGCGGGCTTACCGGCCCCCTGCGCGAGGAACTCGAACGGACGCTCGCCTTCGGGCTGGCACTCGCCGAAAACTATGCCGACAACGGCAACGAGATCACGAGTTGCCTGCGCGGGCTCTCCACCCGGTACATCGAGCCCCGTCTCGGCGGCGACGTCGTCCGCACCCCGGACGTCCTGCCGACCGGGACGAACATGAACCAGTTCGACCCGACGAAGATCCCGACCCGGACGGCGGCCGAGCGGGGGGCCGAGATCGCCGCCAACACCCTGGACGCCTACCGTGCGGAGGGCGGGAAATACCCCGAAAGCGTCGGGATCGTCCTCTGGGGGTTCGAGACCACGAAGACCGGCGGGGAGAGCATCGGGCAGGTGCTGGAGTATCTCGGGGTGCGGGTCGTCCGCACCGCCGGGGCATGGCACCCGCAGCTCGAGGTGGTCCCCCTCCAAGACCTGGGCCGTCCCCGCATCGACTGTCTCCTCACCATCTGCGGGTTCTTCCGCGATATGTTCCCCAACCTCATCGCCCTCCTCTCCAGGGCCTTCGCCCTCGTCTCGGACCTGGACGAGCCCGAGGAGATGAACTTCGTGAAGAAGCACTCGCGCGAGAACCTGGAGAAGTTGACCGCCTCGGGGACGACCGACCCGACGACGGCGAGGCGGATCGCCTGCGCCAGGATCTACGGGCCGCGTGCCGGGGAGTACGGCACCCGCCTCCTCCAGCTCACCGAGGACTCGATCTGGAAGGAGGAGCAGGACCTCGCCGACGTCTTCATCGACTCCATGAACCACCTCTATATCGAGAACATGCACGGGGTGCGGGCCGACGACGCCTACCGCTCCAACCTCTCCAGGGTCGAGATGGTCTCGCAGGTCCGCGACTCCCACGACTACGAGGTCACCGACCTCGACCACTACTTCGAGTTCTTCGGCGGGCTCAACCGGGCCGTCAGGTCGGAGTCGGGCCGGGAACCGATGATGATGATCTCGGACACCACGAAGGAGGTGATCCAGACCGAGGGGATCGGCGACGTGATCAGGCGGGCGACGAGGACGCGTCTCCTCAACCCGAAGTGGATCGACGCCATGCTCGAGCACGACTTCCACGGGGCGCAGGTGATCGAGGAGCGGGTCTACAACACCCTCGGCCTCGCCGCCACCACGAACGCCGTCGACAACTGGGTCTGGTCCTCCATCGCCGAACGTTTCGTCTTCGACGAGGAGATGCGAAAGCGGCTCGAGGAAAACAACCGGTATGCCACCGCCGGCCTGATGGAACGGCTCTTCGAGGCCGAGAGCCGGGGCTACTGGGACGCGACCGAGGAGGAGATGGCGAAGATGCGGAGCGCCTACCTGGATCTCGAAGGGGATATCGAAGAGCGGATCTGAGGGCGCGGGCCCTCATCTCACCTCCTCTTTTGCGGTCTCCTGATCGTTTTCAGACCTCATATGCCACCAGGCAATACAGCCTGCCGGCAGGACGAAGAACAGGATATACGAGATCATGATCGAAGGCCTGCTTCTCGATGGCCTCTCGAGGTCGACAACGAATCCATTGTCATAGCCTCTATTTTCTATGAGGTATGCGACCCTGGTACCCTCACCCGCCCAGGACAGCAGGTAACTGTTCTGGAAGGAGGCAGCAAAAATTTCATCGAGCGCTCCATCACTCGCATGGAGTATCCCGACATGGGCTAATCGTGGGCTTTCAGACGATATGAAATCGTAAAGGATGTCTCTTCCGTCCGGACTCCATTCAAGATGACTGCACCTGCCATTCTCGCAGCACGCGATCCTGAATGGGTTTCCACCGTCCGGATCGCAGAGGATAATATCCCCGAATGATGAGCAGGCAATCCTGTCGCCGGAGGGATTCCAGTCTGATCGTTCGGGCCAATCCCTCCTCGCATCCCCGGCATCAGTGACCGCAATGGATACGGTGGAGTCATGCAGGTTCGCAATATAAAGGCCGTTTGTGGGGCTCTGGCGGCCATCTGGAGCCATAAATGAGATTTATTTCCCATCGGGATCCCATGATGGCTCATAAATCTTTTCAGACGAATTGAAAATGTGTATGGATTCACTGGTTTCGAGATCATAGATGAAAAGGGCATACGGCACCGACCTGTTGGAGAGCACCAATGCAAGCTGCGTGCTGTCCGGACTCCAGGAGAGATACCGAATCTTCGAGTCGTTCAGCATCTCGTCCGCGACGACGTATTTGTGGGGCTCCGATGCCATGCCGTAGATTCTCAACTTTGACGATACACTTTCAAACGCCGCAAATTTATCCCCTTCATTATTTAATACAGGATAGAACGAGACGGAATAGTAGACTTTCTCACAATTCAGGCCGCTAAGATCGGAGAGATAGATATTGTTCCCGGTTTGATAGAGCATCCGATCGCCCGAAAGGTCAATAACCCGACAATGTTCGTTCTCCACCGGCTGGATAGGTTCGGTCGCGAATTTTTCACCGGCGATCACATCCACACCAAAGGGATATGCGAGGGCAGACGCAAGAACTATCAGGGCTATTGCAGCGATTGCTTTTTTTCTCTCATAGGATTACCGGGTCGTTTGAAGCTTCGATTTCTCCTATTATCGGCTGTCGTATGGCGAACCGTGAGGTCTATTCGCATGTCGATCCCCGGGCATCGGGGTTTTGTTCTCCGCACTGGATTCCGGATACCTGCAACGATTACGGCTCTTGGCGGCCATACGAATCAAAAAATTCCATTTAAAACATTCGTAATGAAAAGCATCTCGGGTTCAAACAGAAGATAGTGGACAACAACCGCTAGACAAATACAGCGAAGAACACAACACCATGCACTTTTTTTCCGCTGTTTACAATCTCGAACGCCTGCGACGGGTGCCGGTAGAAGAGGTAGATCAGGTGCAGGTAATCAGGCGACCCTCTATTTCCCGGTGCGGCGAATCCTTTTGATGTAGCATCAGTTTCTTCTTTCATAATCATACCCTCCCACAATTTTATCAAAGTACAACAGGATTCTCCCCGGCTGTTATCTGGATATCTTTACTTGTTTCAAGACTCTCCCCCTCAACGTACGTTTCTACTAATTTCATCGTGACGTTAAATTTCACACAACATTCAGGTTGTACCCACACCACCCACCTGAATTGATTAACAACGAGGTCATCCCAAAACTCTTCAGTCCTCCCCCTCTCAGAAGAGAGCGATGGATGTGGAGAAAATATCCTCCTCTTTTCGTTGCGCATCCATGCATTCACGCCTTCCCACCCCACTGCGCCGGGGGCTCTGCCCCCGGACCCCCGGGATTGCGATTGGGTCGGGAAGGCAAAGCGATGATCGTGAAGGCGGGATGCGATCCCCCGCCAATCTTCATCGGCGGGGGATCCGGGGGGCAGCCAATCCCCCGGTGGAGGATAGGGTTCAGAATTTCTGGAAGGAAGCGCTTCGGTTCGAGGAGATGGACAGCCCAAGAGAGTTTTGGGATATGCTCAACGTAAGGTGATCGACCGCCAGCCACATCACACCCTCCAATAGTATTCAAGGACGATCGATACTGCGCACATCACGATTGCGACACAGAGGGCGAAAAGTGCAATTAAAGCCGGGTCATAGCCTGCCGCTTTTTCCAGGTCCATCAGGTGCCCACCTTCATGGTTGAAGAGGACTATCCCTTTCCCATCTTCAGTCCAGGTGAACGGAAGCACGTTGAGAAAACCTTCGGTGTACTCTGCAAAGATCTCCTCGTGGCCCGTTCCATCAGGGTTGATCAGGTGCAGTCTGCTGTATTCTCCCTTTTTCACCTGTCCGGTTTCATATCCCTGACCGAGCCCGTCACGGGTCAGGTAAGCAATTTTATCCCCGGTTGGGCTCCATTTGAGGAGAAATGTGTTTCCATCATCAGTCAGCTGATGTTCATGACTCCCATCGGCAGTAATGGTGAAGATATTCCCGGCTGACATATAGGCTATGTTCGTACCCGCAGGGTTCCACTGGCATAATCCATCCAGACCCGCAGGGCTCCACTGGCACAATCCATCCAGGATGCTATGCTTTGTTTCAACATTCTCTTTTATTTTGGTGATATCCGAATCTGCAGAATCGACGATATAGATCGAAGCTCTCTCGTTGCCTCCTGCTTTGGCCAGTATTGCGATTCTTCTGTTGTCGGGGTTCCAGTCGTAGTACGAGAGATTGGCAATGCCGGTCATCAGGTCCTTTTTCCAACTTCCGCCGGCATCTGCAACGGAGAGTGAATAATTCTCAGATGAGTTACTCTGGAGATAAGCGAGCTGCTCCCCGTCCGGGCTGAAACGTGGAATGTTATGAAGATCCCACTCCCACCGACTGCCGGTATAACCAAGTGGTATCTGTACGGCTCCACCGGTTTCTGTGCTGTAAACCCATAGATTGGGATCGGAGTACGATCTATACGCAACCTTCGTCCCGGTATTATCCATCACGGGAAATGAAAGTAAAACCCCTCTACAATGAATTGATACTTCCTGGTTGCTATAATAATCGAGTACGGTGATGTGGGAATTGCCGGACAAGTACAGCACTTTTGTATCCTTGAGATCGCCGATATTGTAAGTCGGGAGTTGTTCGCAAACCTTCGTCATCGAGCAAGCAGAATAATCAGGTGTAAACCCATACTGGTTTAAAAAGCTTAAACAAACGGCTAATAATAGCAGCAGTAAAAGTATTTTTTTAATCATATCCTGCCCCTCCCGATCGTGTCAAAGTGCAATTGGATCCTGCGAAGAATCGATGCTGATCTCCTCATTTAATTCCATGAAATCATCAGCGTTCTCAAATAACTTCACATTCAGGTTAAAGCGAATTGTTTGATCCTTATTAACCCATACAATCCATCGAATATAGTTCGTTACATCGCAGGGGCCAAAGATAACGCCGGAAGTCTCCCGAACGTCCTCATGCTCCTCATAGGCAAAACTTTCATAAATTCGCTCGATCCGCGTAGTATCCGCAAGACATAATCCACATAACCGTGAAAACACAAATGCAGCACTTATCAGCTGACAGCCGGGGATCGGCAATATTCCAAGGACGCTACACACGAGATCGTAGGCAACCGTATTGTCACTAATATTCCGTATCTCACCATCTTTTAATGGGAAGATGCCGTAACATAAAGGATCAAAAGCTGAAAATAATACCTGTTTGTCTTTATTTTCTGTCTCCTCAATGTCAATTTGAACTATGTCGAAATCGCTTAGATACATCCTGTCATCATAGTGAGAAGCAACCGCGCTGCGTACTATCGGCGGTTCTCCTCCTTCATCATCCGTGATGGATCCTCTAACTGCAAGATGGAAGAGATAGATCCAGCTACCGTCCGGCAGTTGACACTTTTCAGAACGTAATTCTTCGCTAAGGTATGTCATCAGAGTAGCGTGTGTTACGACAAGATAGTGATCGGTGTGTGTTCGGGAGGTTGCCTTCGTGAAAGTCTTGCAGAGAACTACCTTTTGCGTCCCAAGAGGGGGATATTCCGTAACATTCCAGTCCCAGAAATCTTCAACGGTGGTCCCGTCCTTTTTTGCGACAACCTTGATGGTGTGGCTACCAAGGGGCACGGTACCGAATTCATGCGAGATCGCCGTATCTTCGGACGATGACTTCTCCAACAATCTGTCGTTCAGATAAAGTTCCAGTAAACAGGGGATGTTGACGCTTGCCTGGAAGACCCTCTTGCCTTCGGCATCATAATTGCTCACGCTATCCGCAGAAGGAGTTACAAAGGTTATCACGGGCTGTTCCAGAATCTCCCATGACCACGTGAACGAATCGCTCCCGTTTGAGTTAGACGCAGTTACGACCACGCTATGGGTGCCGGCGGAATATTCGGAGAAATCGCATTCCCACGCGGCATTGGTCACGGCATTAAATCTGCGTTTTTCCTGTCCTTCAACCGAGAATATTACCGTCGTCGACTGATCGACGGTCGCTCCGAAGGTTCTTGTATTCGATCCTCCGGGGACGTTCGAGATGCTCTGCTCCAGCGGAATCGTGCTCGTGATCTCGGGTGCGGATGTAACGGGAGTCTCCGTGATTACAGCATGGATGATCCTTTCCGTCGATCCCGCCGCGTTTGCCACGACTATCCTGATGATGTTTTCGCCGGTTTCAACGACTGTTGTCGCGCGGTCGAAGAACCATGATACAAAGGTCTCATAGGTGCTGACTGTAAAGGCGACAACATCATTTAACCAAACATCAACAGTTGATGCCACATCAATTGTTATTTCAAACAGACGATCAAAGAAACTCTCTACTGTATCAATAATACAGTCGACTGCAGGTTCAATTGAAGATATAATCGGCACTGTTACAACCCCTCCCATGCTTCACACCTCCAGGTACCCTTCGCGGATCAGATACTGCGGAAGCACCCAGCCATTACAGAAGAGCATATTCTCTTCCCGCCAGATCATCTCCCTGTCAGGATAGGGCCGGTAGGTCCAGAACCGGTTGTTCAGCCTGAAGTAAGGGCTCCCCTCATCGCCGAGCGGCGTGCCGACGGGTTTCTCCTTGATGGTCGAGACGATCCTGGAGAAGGAGTCGCGGTTCTGCAAGACTTCTTTCGGGGATTGTAAACCGTCGAGGTAGACCGAGGGCTTGTAACAGATGACGTCGGATTTTTCCGGACGGTCGCGGAACTTCAGCGCGGTGCCGCCGCACATCCCGATGACAGCGAGGTCGTAGTCCTCCGCCCTATAGCGCTCCATGAAGGCTGCATAGTCGTAGCCGTACCAGGAGAGCCGGGGGAAAAGATCCCAGAATTCTGCCGGGAATGCACCGACGGCGATGGCGGTTCTGTCGCTTCGGGGCAGGGTCATCTGCGGTTCGATCGTGTCCGCAACAAGGAGTTCAGGACGATGGATCAAATGCGACGTATCGACGAACGGGCCTTCCACCTCTTCCGGCACCTTTGTGACGATCCGCTGCACGGTTCGATCCCTGACCATGTCCCAGAGTTCCATCAGGTCGGGATGATGCGCCGGGAGTCGGCGGCTCCACCTTTTTTTCTGGAAGGCGGCAACATATCCTTTCCAATCGTTCATCGCCTCGTAGGGGACGGTCTCGTTGATCCGGTCGAAGACGTCGACGTACGCCGCGCCAATCGGTGCATAGGGCCAGGTGACCTCGAAAAGGTAGACATCGTAGCCTGAAGGCACCCACTGCTCGAAGTCCTCCCGGCCCTTCGCCGCTTCGAGCGGTATGGTGTAGTGGCGGCATCCGGCCGACAGGTAGGCGTGCACGTCGCTCTGCCCCTTGTTCTGCTGCAGGCAGGCCACTCGCAGGCCCTGCTCGCGGAAGTGGCGATGGAGCAGTAGCGCCGTGGTCGTCTTTCCGGCGCCGGGGATGGAGGCCAGTACATAGATTTTGCTCATGAATCTTCTCTAATTGTTACGTTTTTACATATTAGTAACATTAGATCTCACCAAAGAAAAGTATAAGTCTATCGATCCGCGATTTTCACGCAGCACCCGGCGCACCGTGCCGCAGGGCCTGCGCCCCCGTAAAAAAATCGATTCATTTTTTCGCGCCATCATATCACAAAAAGGAAGATATATATCACCAAATCTTACAGATCCATACAATGAATTTACCAACCGCCGCAACCACCCTGATCATCCTCTGCATGCTTGCCGCCCCCGCACTCGGGGCGGACGGGGGCGTGGTTCGGAGTGTCTCGACCGACACGCTCGCGGCCGGCGGGACCGTCGAGGTGACCCTCGCCCTCCCCCAGGGATCGATGATGGGGATCGTCGAGACGGTCCCGGACGGCTTCGCCTTCGCGGGGACGACCCAGCCCGAAGGCCGGTACAAAGTCACGGGCCGGCAGATCATCTTCTCGGCCGTCAACGAGACGGCGATCGCCTACACCCTCCGCGCCGACGCCGGCGGGAGCGGGACGATCACCGGGCTGTGGGAGGACGTCCGCACCGGGACGTCGGGCGAGACCCCGGCCACCCGGATCATCGCCGCAGCGGCCGCCGCAGGTGCCGCCACCCCGGACCCACACAAATCGCCGGGATTCGGCCTCATCGCCGCCGCAGGTGCGGCGCTCGTCGCCGGCCGGAGGTGTCTCCGATGAAGGCCGCCTCGCTCGTCGTCCTCCTGGCCCTCCTCATCGCCCCGGCCGCCGCCGCGGCGGTCCCCACGACGCCCGAGGAGATCAGGGCGGTCGCCGAAGACGTCCTTGCCGACGAGATCATCGCCTGCATGGAGGCCGAACACTGCGGCGGGACCGTCGACCACCTCAGCCGCGCCGACCTCAGGGACGCCGCCCTGAACTATCCCCGATACCCCCGCCGGATCGAGGACTCGACCGGGAAGACGATCACCATCGTCCGGCCCCTGACGCGGATCGTCGCCTACAACGGCCACTGGGTCACCCCGCTCCGCCAGGAGGAGAAGGTGATCGGCGTCGCCAACTCGGCCGTCAGGATGGCGGTGATCAACCCCTACGTCAGGGAGAAGATCGACATCGGCGGCGGCGGCCCCACCCCGCCCGACATCGAGAAGATCTACGCCTGCAACCCGGACGCGATCTTCACCTACGTCACCCTCGGCCCGGGCGACGACTTCTTCGTCGACAAGATGCCCCCCTCGGTCACGGTCGTCAGGATGGACTTCCTCGAACCCTCCTATCTCAGGGACGAGATCGAGAAGATCGGCTACCTCCTCGACTGCCAGGAGGAGGCCGCCGCGTACGTCGCGTGGCACGACCGCTACGTCGACGAGATCAAGGAGAGGGCCGCGGCGATCCCTGAGGACGAACGGATCAACGTCTTCATCGACGTCGGCAGTTCGGGCGGTGCGGACCGGCGGACCGCCTCGGCCGGGACGTACATGCACACCCACTGCACCGACGCGGGCGGGATCAACGTCGCCGCCGCGACCGTCGACGCCTCGACCGGCATCGTCAACACCGAGTGGGTCGCACAGCAGGACCCGGACGCGATCCTCGGCCTCTGCTACGCCGGGGGCTACGAGACCGACGACCCGACGGCGCTCGCCGACCACTACCGCGACATCACCGGCCAGAAGATCCTGACCTTCACCCCGGCGGTGAAGGACGGCCGGACGTACATCATCTCGTACCGCTACGCCTACGGCCTCCAGTACCCGGCGGCACTCGCCACGATCGCGAAATGGTTCTACCCCGACCGCTTCGCCGACCTCGACCCGGCGGCGATCAACCAGGAGTACATCGACCGCTTCCACGGCGTCGACTACGACGTCACCGAACACGGGGCCTTCGCCTATCCCGACGCGGGGTGAAGAGGAGATGAACGAGACCGACCTCGCGCAGGTGCGGGCAGACTACACCGGGTACATCAAGAGAAAATGGCTCCTTGTAGCCGTTTCTCTCTTCATCCTCATCACCCTTGCCGGCTTTGCGGCAAACCTCGGCAGCTACGACCTCTCCCTCATGGAGGTCTACTCGATCATCGCATCCGGCCTCTTTTCCGAACCCACGACCGCCGAAGAGTGTGCGATCCTGGTCAACCGCCTCCCGCGGATCGTCTTCGCGATGATCGCGGGGTTCGGGCTCGCCGTTGCCGGGACCGTCATGCAGGCGATCCTGAAGAACCCCCTTGCAAGCCCGTTCACCCTCGGGATCGCCTCGGCCGCGGGCCTCGGGGCCTCCATCGCCTTCATCCTCGGCGCCGGGATCGGGAGCGGGATGTACCTCGTCATCGGCAACGCCTTCGTCTTCACCCTCATCGCCTCGGCCGCCGTCTTCGGACTCGCCTCGATCCGGGGGTTGACGCCGGGTTCGATGATCATGGCGGGAATCGCGATCATGTACCTCTTCTCGGCGATGACATCCTTCGTCCAGTACTTCAGCGACGCCGACAACCTCCAGCAGGTGGTTTTCTGGATGCTCGGGAGTCTGGACAAGGCGAACTGGGACATCATCACCGCAACAGGCGTCATCCTGCTCGTCAGTCTCCCCTACCTCTTCTGGAAGGCGATCGACCTGAACGTGATGGGCGCCGGGGACGAGAGCGCCAGGAGCATGGGCGTGAACGTGAAACGGGTCAGGATCGCCTGCCTCAGCCTGACCTCCCTGATCACCGCGGGGATCATCTGTTTCACCGGGACGATCGGGTTCATCGGGCTCGTCGCACCCCATATCACCAGGATGATGGTCGGCGGGGACCACCGCTTTCTCCTGCCGGCGTCGGGCCTGCTCGGGGCCGTGCTGCTCCTTGCGGCCGACACAGCGGCGAGGACCGTCATCCCGGGCCAGGTGATGCCGGTGGGCGTGATGACCGCCTTCTTCGGCGTCCCGTTCTTCCTCTACCTCTTCATCCGCAGGGGGAGTGGCGATTGGTAACGCTCACGATCCGCGACCTCACCTTCTCCTACCGGAGCGCCCCGGTCCTGCAGGGGCTCTCCCTGGAGGTGGGGGAAGGCTCGGTCCTCGGGCTCGTCGGCCCCAACGGCTCGGGAAAGACCACCCTGATCAAGTGCATCGACCACATCCTCAGACCGAAAGGGAGCATCCTCATCGATGACCGCGAGATCGCCCGTATGGAGATCGAGGAGATCGCACGGGCCATCGGGTATGTCCCGCAGAGTTCCCCCCCGATGGCCTCCTTCACCGTCTTCGATATGGTCCTGATGGGCCGCCGCTCGCACATGGGCTGGTGCGTGGGCGAGGAGGACATCGCCGCGGTGGCCAGGGTGATGAAACGGTTGAACATCGACGGGCTTGCGATGAAGAACTTCAACGAGCTCTCAGGCGGGCAGAAGCAGAAGATCCTCATCGCCCGCGCCCTCGCCCAGGACCCGGCGGTACTCCTCCTCGACGAACCGACGAGCAGCCTGGACCTCAGGCACCAGCTCGAGGCGATGGAGTACGTCAGGTCGCTCGTGGACACGACCGGGATCACGGTCGTGATCTCGATCCACGACCTCAACCTCGCGGCCCGGTACTGCGATACCATGGCGATGATGAAAGAGGGCGTCATCGCTGCGGCAGGCCCGCCGGCACGGTTGATCACGGCGGAGAACATCAGGGAGGTCTACGGGGTGGAGGCCCGCCTCCTCGACAACGACGGGGGCGCCCCGGTCGTCGTCCCGCTCAGGGCGGCGGACGCCGGGAGGTCGTGAGACGCCCACATTTTTTGGAGACGAGATCGTATGACACAAATACAGCGATTCAGGGACGGAACCGGGCTGAAAGAGGCGCTCGTCCAGGCCATGGACCGCCTGGAGGAGGCGGGCCTCGTCTACCCCGCGGGGCACCGCGAGCGGGTGCTCGAGCAGTACACGCTCAAAAATGTCCCGTACCCCTATATCGTCCTCCGCGTCGGGGAGCCGCGGATCACGCGGCACTTTTTCTATTCAGAGGCGGTGAAGCACCGGGGAGAGTTCCTCGATTACGGGTGCGGCACCGGGGATGCCGTGCGGCACCTGCTCCGCGACGGCTACCCGCGGGAGATGGTACGGGGGTTCGACCTCACCTGGCAGAGCATCGACCTCGGCATGGACCTCTACGCCGACCGGGAGGAGGTCCGGGACCTCTTTCTGGTAGACGATCGGTTCCCGTTCCGGTCGGAGAGGTTCGAGACCGTCTATTCGGGAAGCGTCTTCCACGTGATCGAGGACGAGGACGAGTTCAGAGAGTACCTTATGTGTGCCCACGACGCCCTGAAGCCCGGCGGGATCTTCTTCGGGTCGACGCTGGGGCTCAGAGACGGAGTCGGCGCCCGCAGCCGTGCCGGACCGCCACGGCTGATGACGCGAGACGAGATGGCCGGGCACATGGCGGCGGCGGGTTTTCGCGAGGTCACGGTGCGTGAGGGGGACCGCACCGGCATGCCGGGTGCGGCGCCCGACTTCTGCGTCTTCGAGTTCTCCGCGAGAAAACCGGCGCACCGGTGATGAAGGCGGCGGGGCGGATCGCAATCGCGTCCCGCCGATGCACAGATCTGAACGCGAGGCACCCGATATGATCATTCAAAGAATGGTGAACCACAGTCAAGATATACCCTAAAAACATACAATCCCTGAAATATACGGTGAGACATGCCAGAAGATCAATCAGCGCGCCCCGACGCCCCCTCCGAACAGAATCCCCGTATGAGCGAGTTCGTCCTTCAGGCCCTCAAGAAAAAAGAGAACCGGAAAGAAGAACCGAACGACGATCACCCTGCAGACCAGGAATCCAACGGGGACGAGACCAGGGATTAACACAGCACCATTTTTCGTCCACGCCTCCGGACCCGCACACCCCTTTCTCCCAGGGGCCGAGTTCTCGCCGGCGAGCGGTCGAGCGATCGCACTCACCCTCTCGAGCCCGGCATCCGGCGCGGGGATGTGACGATCTCGGGAAGGGTTCCCCCGTACCGGAGGAGCATAGAGAAAAGGATATATTTCCCCTTACGATATTCCTATCATGCCTGCAGATCTTGTCGAGCGTATGAAAGGGTTCCTTACGGATCCGGTAGAGTCTTTCAAAGACGCAAAAGGTGACGACCTCGGCGAGGTGCTCAAGTACTTCGTCGTCATCCTCGCCATCAACGCCGTCCTGAGCGGACTGCTGGTGATGGCCGGGTTCAATCTCTACGGCGATCTCTCCGGCATGGGGATCGGGACCGGCGTCGTCGCCGGGATCAGCATGATCATCTGGGGGATCGTCGCCGGGCTCATCGGCCTCTTCGTCATCGGCCTGATCATCCACCTCTTCGTCGTCATCCTCGTCGGGGGGAACGGACTCGAGCAGACCATCAAGGCCGTGGCGTACGGCGCCACTCCCGCCATGCTCCTCGGCTGGATCCCGTTCATCGGGTTCCTTGCAGGGATCTGGTCCCTGGTCCTCTATGTCCTCGGGATCCGGGAACTCCACGAGACCACGACCGGGCGGGCCGCGGCCGCCGTCCTCCTGCCGTTGGTCGTCCTCTTCGTCCTGGGATTCATCCTCCTGGCGGCGGTCATCGCCTTCTTTACGCTCGCCCCGGTGAGCTGAGGGGGGCCACCTCCCCTCTCTGAGGGGGATGATCGAGACGAACGATAACCCTCCCGTCGCCGGGGTGGGCGGGCGGTTTGCCGCGGTGTTCCGGTTGTCGGCAGAGCCCCTTGCCGTGTACGGGTCCGACGAGGTGCCCGCCGACGCCGCCCCTCTTCCGGAGGTTCACCGTTGCAACACTCCCTACCCTGCTTATGAACATCAGTTTCTTTCAGGCCTCGGTCACCTTGTCCATGACTTGAATATCATCCCTGATTCGAATGGCATGTTTCTATGATGCCTTCTTCATCAGTCAGCGGATCGTTGACAAGGACTTTGAATTACAAGTATAAACTCCTAAATCTGAATTTATAATTCTCCTAAAGACATTCGTGTTTTTCTTATACCCATATTCATCCATCCCAAAATGGTGCAGAGCCGTACAGGGAGAATCTATAATATTCGTTACGCCTACCATATGGGTGGTGCGAGAATGACCGAAATGCCCAACGTTTTGTGGCTCGAAGAGATTTCAAAGGACGAAATCTTGTCCTTATTGTCATCCAAGGGTTATCTCGGCGAAATTACCTGCGAGGGGGTGACTGTACCGAAAGCACCGGGAGAATTCACCCCCAAAAAGTGTTGGAGTTTCCGCATCGATGAGGACATCGAAACGGAGTGCCCTAAAAAATTCATGCATCGAGATTTCCTAGATTATATCTTCTTTATTTTCGTTATCATAACAGCGTATCTCCTCGAACAGCAGGTATTATCGATACACAGTTTGATCTTAGCGGCGTTCATTCTCTATCTGATCAAAGATAGGTCCAAAAAACCACCATTCTCACTACCTCTATCGGATCTTTTCAATCACAGAACTCATAAAGCCACACACATATCGTAGTGAAACTGTCGTGCTCAGCCTGCCTACGTAGAGCGGGTGTCCTTATGCACCCCATTCCTTCCGTCTCCCCTCATCAATTCGCGCCGATTTCCGCCGTTCTTTCCACCCCCTCTCGTCCCCGCACCGGCGCCACCCCTTCTTGCAACCTCTCCCCTCCCCGCACACCCCATCCTGGGCCGGATACAGGGGCGGTTTCCATCGGCACACCTGAAAAATACCCGCAAAACAGCACCTTTGAAAACGCGGCCCATTCTGCCAGGATCCGCGGACCGAAAACCGGAAATCCGGGCCTGAACGGGCAGATCAGGGCGTGACCCCCTACAGCCGGTGCACCACCCGCCGTCCCACCTCCCACGCCTCCCGCACCAGCCTGATAAAATTTGCGAGATAGCGCTCTTTTGCGGCGACCCTGCGGAGAAACAGCGCCTCTTCCGATAAAAATTCCTCTTTGAGATGATGAATGTCGGTCTTCGGAGAAAAATAAAGATAGACCGGGACTCCTGCCGCGAGAACGACGGCCCCGACGATCAGATCGGCCGGGAGCGTCGAGACAAGAAGAAAAAGACAGATCCCGATCCCCGCGAGGGGCAGGACCGTCTGCCCGAGGAGCGGACTCGTCTCGTCCTTCAGCACGATAAGCGCAAAAGACGTGAGGAGAAACGAAAACGCGAGATTGAAGACTGAGAACGAGATCAACCCCGGGAGATCCGCATAACCGGAGAGCACGAACGCCACGACCCCTTCAACGATGAGGATGACATACGGCGTCCCATAGCGCGGGTGGAGCCGTGCAAAAATCGACGGGAAGAGCCCGTCGATAGCCATCGCATAGGCAAGCCGCGAACTCCCGAGCATCCCGGACTCGTCCGACCCCGAGACCGAGAACAGCGCCCCGACCGTCATGAGCACCGCCCCAAGAGAACCGAAGAGCACCGTCCCGGCAAGGACGAGCGGCGTCGTGCTCGCCGCCAGCTCACCCCCCGGGACGAGACCGTACAGCACGAAGTTCGTCATGACATAGAAGATCCCGACGATCGCCATCCCGCGCACGATCGCCCGCGGAATGCTCCGGGCAGGATCCTTCACCTCGTCAGCCGGGAACGTCCCCATCTCGAAACCCACATAGGCCCAGAAGACCAGGACCACCGCATATGCCGCGTGTTCCAGGCCGAAGGGCATGAACGGCCGGTAGTTGCCGAGAAAATGGGCCGGGTGCACGACCGCAAAGACG
The DNA here is from genome assembly GCF_019633745.1 of Methanofollis formosanus. NCBI lineage: Archaea > Methanobacteriati > Methanobacteriota > Methanomicrobia > Methanomicrobiales > Methanomicrobiaceae > Methanofollis > Methanofollis formosanus. Next base: position 2,722,844 of record NZ_CP037968.1, on the reverse strand, counting down.
AGTCCCGCAACGACGAAGACGACGAGGGGAAGAAGTTTGATGATCGTGAGCAGGTCGTTGAGCCTGCCTGCCGCCCTGACTCCGAGGATATTGGCGACGGTGAGCGCCCCGATGAAGAGGCCCCGCACCGCCACCTCCGCCGCCGGACCGAGCGGGACGACCGATCCCAGATAGAGGGCGAAGGCGATGGCGAAGACGGGGAGGGCGAGCAGCTCTGCGATCCACAGACTCCACCCGGTGAGAAACCCGTAAAAATCGTCGAACGCCGCCGAGACATAGGCGAACGGCCCGCCTGCCCGCGGGACATAATAACTGCAGTACGCAAACACGACTGCGATCGTCGCGGCACAGATCCCCGCCACGACCCACACCACGATCGCGAACGGCCCGACAAGCCCTGCGGTGAGCGCCGACGCAATGTAGATATCGGCACCCACGATCGACCCGACGATGATGTTGGTCAGGTCGAACTCTGTCAGCGCCCGCCGCAGTCCCATCCCCGTCGCCCCCCGTGCAGATACAAGAGAGGGGAGATAATCGTTCCGCCGTCTCCGGGGTCGGGTCCACCGCGCAATGGCCCGCGCCTTCCCGGGGGGAGCGGGAACCGCTCGTCACCTGGTCCGGACCTGGCGGCAGTGCCCGGCGCAATCACGGTATGTCAGGATCCCCTGACTGAGAAGAGGGAGGGGAGATCCCCTCTCTCCCGATCACGCGAGGGCGGCGGATCGCGACGGCGTCGCGGCTCCCGCACGTTCATGCCCTCGAACAGACTCACGAAAAAAAGGGGACAGAGATCATACCGTCGCCAGCACCGACGCCATGAGCGTATCGTATGCCGCCTTCATCGTGTCGACGGAAACCTCATACGCATCAAAATCTTCCCCGGAGAGCATTTTGTCTGCCTCATACGCGGAGAAAAGAATATCGGCCGCCGACCGGCATTCTGTGACGGCGTCCATCATTGCCTGATACCGGTTCGCGACGGCAACGTTCTCACCGGCGCGAAGATAGGCCGTATCGTTGAACGCCTCCGCTTCTGCCATGAACCGGTCCATTCCTGCATAGAACTCCTCTTTCTCCTCGACGTTGCCGAGGGTGACATACTCAAGCGACTCCCCGACCGTTTCGAGCAGTTCTTCCTGCATCTTCAGGAGGCTGACGGCCGGATCGTTCCCTCCCCCGGGCAGCGTCGCATAGGACGCATCCGCATACTCATCAAAGGCCGACTTCATCAGATCGACGTCATCCTCAAACGCCTGAAGACCGGAAGCCGAGACATTTCCGTTCGTCTCATACTCCTCAATGACCGCAAGAGCAGAAACGATCAGCGCTGTACGCGAACTGTCCACCGCATCATACTCTTCCTTCAGGAGATGGTGATCAGATACTGCCCGGATCTCATCGTTCAGAACGCCTGCCTCGACCATAGAGAAGAGGAACTCCGTCTTATCGTCAGATTCTCCCGATAAAATATACTCGAACACCTCGTTTGTTCCTTCGAGCATCTTCACATGCATCTGGCCGAAGACCACCGCATCGCTCGCGGTGGCATTGAGCAAACCTTCGGAATTTCCGGCCGTACCAGTGGCCGAAGAGTCCGCAGAAGTACATCCTGCGACGGCAATCAGCACCGCAAGCAGGAAAGCCAGTGTCATGCCAATACGTATCTTTTGTATTACCGGATATTCATTCCGGGGCATTAATAAAGCCATTGATTTCTTCCGCACTCCGGATAGGCATTGATTTTCAGAGAGCCCATCGAACCCGATTGGATGCTCTCCCTCCTTCAGGTGCGAGCATGTATCGACCGCCTTCCCCCATGCCAGCCCCCCGCAGAGATACCTATCCAGAGCATTTCTACAAAGCCGAAAAACCGAATATCAGGAGGGGGTGATCCCTCCCGTGTTCACACTCACGCGAGGGCCGCAACCCCGTCGGCCCAGGTCTCGATCGCGTCGCTGATCGCGTCGTTCTCGTAGGACGAGATCCGCACCGAGGTGCGGGTGAAGGCGACGAAGTAAACCTCGCCGCCGGCGTCGTGGCACCGCAGGCGGCACGCGTAGGTCTCGCGGCCCGAGTCGGCGACGGCCGTCCCGCCGACCGCGGTCTCGAGCGCTTCGTTGCCGAGGAGTTCGGTCTTCGCGGCGTTGAACCCGGCAAGGTCCGGCGCACGGGCGGAGGCGGTGCCCAGGACGTCGCCGAACTCGTCCTCGTAGACGATGCGGGCCGTGTAGTTCTCCGCGGCCTTCTCGACGCCGTCGTGGGAGACGCCGGCGCCCTCCCAGGGGGTGCATCCCCAGGGGTTGTTCGTCAGGATGTCCTCGATGATGCCGTTGAACGCGGCAGCATCGGCGATCGGTGCGGTGAGTTTCCGCACCGACGTCTTGTTCGTGGTGGACAGGACAAAGTCTGCCATTGCTCTTTTCACTCCTGCCAGGACTCCCGGGATGTCACCGGCACACCTTCATATTACCATAAGTAATATTAATCTGTCTTAACCGCCATTCTCGGATCGAGGAGATCAGAATGGCCGCCGAGCGTGACCTGCACGAGATGATCGTCGAGACGAATAGGGACGTGAAATGGATCTGCCGGACGCTGGAGCGGATGGAGGCGCGGGACGCCGAGATGGAGACGCGGCTGCGGGCCGTCGAGACCTGGCAGAGCGAAAAGATCGGCGAGGAGAGGCGGGAGCGGCGGGCCGCCGCCTGGGCCGGCGGGGTGGTCGGCGGGATCGTGGCGGTGGTGGTGCGGGTGATGGGACGGGGGTGAGGCCCATACCTTTAAGCAGAGGAACACCCTCTCCCGACGTCGAGGTGAGCGTGATGTTGTCGAAGATGGGAGTCGCACCGACGCTACCGGTCGTGGATCTCGGCCGTGCACGCGCGTTCTACGAAAAGACGCTCGGACTGGAGGTCGTCGATACCGATGAAGATGGGGTCTTCTTCGATTGCGGGGAAGGGACCGTGCTGTACATCTACCGGCGCGGCCCGACGAAGGCCGACCACACCGTCGCGGCGTTCATGGTCGCCGACATCGAGGCCGAAGTGGAGGCCCTCAGGAACAAGGGGGTCGTCTTCGTGGAGTACGACCTGCCCGACCTGAAGACCGTGAACGGGATCGCCGGGAAACCCGGCGACGCGAGGACCGCCTGGTTCAGGGACACCGAGGGGAACATCCTCGGGCTGCACCAGATGGCCCCGTCCTGATCTCTTTTTTTCAATCGGTTCAGGAAAAGCCCCTATCCAGCGTCTCCTGGCTCTCCGGGTTGAGCCCGATGACGTACACCGATTTGCCCTGCTGCTGGTAGCGGTGGACGACGCGGGTGATCGCCTCGACCCCGGACTGGTCCCAGATATGCGAGTGCGAGAAGTCGATCCGCACCTCCGGCGGGTCGCCGGCATAGTCGAAGAGGTCCAGGAAGCCCGCCATCGTCCCGAAGAAGAGCTGGCCCTTCACGGTATAGACCTTCACCCCGTCCTCCCGCGTGGCGGCGGTCGCGGAGATGACCGAGATCTTCCACCCGAAGATCAGGGCGGCGAGGACGACGCCGGCGATGACGCCCTTCGCGAGGTCGTGGGTGGTGACGACGATGGCGATGGTGAGGAGCATCACCGCCGCGTCGCCCCGCGGGATCCTGGGGAGATCTCGAAGAGACTGCCACTCGAAGGTGCCGACCGCGACCATGACCATCACCCCGACCAGGGCGGCCATCGGGATCCGGGCGACGATGTCGCCGAAGACGATGATGAGCACCATCAGGAAGAGCCCGGCGACCAGCGTCGAGAGCCGGCCCGACCCGCCTGACTTGACGTTGATCACCGACTGCCCGATCATGGCGCACCCGGCCATCCCGCCGAAGAACCCGGCGACACAGTTGGCAAGCCCCTGCCCCTGCACCTCCCGGTCCTTGTCGCTCCCGGTGTCGGTCATCTCGTCGAGGATCGAGGCGGTGAGGAGGGACTCGATGATCCCGACGATGACGAGCGTCACCGAGTACGGCAGGATGATGAGGAGCGTCTCGAGGGTGAGCGGGACGGCCGGCAGGTGGAAGGCCGGGAGGGTCTGCGTGATCGCACCCATCCCGCCGACGGTGAGGACGTCGAGGTCCAGAGCGATGGCCGCGGCCGTCGCCGCGACGATGGCGACGAGCGCCGGCGGGACGGCCGTGGTGAGGCGGGGGAGGAGGACGATGGTGGCGACGGTCGCCGCCGCGATGACGTAGACCGCCGGAGGGGCGCCGATGAGGAAGGGCACCTGGGCCAGGAAGATGAGGATCGCAAGGGAGTTGACGAACCCGAGCACCACCGAGTACGGGATGAACCTGATGAACCGCCCGACCTTGAGGCGGCCGAGGGCGACCTGGATCGCGCCGGTGAGGACGGTCGCCGCGAGGAGATACTCGAGCCCGTAGTCGCGGACCAGGATGACCATCACCAGGGCCATCGACCCGGTGGCCGCGGAGATCATGCCCGGCCGCCCGCCGGCGAAGGCGATGACCACGGCGATGCAGAAGGAGGCGTACAGCCCGACCATCGGGTCGACGCCGGCGATGATCGAGAAGGCGATCGCCTCAGGGATGAGGGCCAGGGCGACGGTCATCCCGGCCAGGGTGTCGCCGCGGATGTTGGAGAGCCAGGCCTGCTTGAGCGCGGGCAGATTCGGGGTGATGGGTAGATTCACGGTCAGTCCTCGGGGTTTCGGGTGGCGGTCCGGGTGCAGGGCGGCCGGGCCGCAGGTGGCAATATATAAGGGCGCCGGCAGACTTCAAGGTTTCCGGGTCGGCACGGTTTTAAGCCCGGGCGTTGCTCTTTATGCCACACGAGGTTGTCATGTTTCATTCGGTTCTTCTTGCAGTGGACGGCTCGGAGAATGCCATACGGGCGGCCGAGAGTGCCGTTGGTCTGGTGGCGGCCCTGCCGGAGGCGTCGCTCGCGGTCGTGTACGTCGCCGCCCCGCCCGCACAGTCCAGGGTCGTGAAGGCGAACTTCGACGTCCACGCCCTCCTGGAGGAGGACGCCCGGACGGTCGCGGGCCCGGTCCTCTCCCTCATCGAGGGGGCGGGCGTCCCGTACACCCTGGAGGTCGGGATGGGCGACCCGACGAGCGAGATCCTCGCGGCCGCCGGGAAGGTCGGGGCCGACCTGATCGTCATCGGGAGCCGGGGGCTCGGCGCCCTCCAGGGCGTCGTCATGGGGAGCGTCAGCCAGAAGACGGCGCAGCTCGCGGCGTGTCCGGTGATGATCGTGAAGTGAGGGGCGGCAGGGGCGATCAACACCTTTGCCGGGCACGAGAGAGAGAGCCCGACCGCGTCTACTGCGTCAGCCTCGACGATGTGGCGAGAAACGACGAGAACGTCAACCCGCGCAATCGGCTCGCGGTCGGGATGACGCCGACCTGGACCGGGGCGGAGGAGAGGGCGATCTCGTATCAGCAGGAACGGGTGTAAACGGGGTTACCTGCTGGCCATGGAGTCATAGATCTCGTCGTAGTTCTCGTACCAGAAACTGCCGTACCCCATCGACCCGACCGTCTCGTCGTACCCTTCACCGTCGTCGTCATCGTATCCTTCGTCTTCCGGCCACTCGTCGTAGTCCCTCAGCCTTGCCAGCAGGCTTCTCCGCGACGGCGGCCCGCCTGTTCGTTTCGGATATTTCGGTATGGTCTTATCGTCCGCCGGAGTGGGGGCGGGAGTTTTCGGCACGGACGAGGAACAGAGAGCCCCTTCCAGGATCTTCCGGAGGTGGGGGCCGCCTCGTTCGGCCCATTCGGCGAGGGACTCGTCCGGGGCCTGGGCCGTGGACGTTCTCCCGAACTCTCCGGGCATGGGGTATGGATCGGATTTCATATGTGCTTTCATTCGTTTCATCAATATAATGCCTTTTTATTTTGATCCGGGATATTTTCCCGGGTGATTTTCTGCCGCGGTCCCCCGGCCCTTCACTTTCACCCCGCACGCACGGCCCACCTCTATATCCTCTGGCGGCCACCCCTCCGCATGAAACCCCTCACCGCCGACCAGACGCTCTTCCGCGACCCTGCGGTTTTTGAGTCCGCTCATCTCCCTGAGGTCTTCAACCACCGCGACACGCAGCTCGAGGCCCTCGCCTTCGCCCTCCGCCCGGCCTTCGCGGGCTACCGCCCGCAGCACGCCGTGCTCCGCGGGGTGCCTGGCACCGGCAAGACGACGGCGATCAGGCTGCTCTTCGCCGAGGTGGAGGAGACGACGACGCAGGTGGTGCCGGTGCTCGTCTCCTGCCAGGTCGAGAAGAGTCTGTTTGCGGTCGTCGCCGAGATCTTCCGGGTGCTCGTCGGCCATGCCCCGCCGACCTCCGGGGTCTCGATCAAGCGCTTGATGTCCGAGGTCGCCCATGTCCTCATGGCGCGGGAGGCGGCGGTCGTCGTCTGCCTGGACGACGCCCACTGGCTCCTTGCCGACGGCGGGCTCGACGCCGTCCTCGCCCCGCTGCTCAGGATGCACGAGGTCTGGCCGGCGGTCCGGGTCGGGGTGGTGCTCACCCTCTCTGCGCCCGAGGCCGACCTCGCCCGTGCCCTCGACCCGGGCACGCGGTCGGTCTTCCAGGCGGCGGAGGTCTTCTTCCCGCCGTACTCCGCCGGGGAGGTGCGGGCGATCCTCGGCGACCGGGTGCGGGCCGGGCTGTATCCGGGGGTGATGCCGCCCGCGGTCCTCGACCTCGTCGTCGAGCGGGCGGTCGCCACCGCCGATCTCCGCGTCGGCCTGGACCTCATCGGGCGGGCGGCGAGGGCGGCCGAGGAGGCCGGGCGGCGCACGGTGACCGCCGGCGACGTTCTCGCCGCCTTTGTGGTCTCGAAGAACCGCCACCTCGCCGTGACGATCGAAGGGCTGTCGGCATCGGAGCGGGCGGTGCTCGCGGCGGCCCTCGACGAGGGCCGGGCGGAGGACGGGGCGGCCGGCGCCGGGCAGGTGTACGGCCGGGTGTGCGAGGGGGCGGAGATGAGCTACACGGTGTTTCACGAGCGGCTGAAGAAGCTGGAGCGGCTGCGGCTGGTGGATGTGCAGATGGTGCGCCGGGGCCGGGGGAGGAGGAGGGAGATCGGGGTGAGGGAGGGGGTGGAGGAGGTGCTCTGCAGGACGACAGGCCGGCATGCCGGAGTCGCCGAAGATCAAAAGTGAAGAGACGCAACCTGGACCCGGCCGTTCATCACGGTTCTCGTCGCGACCACCCCGCCGCCGATCGATATATCACGCTCCACCCCGCATATCCATCCAAGATGCCCGACTCATCTCCCGGCACGGTCCTCGTCATCGACACCGAGACGACCGGCCGGATTTTGAACGGGAGAGCACCTCCCCGTCTCGTTGAACTGGCATGGGTGCTCTGCGACGGCCGCGGCACCCCACAGGCCGAATATACGACGACCATTTTTCCCGAAGGCTTCTCGATCCCGCGGGCGGCGGCCGAGATTCACGGCATCACGACCGCCGATGCACGGCGGGACGGCATCCCCCTCCGGCATGCACTGAGAGATCTTTCAGATGCAGCGGAATCGGCCGATTGGGTCGTCGCCCACAACCTTGCCTATGACCGGCGAGTCATCGCCGGAGAATGCGAACGGACCGGGCGTGCCGACCCGTTGGAACCGCTCCGCGGCTGGTGTACGATGAGGGGTTCGGCGAGGTACTGCGGCATCAGGCGGCAGGGCGGGTATAAATGGCCGACGCTTTCAGAACTCCATCTGGCCCTCTTCGGCTCTCCCTATGAAGGGGCGCACCGGGCGCTGGAGGATGCACGGGCGTGTTCCCGATGTTTTTTTGCACTGGTGGACGCGGGGGAATGGAAAAAGGGAGTGTGATCCCCACATGGTGGGGAAAAAATACTGTCACGCGGCCGGATCTGTAATTTCACTATGGTTCAACCCCGAAAGATCGGGGAACATCATCGGCCTACCAAAGAACAGACAATATCATATTGTTTATGGTATTTTATGATAGTTCTGATTGGAGAACGGTGTGTGGGGGAGTCAGCATCATCCGATTCGTTCCCACGCGTGTGGGGAACTCAGAGTTATGGCGACGTCGTGATCCCGCAGGGCCGGTTCATCCCCACGCGTGTGGGGAACTCTCGGCTCCATGCTTGTCGGCAGCCCATGCGACCGGTTCATCCCCACGCGTGTGGGGAACTCTGGTCTACTCCCCCGTCTGCACACTCTGCCAGCGGTTCATCCCCACGCGTGTGGGGAACTCTGCCATCTGCTCCTCGTTGCAGATCCGCAGACCGGTTCATCCCCACGCGTGTGGGGAACTCGATGACCGACGCGGACGGCAACCCGATCCTCAAGGTTCATCCCCACGCGTGTGGGGAACTCCCAGGGTCGAGGCGCGGCAGTGTCCCAACTGTCGGTTCATCCCCACGCGTGTGGGGAACTCAGATACCGGGGCAATCTGATATCCGTCGAAGGCGGTTCATCCCCACGCGTGTGGGGAACTCGGACGATGGCTTACATCGTCTGCCAGTCACAATGGTTCATCCCCACGCGTGTGGGGAACTCGGACGATGGCTTACATCGTCTGCCAGTCACAATGGTTCATCCCCACGCGTGTGGGGAACTCACCAGGGCGACCGGACCACGATAAGAAAGGATCGGTTCATCCCCACGCGTGTGGGGAACTCCACTCACTATATGTTCCATATATTATTCTATACGGTTCATCCCCACGCGTGTGGGGAACTCCGGTGGCTGAGGTCTGATTTCTCAGTCGCTATCGGTTCATCCCCACGCGTGTGGGGAACTCTGTATCCTTCAGAGGCGCAGGTTGCGCTCCTCAGGTTCATCCCCACGCGTGTGGGGAACTCGTCGTCATCCTGCCAAACCAGTTCGACGCGTTCGGTTCATCCCCACGCGTGTGGGGAACTCTTGCGGGCAGAACGGCAGTGTGCAGTGGCCGCCGGTTCATCCCCACGCGTGTGGGGAACTCGGACATCGTTCTCCATCACAGCACCGGCACCGCGGTTCATCCCCACGCGTGTGGGGAACTCCCGAACCGTTCCCGAACCTCGTGGTAGAGGATCGGTTCATCCCCACGCGTGTGGGGAACTCGCGATTCGCTGGAGACAGTGCAAATCCAGGATCGGTTCATCCCCACGCGTGTGGGGAACTCGTTATGTGGCTCATTCGCTACCTCCTATACTACGGTTCATCCCCACGCGTGTGGGGAACTCACATCGAGGTTTTTTTGTGGTGGTGCGGTCCTCGGTTCATCCCCACGCGTGTGGGGAACTCTGCTGTGTTTGGTGCTGGTGTCGAACTTATTCCGGTTCATCCCCACGCGTGTGGGGAACTCATTCGATTCCAGAGAATGCGATAGACCACTATCGGTTCATCCCCACGCGTGTGGGGAACTCCCTATGGGGTCGCAACCCGTGTACGACGTTTCCGGTTCATCCCCACGCGTGTGGGGAACTCTCGGACTCGAGGGTATAGGGCCCGGCCCCCGTCGGTTCATCCCCACGCGTGTGGGGAACTCTTTCTGACGCCGTCCTGGAGGGTGACGATGGTCGGTTCATCCCCACGCGTGTGGGGAACTCAGCGTCGGGTGGTCCTGCATCAGGGCGGCGTGCGGTTCATCCCCACGCGTGTGGGGAACTCGGGGACCTTGAGATCCTCAGGAGGTGCGACGCCGGTTCATCCCCACGCGTGTGGGGAACTCAGGTCGGGAACGATCTCGCCTTCGATGAGGACCCGGTTCATCCCCACGCGTGTGGGGAACTCCTGTCGCCGGTGCAATAGAAAAAGGCGAGGATCGGTTCATCCCCACGCGTGTGGGGAACTCGCCCCGAGCGAGGTGTCGCCCGGGTGCATCATCGGTTCATCCCCACGCGTGTGGGGAACTCCCGTTGACACGAAGGATAAGATACAGCCGTATCGGTTCATCCCCACGCGTGTGGGGAACTCGCGCCGGCCATGAAGTCGAGTACCGCGTCTCTCGGTTCATCCCCACGCGTGTGGGGAACTCCCACTGCCGGTATCCCTTCGCCCAGAGCACCGCGGTTCATCCCCACGCGTGTGGGGAACTCTTTTTTGCCAGTGTATCCGGCCCCGCTCACGTCGGTTCATCCCCACGCGTGTGGGGAACTCCACCACTCGCGGAAACAATCCAGACAGAGCACCGGTTCATCCCCACGCGTGTGGGGAACTCAGCCCTCCTCCGACGACTGAGCCCGCCCGAGGCGGTTCATCCCCACGCGTGTGGGGAACTCACGGTCGGGATTCCGGTGCCGGGAACGAACATCGGTTCATCCCCACGCGTGTGGGGAACTCCCGTTCAAACCTGTTTCTGACATTTTATGCCTCGGTTCATCCCCACGCGTGTGGGGAACTCTAGGTCTGGAAAAAGAGCGTGAAGTGAGCAGTCGGTTCATCCCCACGCGTGTGGGGAACTCAGATCCGGGAGAGTCAGACTGCCGCTCAGCGCCGGTTCATCCCCACGCGTGTGGGGAACTCATCGTCGTCTCGCCCCAGAAATACCGATCTCTCGGTTCATCCCCACGCGTGTGGGGAACTCGCGACCTCGCCGGCGTCCTCACTGAGGCAGGCCGGTTCATCCCCACGCGTGTGGGGAACTCAATGTGGGATACTGCCTCTCAGAGGCCGAATACGGTTCATCCCCACGCGTGTGGGGAACTCGGGCCGAGTGGGGTCCGGCGTTCCTCCAGGAGCGGTTCATCCCCACGCGTGTGGGGAACTCGCGTCGAGGGAGACGATCCGCCGCTTCGACCGCGGTTCATCCCCACGCGTGTGGGGAACTCTGTTTCTGTCACGTTTCTTCACCTTCTCTGTTCGGTTCATCCCCACGCGTGTGGGGAACTCCGCGTCGAGCACCTGGATTGCGGCGGCTGCGTCGGTTCATCCCCACGCGTGTGGGGAACTCCTAAAAATAAAGAGTATATCACGCTCGGAGGGCGGTTCATCCCCACGCGTGTGGGGAACTCCCCCTCCCGCCAACCCCCCATCCCTCCGCAGACGGTTCATCCCCACGCGTGTGGGGAACTCCTGGAGATCCGGTCGTGCGAGCGGCCCGGCCACGGTTCATCCCCACGCGTGTGGGGAACTCGGGGGTGATCTGAGATGGCAGACGCAGGCGTACGGTTCATCCCCACGCGTGTGGGGAACTCCGCCGGAAATAGGTGCCGGCCGCGCCCCGGATCGGTTCATCCCCACGCGTGTGGGGAACTCGAGGGGTTCGGGGAGATGATCGCGAGCCAGTTCGGTTCATCCCCACGCGTGTGGGGAACTCCGGCCCGGTGCAGCGCGACGACGGAGGACTACCGGTTCATCCCCACGCGTGTGGGGAACTCAGTAGGGATCTGCCACGTACGAGATCGAGCCGCGGTTCATCCCCACGCGTGTGGGGAACTCTCCCCTGAGGAGGCAGAGGAGATCGCCCTCGCCGGTTCATCCCCACGCGTGTGGGGAACTCGACCGCCAGGCAGACGGCCAGGCCACGGTGGACGGTTCATCCCCACGCGTGTGGGGAACTCAAATCATTTCTTTTCGACAATCTGTGCTTCCCCGGTTCATCCCCACGCGTGTGGGGAACTCACCCTCGACCCGCCGCCCGTCGGCAAACAGGACGGTTCATCCCCACGCGTGTGGGGAACTCGAGGAGTTTCGAGCCGAGAGACTCTGCCATCTCGGTTCATCCCCACGCGTGTGGGGAACTCCTGCTATGGGAAACGAAGACCTTCAGAAGCGCCGGTTCATCCCCACGCGTGTGGGGAACTCCGAAATAGGGTGGTGCGCTATGGTATGGAACACGGTTCATCCCCACGCGTGTGGGGAACTCGCAGTTCTTCAGCATCGTCGAGTTCGAGGCGTAGGTTCATCCCCACGCGTGTGGGGAACTCGTCCACTACTTTGGTCCGGTCACCGTCATCCTCGGTTCATCCCCACGCGTGTGGGGAACTCCATCCGACGCCTGAAGAGCAAGCAGCAGTCGCCGGTTCATCCCCACGCGTGTGGGGAACTCGCCGCGTCGGGCTTGCCGTCGAGGGTCGTCGCCGGTTCATCCCCACGCGTGTGGGGAACTCTGAGCACCTACTATGAGATCATCGAGGGGGATCGGTTCATCCCCACGCGTGTGGGGAACTCCCCGACGCGGCGCCGACACTGTGGCAGCGCCTCGGTTCATCCCCACGCGTGTGGGGAACTCGAAGCTCAGAACGTGGCGCCCTCGGGGGCGCTCGGTTCATCCCCACGCGTGTGGGGAACTCGGGGTGACCTCACATGCCTTTTTTTATTGAACCGGTTCATCCCCACGCGTGTGGGGAACTCTTTCCACCGCCCCCGCTAAAATCTCCCCATGACGGTTCATCCCCACGCGTGTGGGGAACTCTGCTCCGCCGCCCTGATCTCCCGGTCGCGTGCCGGTTCATCCCCACGCGTGTGGGGAACTCGTGCGCCACTCGTCGAGGTTTTGCACCGCCGCCGGTTCATCCCCACGCGTGTGGGGAACTCTGGGTTCGCTGAACTCTTCTGGACCGTCCGCGCGGTTCATCCCCACGCGTGTGGGGAACTCTGGGTTCGCTGAACTCTTCTGGACCGTCCGCGCGGTTCATCCCCACGCGTGTGGGGAACTCTCGATGCTTCCGGCGTTCTGGGCCTCGTGGCGCGGTTCATCCCCACGCGTGTGGGGAACTCCGCGGCCGCGGTCGAACGGGGCCTCCCAGTGCCGGTTCATCCCCACGCGTGTGGGGAACTCTATGTGCAGGCTCTACAGGCTCTCGGGAGAGTCGGTTCATCCCCACGCGTGTGGGGAACTCGGCGACCTCGTCGGCGGTGAGTCCGAGTGCGTCGGTTCATCCCCACGCGTGTGGGGAACTCGGTGTCTCTCCTCCGGAATCGACGAACGGGACCGGTTCATCCCCACGCGTGTGGGGAACTCCTTCTCCTCGACTTCCCAGGTTATCTCGCCCTCGGTTCATCCCCACGCGTGTGGGGAACTCTTCGGCCTGAGGTGAGCGATGCCCCGCAACCTCGGTTCATCCCCACGCGTGTGGGGAACTCGCGTGTGTTTTTCCTGGTTGTTCATCCGATCACGGTTCATCCCCACGCGTGTGGGGAACTCAGAAACTGGTTCTCAGACAGGTTGTTGCTATCCGGTTCATCCCCACGCGTGTGGGGAACTCTTGGGTTGCCCCTCCCAAATAACCTCATTCCTCGGTTCATCCCCACGCGTGTGGGGAACTCACAGGTAGCAGAGCCACGACAAGCCCCCCTTTCGGTTCATCCCCACGCGTGTGGGGAACTCTCACCGTATCCCACGCCTCAGTCCCCCCTGTGCGGTTCATCCCCACGCGTGTGGGGAACTCGCACCAGACGATCCAACCCTGGCGGCCCGGCTCGGTTCATCCCCACGCGTGTGGGGAACTCAGGTGCGTCGAGTTTTGCCCGGCCAGACGGGCCGGTTCATCCCCACGCGTGTGGGGAACTCCCAGTCCCGGCACTCTCCTGAAACTCGGCGATCGGTTCATCCCCACGCGTGTGGGGAACTCAGTGCAGCATGGGTCGAGATCGACGCGAAACTCGGTTCATCCCCACGCGTGTGGGGAACTCCTTCCGGACCGCACCCGGTTTTATCCCCACGTCGGTTCATCCCCACGCGTGTGGGGAACTCCTCCCATAGGGCCGAACCCGCGATGCTGCCGGCGGTTCATCCCCACGCGTGTGGGGAACTCTGTTCTTCTTCCAGGGGGACATGAGACGCCCGCGGTTCATCCCCACGCGTGTGGGGAACTCTCGTGGGTGACCTCCTGAGGGCGGTCGAACATCGGTTCATCCCCACGCGTGTGGGGAACTCCCCACCCCTATCGGCACCGAACAGGCCGTTGCCGGTTCATCCCCACGCGTGTGGGGAACTCCTGATACCAGAGTCCGATGGTGTGGCGTTTCGCGGTTCATCCCCACGCGTGTGGGGAACTCTTCTGTTTCGCACGGGCGGCGGATGAGCAGTTCGGTTCATCCCCACGCGTGTGGGGAACTCTTTCCGAGATCTACGCGGGATGCAAGGCAGATCGGTTCATCCCCACGCGTGTGGGGAACTCAGGGGCCGGGGCATAGAGCGCCTGGATGGCGCCGGTTCATCCCCACGCGTGTGGGGAACTCATCCGGCAAATCACCCAACTCGAAAAGGACGGCGGTTCATCCCCACGCGTGTGGGGAACTCATGGCGATGCGGTGGGGGGAGGACCTCGTATCAGGTTCATCCCCACGCGTGTGGGGAACTCGACCTCGGCCGAGGGGGCGTGGCGCGGGGGGTCGGTTCATCCCCACGCGTGTGGGGAACTCATGTGGACTGGCACTACGAGCATGACGGGTATCGGTTCATCCCCACGCGTGTGGGGAACTCGGCGAGATCTATCTCAACTTCTCGATGCTCGCCGGTTCATCCCCACGCGTGTGGGGAACTCCTCAGATCTCTCTCCCTGGTCTCTCTTGCAGGCGGTTCATCCCCACGCGTGTGGGGAACTCATGCAGGGGACGCAGTCGCCGCCCTCCACGATCGGTTCATCCCCACGCGTGTGGGGAACTCCTTTTCTCGAAGAAAAGGATACCAAATAGAGACGGTTCATCCCCACGCGTGTGGGGAACTCGTCGTGGAGATTCATTTTGGTCTGACCTCAATAGGTTCATCCCCACGCGTGTGGGGAACTCCAAAGAACAAGTGGAGTTGCTTTGGACCAATTCGGTTCATCCCCACGCGTGTGGGGAACTCAATTACAGTTTTCTTCTAATATTATCTACATACGGTTCATCCCCACGCGTGTGGGGAACTCGTCGTTACAATCATCGCATCGATACAATTTTTCGGTTCATCCCCACGCGTGTGGGGAACTCGCTGTACGAGACTCGGATGTTCGTGCCGTCGACGGTTCATCCCCACGCGTGTGGGGAACTCTAGAGGGAGAGGAACAGAAGGAGACGGTATACCGGTTCATCCCCACGCGTGTGGGGAACTCTGCATAGGACTGCACGATTATGGCCTACCACTCGGTTCATCCCCACGCGTGTGGGGAACTCTAACACTAACAGCACAATTCCATCCCCGAATACGGTTCATCCCCACGCGTGTGGGGAACTCTTTCCTCGCATAATCCCCCGCTCGTCCGTATCCGGTTCATCCCCACGCGTGTGGGGAACTCTGCCGCGCAAGAGGTTGCACATATGCACGCCTCGGTTCATCCCCACGCGTGTGGGGAACTCCGATCACGCGAATTCAGGCAGGCCCCGATCATCGGTTCATCCCCACGCGTGTGGGGAACTCCCGTAGGTGCTGGGGTCATGTATCCGATACGGCGGTTCATCCCCACGCGTGTGGGGAACTCCCCGCCGCCTTCACCGAGAGCGCGCCCATGGCCGGTTCATCCCCACGCGTGTGGGGAACTCTTTCATCGAAAATAGAATATTTGGGAAGAAGGCGGTTCATCCCCACGCGTGTGGGGAACTCACTATCTTTATTAATTGAACAAACTTGTTTGCCGGTTCATCCCCACGCGTGTGGGGAACTCAGGTTCGTCGTTTTGTCCTAACATGGTTTTTTCGGTTCATCCCCACGCGTGTGGGGAACTCCGAGGACCGGGACCTCGCGGATGCGGTGCTGGCGGTTCATCCCCACGCGTGTGGGGAACTCTCAATCGCCGTCCTGACCAGTATGATGAGTTGCGGTTCATCCCCACGCGTGTGGGGAACTCAATGAACAACTACTCCGAGAGGTGATCAACGCCGGTTCATCCCCACGCGTGTGGGGAACTCTACATCCGTTATTTGAAGAAGCATTATTTAAACGGTTCATCCCCACGCGTGTGGGGAACTCCGATTCCTTTTTCTCCTCCATAATTTCTGTTTCGGTTCATCCCCACGCGTGTGGGGAACTCTATGATGCGGTTGATTGTTTTTGACACCATTTCGGTTCATCCCCACGCGTGTGGGGAACTCTGTTCATAAATCTGGTGGTGGAACAGGTTTTACGGTTCATCCCCACGCGTGTGGGGAACTCACCTTCTCAGATGATACGGTGATGGTGTTAGGCGGTTCATCCCCACGCGTGTGGGGAACTCTCCCCGAACAGCCCTACGTGATCGCTATTGACCGGTTCATCCCCACGCGTGTGGGGAACTCGTAGCGACGATCATGAACGCCATCCTCAATGTCGGTTCATCCCCACGCGTGTGGGGAACTCGGCTCGATCTCGTCCGCAGCCTCGCCGACGAGCGGTTCATCCCCACGCGTGTGGGGAACTCATCGTGCAGTTCGGGGTATCTCTGGGCGGCGCCGGTTCATCCCCACGCGTGTGGGGAACTCATCCCTCAGTCACATAGATGCCCGCTCGAGATCGGTTCATCCCCACGCGTGTGGGGAACTCTCAAAGTCATTGCACCAGTGGGGCACCACGATCGGTTCATCCCCACGCGTGTGGGGAACTCTCTCTAACTTATCTCCCTCAGAAAGAAACTTCTTTCTATGTTTCACGGGGAGTTGCCCCGCACCCTCGTGATGCGAGCACTCCCAACCAATTGGCGCGAGTGAGGGTGGAAAAGAGACCGGTACCCATCATCATGAGATATCGGGCAGGAAGGAAATCAACTTTACGCCGTCCATCTCTTTCGGAATACGGCGGTTCTGCCCAATCGTCCTGAAATTATATCCGGCATCACCCTGATCGGCCCAGACCATCACCGCATTCCCCTCCTCGACCCCCATTGCCACCTGATCCCAGATCATCTCCCGCACCTTCACCGAATAATTGCCCACATAAACTCCAGAACGCACCTCGATCAGCCAGAGAGCCAGTCTCCCCCGGAGGCGGTGGGGGATGTTCTCAGTTGCAACCACCATCAGGGACCCCATATATCCTCCTCAGGAATAGCCGGGGGCAAACTCCCCTCAGGCGGTTCCGGCACATCCAACCCCCCTGCGTCGAGCACATCCTCAATAACCGGGATAATCCGGTTCAGGATACGGTTCTTCCTGAACGCATCCCTGCATGCCAATCTCACCTCCTGTTCAGGATCAGTCGGCCGGCGTGCGGCAACCCTGAACGCTTCCGGGGCGACCAGATCAAACTTGAAGAGATCGGCAATATCATACACAAAAGAGAGCGGCTTCCCCGTATGGATAAACCCGATCGCCGGGGAATACCCCGCCGCCAGCACCGCGGCCTCGCATATCCCGTACAGGCACGCCGTCGCCGAACTAAGGCAACGGTTCGGGACATCACCGCTCCCCCAGGACGATGCGTCATATCGCCTCCCCGTCCACCGCACCCCATATTTTTTGGCCAGGTTCTCGTACTGCCGCTTCACCCGCGCCCCCTCCATCCCGCGGAGCTGGTTCACCGTATAACCAGTCGGCACATCGTCTCCGAACCGGATCTCGTACATCCGTTCCACCACCCGCTGGCGGGCAGGGCCGTCAAGAGCCAGACGGGCCTGATAGAGCAGACGATCCGACCGTGCGCCGCCCGGCCGCCCCGAAGAATAGAGGCGCACACCCGCCTCCCCCACCCAGACGAGCAGACACCCCACCCGTGCCGCAAGCGTCACCGCCGCATGGGACACCCTCGTGCCGGGCTCAAGCATCAGGCAGGCCACCCCACCCACCGGAATCTGGGTACGGACGCCGTTCACATCCACGAGCACAAAGGCACCGTCGATCACGTCCAGTTCCCCCCTCTCAAGAAAAATAAGGGAAATTCGTTCTTTCAGGGGAATGGATTTTAAATGAGGGAGCATCGCGGTTCCCCCTCACACCGGCCTGATAAGCACCAGCCCGCACCCAAAACTCTTCGCCGGCCCGATCCCCCCATACAGGGCCTCTTCAAACCGGTCGGGATCGGTCACCGTCAGCACCCCGGTGAAGTCGATGGTACTGATCGATATCCAGTTTTTACCCCTCGGTTTCTTAAACCGGTGCTGCCGGTAGCCCTCGGCCCGGACCATCCCTTCATCCACCGCAAACCCCGCCGCCTCCCCCCTGGAAGCAAGCCAGGAAAAACCTTCCTTCTGGACAAGCACCGGTTGGGAAGGCATGGCGTCGGGCGAACACCCCGACTCTTTCAGCACCGTCTTTGCGTCCATCACCACATCGCAGCGCTTCTGTTTCCCCTCCTCATTCCGCTTCGCCCGGATCGGATTGGCCCGCAGGCTGAACCCCAGACGCTGCCCCGTCCTGAGCACCGGGCTGTACTCCTTCTGCTCGATCGCCCAGATCCCGTCGAGGTCCACCGGGTCTGCCGTGGAAACCGCATAGATCACCGGCGACGACTCCTGCATCTCAAGCCGGTAGATAAAGTCGCGATCTTTCCGCGCCCCGTCCGAGAAAATCCTCCAGACCATCCCGTGGACATCATACGGATTTCGCACACTCCGCCAGAAGGCCGGCGTCCTCTGGACATCATCCCTCAAACGGATGCGATAGATCGAGCGCGTCATCGCACGCCCTCCGGCACCTGCACCAGCGCCCCATGCTCCTTTCGTTCGGTAAACTGCCATTGCCGCCGGTCCAGCGACACATCACGTCTCGGGACGGTCTGCCTGCTCTCGATCTCAAAGCCCATATCGTCCTCTCCTTCCCAGAAGAGCATCCCTTTCCCTTTTCGAGAAATAGATCTCAAAAGGTTCTGGTCCTGAAAAGCCGCCGCGTCCATCGCCGCACGCAGATTATCTCCACCGATCACCTGTGGCTGCAACGGGATCGTCACCGGACATGACTTTCGCCCCAGATACGGCACAAATGCCGGACTCCTGAGCGCCTCCGCAAGGGCGGAGAGGGGGTAGGGCGGAGCATCATCCGCCGGCCACAGGCAGACCGTGTACAGAGCGTCGCAGAAATACTCCCGCGTCGAAAGGATGGTGTTCAAGGACTCGCGGGGAACACTCACCTCCTCACGGCGGGTCGCAAACGGCCAGGCCCGCTTCTTTGTCGTCTCGGATGGCACCTGGGTGGTGTGGTAGTCCCGGATCAGGTTTCCGGACGCATTGACCAGGACGGCCATCCGGTACCCCTCCTGCAACCGCCGCAGGAGCGCCGCCTCCTCACGGCGGATACCCAGGGCTGCCGCCACCAGCCCGAAGACCGCCGACCTCGACGGATGACTCTCGGCAGGCCGGTACTCCCCGACCGCCATCCCGCCCCAGGCCGCCATCGGGCCGAAGAGCCGGAACAGGAGATACTCAGGCATGGTCACCCGACACAAAGGTGAGGATCTCGTCGAGCGACCCGGTGCCGGTGGCGGCGTTCATCATCATGCACTCCCTTGCGCACTCCCCATAGACCTTCTCCATATTCTCCCGCGTCTTGTCGAGGGCGGCCACCGCCGCGGTCATGTAGTCCTCGCCGCCGACAGGCTTGAGGAAGGCCACCGAGAGCGACCTGGGCTGCTGACTCCCTCGCTCGGCAAGGATGTAGGATGCATAGGCCCGTGAGGCAAAACTGTTCTGCTTCCCCTTCGGTCCGACCTTCGCCGCCGACTCGATGAGAGAACAGATGGCCCGGTCAGCCAGCGCCTCGTCGCCGTCCAGGTTCTCCACCAGAAGGTCGCGGTTGATGCAGAGATAGGCATAATAGAGCCCGGCCGCGAACTCGGCCTGACCTACATGCCCGGCCCCGACATCCTCGACGCCGCGGTTGAGGTCGTCGACGGCGGTGAAATAATCGTCCTCGACCGCCACCCTGTGGACCGTGATCGCATGGGCCACCTGGACCGCCGCCTCGCAGTTGAACGACGGCGACGAGGCCAGCATCCTACCGAACATAGCGATGTCCGCCGCAGAGTTCTCCGCCCGGAGAAGTTCAAGATCATCCCCGGCCGGGTCGTCTCCGCTCTCGGCACAGCGTGCGAGCAGACTGTCGATGGCGGCGATCTCGTCCGGGCTGAAATGAACCATCTGTTCGACACAGAGCGACTCTTTCTTATCCTTCTCGTCCTTGACGGATTTGACCGTCTTCAACTTGCCAAAGACCCCAGCGATCGCCTGGCCCCATGCAACCGCCTTCTTCTCGTCCACCGGAGACCGCACCGCTTCTGTGTCTGTTCCTTCCACGACGTCGGCCAGTGCCTTTCCACTCTTCAGGGCAAGGTAGACGTTCCAGCCCATCTCCTTGGTGCGGACACCGAGGTGACCGCCGAGCGCCTCCTTAAAAGTCTCCGACGTGCGCCACGCCCGCTTCAGGCTCTGCGACGATACCCGCAGCCGGCAGGCCCCGCCCATCATTGCGGTCTTCGGCCTGCCCAGGTCGTCACGGTTCAGGTTCGACGGCGGGTACGATACAAGCATATGCAGTTGGATAAATTCAGCCATTTTTTCACCTCATTCTTTGTTCGTCTGGATGTTCGTGTAATACGCCTCTGCCCACGCCCGTTTTGTCCGGGGGTTCCAGCGGTACAGCCCCCACACGAGGCTCGGGATGTTCGCCTTGCGGTCGACCATCAGGATCAGCCGCTTCATCATCGAGAAGAGTTCGGCATAGTCGTCGTCTTCCACACGGAGGAGACGGCGGAACCTGGCCTCACTGACGCGGGCCGTCGTCCCGCCGTCCCTGGGGCGGGCGAACTGCTCGGCAATTTTGATGTTCTCGGCGTTGGTCTCGACATGTGCAAGGGTTCCCGCAATCACGGCGAGTTTCTCCCGGTCCCAGGTCGGCAGTGCCGCCTTCAGTCGGTAATAGGCCGGGACAAAAGCCACCTCTGCCGGGGTCCGGCAGCGCCGCAGTTCAGCCCGGTCCCCGCGGTGGACTTTGATCTCCTCCCACCACCCGAAGATCGCATCCATCGGGTCATCCTTCTGGTTCATTTCATGCACTACGTTTTTGGTCATCGTCATCTCTCACCTTTTCCGGATTTTTTCTGATCAGGGAGACTGAGCGCCTTCCAGACCTTTTTATTCGACTTCGAGGCAGGACTGTTCAGCAGTCCCCACGCCTTCACCGCTCTCTGGGCATTGATCTCGTCGATGGAATCGATCTGGGAATACTCCCCAAAGAGGGTCTTCGCCTCGGTCTGAAGATCTTTAAGCCACTCCCACCGGACCCCGAGAGTATCCTCGCCCGCGGCGAGAGCACGGGCTACCGTGTCGAGGCCGTCATAGAACCTCCCCTCAGTCGCCTGGAGAAACCGGGCGTTGATGACCGAGAGGTCGCCCTTTACATCGGCAGGATTGTCATAGAGGGCAACCTTCACGCACCACTGGACATTCTTCGCCATCTCCGAAGCGGCCCTGATCATCCCGGACGCCGTTTCCTCAAACTCCTCTTTCCAGGCGTCATCGATCGTGAGCAACGGCAGGGTGCCTTCATACCAGCACCTGGGCTTTTTGTTATCCATATCGTAGCCATAGGCCCATATGGATGGTTTTCGCCCAATCAATTCCTGAACACTTGACTTTTCAGCCCTTTCTTTGATGAGCGTGGTCACCTTTGAGATGTGTTTCCCCTCGTCCCGGTCGTCGATGACCACACCGAGCCAGCTCTGATAGGTAATCCCGCCGGGCTGAGGGTGGACGGGCAGGAGTTCGGTGCTGTTTTTGCCGTTCCGGTAGTATGGACTGAGTGGATGGACCCACCCGGCGTACTTCACCCCATAGGGTTTTGTCCAGAAGGTTGTGATGCAACGGTCGGTCTCGGCGCCGCAGAGATCGCAGGTTCCAGATGATGCACCCTCCAGGTCAAGCAAGATCCTGCGCGGCAGTCCCCAGAAGACCTGGCAAGGGTGTACATCCTCCGGCGTTGTCATCTCCCCGCCGGCGCTTGTCCGCACCTCCCCCATCCAGGGGAAGAGGCGTGCGTCGTCTGCAGCCGGGGGGTCGTCCACCGGGTGAGAGTAATTCTCCATGTCGACGACATTCGCCCAGACCGTCTGCCAGAGTGTTTCCCCGAGAACCAGCGTGGTCATCGGACCACCGCCACGGACCGAGGTCATGTGGCCGCGGCCCCCACCCGGCGCATTGGTCTGGAGGGTGAAGAGGGCGAGGGCGGCACAACGAGGACAGAGTCCGTCAACAGTTCCGCGTTTTTGGAACCAGTCGGTATTATCTTTGATCTTCTCCTTCTCCGGCATCCCGATGAGAAGGCTGTCGATCTGCCAGATCTTCTTATCCTCGATCCCCCTCTCCTGCATGAACTGCGGACCGTCCCCTCCGATGACAAAGGCTCCGGCAAGAGGGGAGAATGCTACCTTGAGTTCGTCGGGAGAGGGTGGAACGGTCAGACATTTTCTCCAGTCGCGCTGATTTTCCGGCGGGAGTGCGGTCTGGCAGAGACCGATCAAGAACTGGACCAGCGCCCCATTGAAGTCAGGGCGCGGGGACGCCACCGATCGAATGGGGTTTGTCCCATGCTGGGAGGTGATCTGCCAGGGTGTGATCATGTCCTGACTCCCGTCCTGACGGATGACCGGGATCCATGGATCCTCGATCAAGTTCAGGGAGGGTATGAGAGACACCTCTCTATAATTTCACTACAATTTTTTTCCATTGGTTCACCTATGAGAACACGCCCCATATATATTTGCCGATCATTGAAGATCTCTCATCAGTCCGATCGTCGGACTGTACCTCAATAAGATTTCTTTCTCCGAACAATCTCGTGCAGATCCCTCCCACACCTCGCCGACGGGGCGGAGCGGGACGATCACGACATACCTCCCCGCATCGACCATCCGGGCGCGGGCTCTCTCCACCGCCTCAGCCAACGGGGAGGCAAACTCCGCTTTCTTCGCAGCATACTTCTCCCTCACGCTCACCTGGCTGAGGTCCCAGGCGGCCCTGCGGTCGGAAACCTCTGCCCAGGGCAGAACCTGCTCGCCGTCCCACCGGGCAAGCCGCAGGGTGACCGTCGGTTCGCCGAGGCGAGTCGGCGTCCGGGCATCGCTCTCCCACAGCCCTTCGGTCACCGTATATCCTTTCTTCAACCGCAGAGCATTCTCTGCCGCGAACGAGGCATCGGCACGCTCCTCGCCCCGCACCTGTGCGGCCGCCATCCTGAACCCTTCGGGGATTGCATCCTCGCTCTTCGGCCCGAACACCTCTTCCACAAGGGCCCTGGCATCACGGGGGACGACGATCTCACCCGTCTCCACAAGTATCCGGGCGGTCAACCAGAGGCGGGCATGATCCGGATACACCCATGCACCCCGCGGGAAGAGAGCGGAGTACCATCCCTCCCCCGGATCGTCAATGACTACCGGAGAGAGAACGATGAGACGAGCCTCCCCGCGAGGGCCGCGAGCGTGACGGTGAACCCGGCCGGCCCGCTGCACCAGGCGGTCCACCGGGGCGAGGTCACTCACCATCAGGTCGAAGTCAAGGTCCAGAGACTGCTCAACCACCTGCGTCGCAACGAGGATCTGCCCGGCCCGGATCGCAGGGGTGCTGTCCTTCCCGAAGATCTCGGTCACCGTCTTCTCGATCATAAGACGATCGACAAGGGCGAACCTGGCATGGAACAGACGAACCGTGCCCGCCGGCAGCGCGTCTTTCAACCGCAGATAAGTTTCCACCGCGTCGTCGACCGTATTCCTGACCCAGCATGCACACCCGCCTGACCGGGCGGTTTCGATCAGTGCCGCTTCCGCCTCGGTCTCGGACGAGATGAGGCTGACTGCAACACGTTTCTCCTTCGCGTCGGTGAAAGACTGTTCATGCGGGGGTCTGGCCGAGGAGAGGTGAGTGAGCAGCGGGTAGGCGCTCGAAGTGAGGGCAGGCGCCTGCCACCCGGCCCCGCGTGCGAAACTCCGGGCCAGGTCCTCCCGCTGCTGCCGGGTCATCGTGGCCGAGAGCAGGATTGCACTCCCACCGGAGGCGGCATGGAACTCAAGAAGCCTCTGCAACAGTTTATGCATATAAGAGTCACAGGCATGCACCTCGTCCACGACCAGGATGTTCCTGGCCAGGCCGAACAACCTGAGCGACTGGTGCCGCACCGGGAGGATGGAGAGGAGGGCCTGATCGATGGTCCCGACGCCGACCTGGGCGAGCAGGGCCTTTTTTCTATTGTCGGAGAGCCACGTTTTCCCGGGTTGTTCAGATCCGGTCCCGTCGTTGAGGAATGTCTGCATGACCCCATAGAGGTGGCTGGCGGAATGGGCCAGGATACAGGAATAGTTCTTGTCCTCGAAGAGAATGTCGGAAGTTTTTTGGATCCTGGCGTACATCGCGTTTGCGGTCGCCATCGTCGGGAGGGCGAAATACATTCCTTCTCCATCACCCCTGGCCATCAGGCGATGGGCAAGGGTGACGGCGGCCTCGGTCTTCCCGCTGCCGGTGATGTCCTCGATGAAAAAGAGGTGGGGGCCGGCATCGAGAGGACAGGCGGCACAGTAGCGCTGGAGATCGGTGGGGGCAGATTCTGGAAAGATGCCGGGAAAGAGTCTTTCAAGCCCCTGGTCCCCGGACGGTCTGGCCGGCATGACACCCTTTTCCCGCACTGCTCGGCCTGCTGTTCTCAGTGCCGTCTCCCAGTACTTGGGGAGAGGCATCGGTTCCTGACAGAACCGGAAGTACTCCCGGTCGGATCCGATCCAGTCGCAGAGAACACAGAACCCGGCAAAAAGGTACGAAAACGGTTTCACCCGCTGGAACAGTTCCTCTTCGGGTTGAAAGGGCACGGCACCCCCGCTGAAGAAGAGGGCGGCGGCATCCTGAACAAACTCTTCTGCCGCCTCGATATCTGCCGGCAGGAACAGGCGCCTGATCGGGCCGACGTCCTCCGGCGGGGTGCCGTGGTGGCCGCAGACGGCCTTGATAAGCGGGAAGAGGAGATCCTGCCAGTCGTCGCTGTCGAACTCCCCGTCCAATGGGATCAGATCGTGCTGAACTGCGTCGTCCCAGAGGCGGGCTTTCCAGAGGGCGAACCCCACGTCGCTATGGTAGCCGTTGATGCACTCCCCCTGGACACCCTGGAGGCGCCATGTTGCGGTAGAGTCTGACAACTGAAACGCAGGCGTTGAAAATTTCCCGATGTCGTGGGTGGCGAGCAGAAAACAGACGAGCGGAGTAATCTGGTGTTCGGGGATCTGGAGAAGGCGGGCCATGCGCTCACGAAGAAGGGTGTCGGCGTTGAGAAGTACTGAACCGACCGCGGCCACGTCGAGGGCATGATAGGGCAGGAGATGGACGGCGTCCGGATCGTTTTCCGTCCGACTCTTGCCCCAGTATCGGAAATACAGGGGGAAGGAGGAATCCATTGGGTATCATCTCGTGGGGAAGAGGGCAGGCATCAGACGGGATACAGAACAATTTATTTTTGTGCCGTGATGGCGCCCGAATTATTCGTCTGCGTTTTATGAAATAAATGTTTAGGGTGCAGGGCGAAAGTAATGGCTTAAGAGCAATTATCGCTCCCTTCAAAGATGTATGAGAGCGTTCATCCTCTTCGAGCACTGCATCTTGCAGTCAGGACACGATCGCCGGATAGAGATACTAAAAAAAGTTGATGAAAAACGAATCTGACATTTAAAAAAAATCGATCCCTTCACACCCCCCTCTTCAACCGCCCAACCTCCTCCACCAGCTTCCCCTGCTCCGCCGCCATCCTCGAAACCTCCCGCTCGAGTTCCCCACACCGGATCTTCCACTCCTCCGCCTGCACCCGCTCGCCGGCCAACCGCTCCTCCGCGACCATCTCCAGCCACGCCGAGCGAGACGCGACGCCATCCCGCGCCACCGCTTCGTCGACCTTCGCCACCAGACTGTCGTCCATCGAAACCGAAAACACTGTCATCACGATCCGTCATCGACCCCTGCGACGATAAGAATCTCCGTCATTCGGGCATGTTGAAGAGGCGCGATCGAGGAGAGCGAGCGTGAACCGTCGGTGAAGAACCATAAGGCCCCATCAAGGAGTTGCAGGCGCACCCGGCGGTCACATAATCCCGGGAGCCATTTTTGATGGGACATGAGGATTCTGTAAGCAGGTACATGCTCGTTGAACAGATCCGTTTACCATGATGATTCAAATGAGATTCACCCGGCATATCTCCAGGCATTCACGGCCAGTTACATGCCGGTTACATGCCGATTCAACTGAAATCTACCCTGATAATCCCGGACCCGGTTCAATTACGAGTTTTTCAGGTGCAGGGTTTTCGCCTCTGTTTACGATGGTGTACATATCTTCCGGGGTTTCACCGGCCCCATGCCGGGGAAATCTTAGAAAAGAGTGCACGTGGTTATGCCCTGTAAATAACGGCAAAGGTTGATATTCTCAGGCCAGCACCAGACGACCCGCGTACCAGGGACGCTTCACCCCTCATGCCCAGTACGGAACATATTTTCTGTTCCTGTTGGACCGTGTCTCAGGGTCATGCAACCGCACGAGACCCGCCTCAATCGTATCGCTGATAATACGCGAAGCCATCGGGTAGTTCTGATCATCGATACCCAGTCGCTTTCTCAGCGTTGCATTCGTCATGAAATCCCTGCAGACATACCGGAGACAGGCATGCTGATAGCACGCTCTCACCCTGTCCTCCCGTCCCATCTCGCTGTAACTCTGATGCGCAAAGAACGTGACCCTCATAAAATCTTCATCTTCCTGAAAATCCGGTGCAGGCAACTGATACGCTTCAATGCACCCGATGGCGCGGTCAATCCCGCTTCCCCGCTCCTCGCAGATGTTCATCCTGCGCATCACGGACGCAAGGACTTCGTTGCGTGAGCGGGGAGGATGATCGATGAACCGCTTCGGATCGATCAGAGGTTTTCCCGGGTTTGAGATCTCCATCCTGTCCTCGAAGATCTCAACCATCGGGCCCGCCCCTGAGATCGAAAAATCCTGGTGTATGAGGGCATTTGCGATGAACTCGCGGATTGCGACCTTCGGATACATCTTCTCCTCGACCCTCAACGCACCTTCAATAATTTCATTCGAAGGTAACTGATCGCAGATCCAGTCGATCACGGATTCAAAGGAGACAGCGTATCCTTCTCGCGGGGTGTGCTCTTTTTTCGCGTGTACCCGACCTTTCCCATCATAAATGATAATTCGCAGCGATTTTTTGCGAAGGGACGGAAAATCGTTGAGGTCACGCGCAAAAAGAAGTGCACCGAGGTTCGTGATCCTGAAGGCGGGCCCGTCCTTCCGGATCATTCCCTCGTCCTCAAACCGTTCCAGAATCCCCGACTTGTTTTCAGGCAGCGGCATTTCGAGAAGATGGAAAAACGATGGGTAATCAAGACGGTCAAGCACGTGATCGCCGATCAATCCCGAAGAGGCATACCCTTCTTCAAATTTGATCGGATGCGTTTGAGCCCATAATTTGCGTTCCACCTCCGGGTGGTCGGAGAGTTTCTTTTTATATGACCCCACCCGGATATACTCGACCCCATCGAATCTGACCGGACGTTCGTATGCGGCATCGATCCGAAGGACGACAACAGGTTTTCCTCTGCATGATATCTCATAAAACGAAAAATCGACATGAGGATCAAGTAAACGTTTCAACCACGGCTCAAGATCTTCATTCCCCCGCCCTTTCTCTGTATGAGGAGAATATGTCGTGCCGAGAACCTCGTGAGTGTCGTCATCGATTCCAAAAATCAGATATCCATAGTCGACCTGATGCAGAAGGGCCGCATTGCTCAACGCGGAGATATATTCTCCAATGAGGTGGGGTTCGTGGTTGTTCAGTTTGAACTCAAACCATTCTCTTTCCCGGGGGTACTGACAGAATTCGTCGATCAGATCGCATAATTTTCCTTTATCTTTCATGATGTGCCAGCCCTCAAAGAATGATCAGACTCCACGCCGCACCGCCCTGTCAGGAGAAGACTGAAGATGGAGTGTTTTTTACCGTCCGAACAGGAGTATCTGCTTTCAATCCGGTGGACGAGCACGATTCTCGACCTGCCGGCGATACCACGTGCACACCCACGCATGAAATGGCAGAGCGTTTGCCCCGCCGGCCCTCCGATCTGTCAGACGTTTCATCTTTCGGCGAAGGATCGCAGGGAGACCGGTTCATGTCTTTCTTTTGTAAGGGACCAGATATGTTTTTCCAGGGGCCCGGGGCACGGGCCGGGCGCGATCACGAGACCCCTTTCCCATATTCCACGCCCGCACCACTCCGCCCGACACATCTCCGGAAAAAAGAGAGAATCAGATCGCCGCATCCCTGAGGTGAGCCACCTCCTCCACCAACTTCCCCTGCTCCGCCGCGACCCTCCCCAGCCACGCCGAGCGGGAGGCAGCGCCCTCCCGCGCCACCGCGTCGTCGACCCTCGCCACCAGATTGTCGTCCATCGAGACTGAAACGCTGTCATAACGATCCATCATCGACCCCTGCGACGATAACGGTCTCCATCATTC
Organism: Methanofollis formosanus; assembly: GCF_019633745.1. Classification (NCBI taxonomy): domain Archaea; kingdom Methanobacteriati; phylum Methanobacteriota; class Methanomicrobia; order Methanomicrobiales; family Methanomicrobiaceae; genus Methanofollis; species Methanofollis formosanus. Next base: position 2,694,503 of record NZ_CP037968.1, on the reverse strand, counting down.
GGGGAACCGGGAGCCCCTGCGTCGCGATTGCGGCGCCCCTAAGGACGAAGGAGACGGCACGCCCCGGGGTGCCGGGACGAGGACGGCACCACCGTCAGGGAGAACGATTTCAGTCGTCCTCGTGAGGAACCGCATCCTCCTGCGTCATGGGATCCGGATCTCCAAGTATTCCCCAATCCCAATAATAAAATCAATTCATAATCGTTTTTTGTGCAATTCAAGACAAAACATTTGAGACCATTTCCCGAGTCTTCCCCAATCCCCCCCAATTCTCAATATAAGATATCAATTCAAAACCGTTTTTTATGCAATTCAAGGCAAAATATTTGATATCATTCCCCCAATCTTCCCCAATCCGATCCCCAATCATACCTCATCTTGAGAGGTGGAGGTGAGCACCCACTTTGCAGCCTTTGTCTTCCCGACAGTCATGATCGTTCCCTCCTTGCGCATCTCCTTCAGGAGAGACTTGATGAACTGGCGCTTTTGCTCCTCGTTCAACACATCGGAAATCAAAAATATAGGGATCTTTCATGGTCTGGAGGGCGAGGTCGGACTGCTCCGCCGGGAGAGTCTCCGAAAAATTCGTCACCGCCCTTCCTTCCCGTTCAATAAGCCCGCGCTCGATCTGGTGGACGAGCACGTTCCGCGACCACCCGTTCGCAATCGTCCTCCTGATATACCATTCACGCTGTACCGGATCCTTCACCTTGTCGAGCAGCGTGACCGTATGATACCACGTAATGTGTGCAAGCACCTCCTGCACAAATACCTCGTCCGGATACGCTCGTGCAAAAGAACGCATATATTTCAGGTTCCGGGGAGAAAATCCTTTCATATCGGGAAACTCTCTCTTGAGATCGGCAGAGAGCCGGTCGATCACCTTCGCCCCCCAGCCCTCCCGCTCCTGCCTCTGCACGATCTCTTTCCCGATCTGCCAGTAGAGCAGGATCAGTTCCCGGTTCGCCGACAGAACCGCACGGGTCTGAGCTTCACGGATCCGCACCTTCAGACCTGCGAGAAACACAGGGTAATCTTCAGGGAGTACCTCATTCTGACTCATACCTGGTCCACCACACATTTCTCCAGCCCTCCGACCCGGCAGACATCGCACCCTTCAACGAAGATCCGTAGGAAGACCGACTCATTTCGTTCTTTTGTGAGGGTGGCCTGATACGTTTTTCCAGACATGGGTCGGGACACATCGGGAGGCAGGCCGGGCGGGATCACGAGACCCCCTCTCCAGAAAAAAGAGAAAATGAGATCACGCACCCCTGAGGCGCCCAACCTCCTCCACCAACTTCCCCTGCTCCGCCGCAAGCCGCGAAACCTCCCGCTCGAGTTCCCGGCACCTGATCGTCCACTCCTCCGCCTGCGCCCGCTCGTCGGCCAACCGCTCTGCCGCGACCATCTCCAGCCACGCCGAGCGGGAGGCAGCGCCCTCCCGCGCCACCGCGTCGTCGACCCTCGCCACCAGACTGTCGTCCATCGAAACCGAAAACACTGTCATAACGATCCATCATCGACCCCTGCGACGATAAGGATCTCCATCATTGCGCAAGTCGGAGGGGCGCGATCAGGGAGAGCGAGCGCAAAGCGTCGGTGAAGAACCGTCAGGGCCCCGCCCATCCCCGTCGCAAAAAAAAAAAAAAAAAAGAATTATTTTAGGAGCCTTCTCAGAGCGACGAAGATGATACACACCGCCGTCACGAGCGCGAAGGCGTCGGCGCCAGGCAGCCACCCCGGCGGCTCCTCCTTCTCAGGGGCCGGCACCGCAGCGCCCGGCGCCGGCGGCAGGGTCTCGGCCCCGGTGACGGCCGCGTCCAGGGCCGCCGCGGTCACGGTCGGCGTCGGCGCCGCCTCCGCAAAGACCGCGAAGAGGGTGAAATGTGAGACCTTCGCCGTGAGCGTGCGGGTCGAGGCGTGGACCGTCGTCTCGAGCGCCACCCACCCGCCGGCCTGCCCGTCGTACCACCTGACCACAAACGCCTCGCCTGCAGCAAGACGCTCCCACTCCGCCGGGGTGAGCGTGATCCTCACCTCGACCGCCGGGTCGAAGGTCGCCCCCGCCGGTTCGCACCGCAGGCCACGGCCGAAGAGGGCGGCCCCGTCGGCGGCGGCCGGGAGGTCGTCGGGCGCGACGCCCCGCACCGTCACCCTCTCGAGGGGCCGGCCGAAACGGTCCAGCGCCCTGACCCCCTCGTCGACGACGAGGCTGGCGTTCTTCTCCGCGGTCGAGACCACGGTCCTGAACCTCGCCGCCCCGTCGGTCTCGAGGTCGAGGAAGGCGTGCCCGGTGTACTCCATCACCGGGGCGGACGGCTGGACCGGAGGTGCGGGCGTATGGCCGCCGCCACCGCCGCCGGACGGCCGCGAGGAACTGCCGCTCTTCACCGTCAGGTCCAGGGCGAGGGCGGCGCCCGGCGTATAGACCGCCGTCTCCTCCGCCTTCTTGCCGTCGACAGAGAAGACGATTGTTTTATCGGCATCCCCCTCCTCGCCGGCGACGACCAGCCGGGTGTCGAAGAGGCCGGCCCCGCCAAAGGTTCCGGCCTCGGCCAGGGTGAACGACCCGCAGGTACGCTCGCCGATCGCGGCGGCGATGACCGTCCCAGCGGGCGCCGGTTTGCCGTCGAGCGTGACCGTGCCCGAGACCTCCATCGGGAGGAGGGGCACGGCCAGCACAGCGCCGACCAGGGCGAGGAGCAGGAGCGGGGCAAGGCCCCGGAAAGTCCGTCCCATCGCGATCACACCGCCAGGCCGCAGAGCGTGCCGGGTTCGGTCATATACAGCCAGTAGCCCTGCTGCGGGTACACCAGCCTGCTGTCGGCATACGCCCCGCTCCCGCCGCTGACGATCGCCGTCTCAAAGGTCTGCCGCCCGGCATCGAACCCGATGAGAGTCGTCCACTTCCCGTTCACCGAGAGGAGGGCGTCCCGCGCCGACGCCGGGCCGACGACGTACGACCCGCCGCCACCGCCACCGCCCCCGGCGGCCGCGACCGCCCGCTCGGGCGGCGCCGCGGCGACCCCGACGGCGTTCCATCCCGGGGAGAGATCGCGCGCGGCCGGTTGGACCGGGAGGGCGGTCGAGAAGGTGAGCGGGACCGTCGTCGACCGGTTCGCAAAGATCCAGAACCCTTCCAGCGGGGCGATCCGGTCGGCCGCCTTCAGGGCCACCCACGCGCCGTTCGCCGTGTCGTACCGGAAGACCGAGTGGCTCGCGGTGTCCACCGCCGCGAAGACCGCCGCCGTGTCGTTCCCGGCGGCAAGGGCCGTCGGGACCGAGACGAAGTTCCAGCCGGGGGCGAGGGCGATCACGTCCAGGGATCCCGGCGGCACGCCTGCGGGCCCGAGCGTCCGGTTGAGCATGAACGCACTGCCCGGCACCGGGGTGCCGTCCTGGTCCAGCTCGACGATCGTCAGGAAGGTCGCCACCCCGCCCGCGGGGAGGGACGGTGACGGGTCCTGGAGATAACACCTGGCCCCGAGGTCCACCTGCACATCCTTCTGGGCGGGATAGGCCAGGTCCCACCCGTTGATCGTCACGGTCCGGCCGCCGTCTCGAGCGGTCGCCGCATGGCCGTCCACCAGAATGCTGTACCTCACCGTCGGCCATCCCCCTCCCGACGATTCGATCTGCAGGTCGTGCTCGGCCGGGAACGCCGAGCCGTCCCGGTCTTTCGGGACGAGCGTCATGAGGGTGACGAACTCCCGGGAACCAGGCGGTTCGGCAAGAGCGGGGTGCACGAAGGCATACCCGACACCATAATGCCCGGCCGCCGGGTACACCCTCGCCGGGCCGCCATAGAGGGTGAAGGTCAGCGTGTCATGCAGCGTCCGGTCCGGGGCGTAGACCGTGGTCGTGTAGTTTCCTTCTTCGAGGGCCGAGAGGTCCACCTCGAAGTCCCACACAAAGCCGTCCGGCGGGACAGCCCTGACCGCAGCCGTCCCCGAGGCAAGAACCGTCGTCGTGTTGTACGGCGTCACCGTCCAGGTGAGCAGCGTCCCGGTGGGGAGCGTGGAGTGCCCGCCGAGCCGGAGCGTGCCGTCGACGATCCGGTCCCGCGTGGAGGGCCGGTCGAAGGCGAGGTCCCTGAACGCCTCCACCTCGAAGGAGAGCCTGGCCGCGGCGTCGTCGCAGGAGGCGATGGCGTCGGCGACCGCCCGGGCCGCGTCCCCGGGCGAGAGGGCGCCGAGGTCGGTGACCGTGCCGCTGGCGTCGACGAACCGCGTGTCGAAGGCGTTCTCCGGGTGGAGGGGCCGCACGTCAAACACCCCGTCTTCCATCGGGTGCTGGACGATGACATAGTGGTCCCCTGAAAGGTTGACGGTCTCCTCCGGACTCAGGGTGTACCGCCACCCGGCGTAACTCTGCTCTCTGACGGTCTCCATGACCAGACAGTGCTCGCCGAAGATCCAGACCTGCACCCCGGGCGGGTTCCCGGTCGTCCTCGCGTCGATGGAGAGAGCGTCGCCCTGTCGAATGACGGTCCGGCTGACCGAGGCCGAGACCGAGGGGGGAGAGAACGCAAGGCTCGTGGTCCCGTACGTGACGCCCTCCAGGTTCGTCGCATTCACACACCCGTGCTCGTTCGCAGCGACACCGACGGCGTAGACCGTGTAGGTGCCGGGGTCGCAGGTGCCGGCGAGGGCCGAGGTGTCCCAGAGGTGCTTCCAGGTGCCGTCGACGCCGACGGAGCACCGGGAAAAGAGGCCTGCCGATACCGGCCTCGTCGGGTCGGTGAGCAGGACGCCGTCGGGGTGGAGGCCCGGGCCGGTCATGAAGAGGGAGACCTCGTCGCTGTCGGTGTTGGTGCCGGAGAGCCAGACGATCTCGCCGAAGGCGAAGGTGCCCGTGCCCCCGGCGACGACGGTGACCTCGCCCTCGTCGACCCGCACCGTCACCTCGTCGACGAGGGTGGCGTCGGCCGGGTCGACGACCTTGATGGTGTAGGCCCGCGCCTCGGTGAACCAGGAGGTCGCGATCTCGAAGGACCGGGAGCAGGAGGTGGAGGTGGCGACCAGGGCCGCCGTGCCGTTGACGGTGGCGCCGTCGGGGTCCTGTGCACGTTCGTCGTTGGCAAGGGCGTCGGCACCGGCATCGGCGCCGCCGGCAAAGGGCGTCCCGTCCAGGGGGGTCACGCCCGTCTGGCCGGGCTTGAGGGTCGGGTACCGCTCGGCGGGGATGCCGGCGTCTTTGATGTACAGATAGTAGGTCTTCTTGGCGTCGCCGTAGATCGTCGCGGTAAAGACGTGGCGTCTGACAAGAGAGTCCATGTTGGTCTCGATGGAGAGATAGGTGTCGGAGATAGCGAACTGGACTTCGTCGGAACCCCGGGCATAGTCGTCAAAGCTCTCCGGGCTGTCCCAGACGGCCCGGACGGTGTAGGTGCCGGGTTCGAGGTCCCTGAGGTCGACGTCCTGCCCGACAAAGACCGTCGTGGCGGTGAGGTCCTGGCCGGCGAGGTTCACGTCGCCGATCCGGTGGACGAGGGCGCCGCTCGGGGTCCGCAGTTCGATCCTGGCCTGGGCGCATCGGTCGCCGTCCCGGTAACTCGACCCGACCTTGCCCGATAGGATCTTGAAGGCGATCCTGGTGCTCGGGGTCACGGTCTTGCCGACGACCGAGGCGGCGTGGTAATCGGCAAGGACGATGTCGAGCGTGAGCCGGGGTTCGCGGAGGTAGACCTTGCACTCTGTGGTGTACGTCGGGGTCTCGGCGAAATAGGTGCCGAAATCGTCGGCATCGTAGGGATACGACGCCAGGTCCACTCTGGTCGTGAGCACGCCGTCCTGCTTGACCAGTTCAAAAACGTTCATCTCGCCTTTCTCGGGGTCGTCGTCGACGTACCTGGTCAGACGCGTGAGTTCTTCCCCGGTCGCCTCGAACACCGTCTGGTTGAGGGCGGAGAAGTCGAGGGTGCGTGAGTCTTCATATGCAAAGACGCTGTCGCCGGCCGCGATCTCGCGGGCCGTGCCCGGCCCTGCCAGCAGACAGAGGCCGAGGATGAAGAGCATCAAATATGCCGTTCGCTCGAATGCCATGGTTCAGTCCTCATGGTGGTTCTGGACACGTTCTGGAGGGACTGAATCGTCACAGAAAAGATCTGTGGGTTTTTTTTCAAAAGATTGAATCCTTGACGGTTTCGAAAGGGGGGGTCTGTCCTCCGGTGTCTGAAATGCTATCATGCGGCGCTTCCGATAAATGTGCCGATAGTATCTGCCGGCACCGTCGCCCCCTCCCCCCGCACCTTCATCCCCTCTCCCCCCTCATACCTGATCAAAACCCCCGGAGCCCGACAGACCATGATCATCCTTGAAGAACCCTATGTCTCCCGCCTCCTCATCGAGACCGTCGCCGCGATGCACCTGCCCGTCCTCGAGAACCCGACCTCAAAAAATCTGGACCTTCCCGACGGAACCGTCCTCCTCTCAGACGACGCCTTCGTCGCCAGGGTGCGGGAGGAGACGAAGACGGGCGGGTACCGGCTCTACACCAACTCGGAACAGTCCATCGCCTGGATCGCAGAGCATCTTGGATTCACCGGCCTCCCGGCCCGGATCGACCGCTGCAAAGACAAGGTGAAGTTCAGAGAGATGCTCCGCCCCCTCTACCCGGATTTTTTCTACCGCGAAGTACCGGCCGACCGACTGGACGACCTGGACGTTTCCGCACTCCCGAAACCCTTCGTCATCAAACCCGCGGTCGGGTTCTTCAGCGCCGGCGTCTACACCGTCGCGACCGACGCCGACTGGGCTTCGGTGCTCGCCTCGCTCACGCACGAGATCGACGAGATCAGGGCGCACTATCCGCCGGAAGTCTGCGATTCGGGGCGGTTCATCATCGAGGAGCAGATCGACGGCACCGAACTCGCCGTGGACGCCTACTATACCTCAGACGGTACGCCGGTGGTCCTGGACATCCTCAGGCACGACTTCTCCGCGGCCGACGACGTGGACGACAAAGTTTACGTCACCTCGGCGGCGGTCGTCAGGGAATACCTCGGACCCGTCCTCAGACTGCTCAAAGAGATCAACACCCTCGCCGACCTCACCACCTTCCCGTTCCATATCGAACTCAGGGTCGGCGACGACGGCGTCATGGTCCCGATCGAACTCAACCCGCTCAGGTTCGCCGGGTGGTGCACGACCGACATCGCGCTGCACGCCTACGGGATCAACGTCTACCGCTGCTTCTTCGAAGAGCGTGTCCCCGACTGGGACACTATCCTCCGCGAAGACGCGGGCGGGAACTACTCCCTGCTGGTCGTGAAACGCCCCGACGGGATCGACCCGGACGAGATCGAGGGGTTCGATGCCGACCGGTTCCTCGCGACCTTTACCCGCCCCCTCGAGTGGCGCCCTATCGACTTCCGCAGGTATCCGGTCTTCGGCTTCCTCTTCACCGAGACCGACGAGCACACCCGCGACGAGATCGACAGGTTCCTCCGGTCCGACCAGACGGAATTCGTCATGCTCCGGGCGGACCGGTGAGCCGCGGAAACTATTAACCCCCCGAAACGTTCCTCGCCTCCATGGACATTCGGATCCTCGCCGCCGTCCTCGTCGGAGCCGTTCTCTTTGTCGGCGTCGCCGTCGTGCAGGCACCGGCCTCGCTGCCTTCGGCCTACGACCTGCGCGACGTGGACGGGAAATGTCTCGTAACGCCGGTCAAAACGCAGGGCGGCACGCTCCCGGACGGCCGGCCTGACATCGGGAACACCGTCGGCGCCTGCTGGGCGTTCGCCGCCTGTGCGGCGTTCGAGAGCAGCCTTCTTCACCAGGAGATCGTATCCGATCCGGCATCGCCCGCCGCGCACCTCTCGGCCTGGCATATGGCGAACTGGAACGGGTACAACCATCCGGTCTACACCTTCAACCCGGACCTCACCCCGAACGGCACCTTCTCTTTTGGCTATACGGAAAGCGAACCCGTAATACGCGGCTGGGGAGGCGACCATCGCTACGCGATCGACTACTTCAGCAGCGGCAGGGGCCCGGTCCTCGAACGCTCCGCCCCGTTCCCGCTCGACGAGATCCAGGAGAGGCAGGTCCTGACACCGCCGCCCGAGCGCCTCCCGGTCTCGTACATGCTCCGCGAGGCGCTCGTCTTCTCCCGCCCCGACTATGCCGCGGACGAGGAGTACCGCACCGCCGTCAAACGTGCCCTCCTGCAGCACGGCGCACTGCTCTCCTACCACTTTGCCGACCCGTCGATCTATCCGGGCCAGAACGAGTCGTCCATCTTCAACCGCACGTCGAACGACTACTACTTCGACGGAACCGGCGACGGCCCCCTGCCGCCGTCCCTCAACCACGCCGTCACGATCGCGGGGTGGGACGACACGAGACAGACTCAGGGAGCGCCCGAGCCCGGAGCCTGGCTGATCAAGAACAGTCACGGCACCGCGTTCGGCGACGAAGGCTACTTCTGGATATCCTACGCCGACGCACTCTTCCTGAAGGGCAACGACTTCGCCGTGGCGCTCGTCGCCGGGAGCGGCGAGGGGTACGACACCGGTAACCGTTACGAGACACACGCCGGAGCGCTCTCCAACGTCTCGACCGAACCCTCCGAGATCGCCTGGGACTATCTCTCCGACGGGTTCGCGGCCGACGGCGGGGAGTCGTGGGCGTGCGCCCGTTTCACCGCGGAGGAGGACGCGGCTCTGCGGGCGGTCGGGTTCATGACCCTGAACCGGAACGAACACCTCACGGTCACCGTCTACGACGGGTGGGACGAGGCCGGGAACCGGCCCGACCCGAACAGGCTTGTTCTCTCCAAAGATCTCTCGGTGCCCGAGCAGGGATACCATCTCGTCGACCTGGACCGGCAGGTCCCCCTGAAGAAAGGCGACGAGTTCGTCATCGCGCTCGGGTTTGCGGCACGGGACGACGCAGCCGAGATCACGGAGCCGCTCGTCTATGTCTCTTCAGCCGACACGCCGCCGGCCAATCGGACCTTCAGGTCGCGGTCCGATCCGGCGGACGGACGGGACGGATGGGAGGACTACGCGGCCCTGCACGACGGCGGCATCTTTTATGTGCAGGGTTTCACGGCCGGGTAGAACGGTGCGTGCGGATTCATCCCACCCCCATCCCTGCGTTCCACGCCTGCACCACCCTCGCATAACACCCCTCGCAGAGCACCACCTGCCTGTCGGCCGAGCGGTGCACCGCCTTCCCCTCGCCACACACATCGCAGCGGCCGAGATCGGTTTTCACCCGCGTGAACTCCCGGCGGTCCAGGACACCAGGGAGCGGCAGGACCTTGTTTGCACGTGTGCACTGGATTGCACCGGGTTGCACTCTGAAAGTGCTACCGAACGGGAGGATTTTGTGGCCCGGTTTCTCGATCGGGACGGTTTTGTCGGGATCATTGTCCTCATGTGCACCAGAACGCCGATCGCACCCACCCTCACCCGGAGACCCCGACCGATCAGGGGTGGTGGGTGCGTCCTCGTTTTGGTGCAATCTAGTACTAGAGGAGAGAGAGATCTCTCTTCTCTCTTTAGAATAAGTACTCCGGGGCCGTTCCTCCGTCCCCCTGCTTTGCACGTTCTCAGTGCAACTTCGGTGCAAACCAGGTGCAAACGTGCTATCGTCGGGGGGGTCGGGGTCGCGGTCGAGCCAGACATGCGCACCTCCGCTCCACCGGCGATATGCCGCCAGGTCGAAGGAATAATGGTGCTCCCGCCGGCGGACCATGGAGCCGTCGATTTCCTCGGAGATGGTGGTGTCCACGAACCCGACCGCCGGGCACTTCTCCAGCAGCCCCGAGTAGGAAGAGCCGCCGTTGTTATACCCCTGGAGTATCCGGCGGGTCTGGTGGTACGAGAGTCCCAGGGCATCCTGGAGCATGCGAACGGTGAAGACGTCCCACCCCATCGCCGCCACCGTCTCCAGGGCGGCGGCCTCGTTCTTCGTCACCTTCGTCTCCTGCCCGCCGGCCTCCCCGTTGATCGCCGCGTAGATCCGCGCCGCCGTCTCGAAGTCCTCCCGGTTTGCCCGGATGCCGCCGTCGAAGTGCTCGCGCCTGAACCGGCGGAGGAGCGCGGAGGCCTTGATGAGGTCGAAGAGCATGCCGGGGTTCCGGCGGTTGGCCGTCACCGAGAACTGCACCCGCTCGGCGTACGGGATGGAGACGTGGACGCGCTCTTCCTTGAGCACCTCCCAGATCACCCGGCAGACCGGGAGGGCCGGGTCTTCGGCGGCGACCTTCTTCTCCCGCGTCTCCGCACGCTTCCGGTATTTGAGCACCCGTTCGTCCTGTTCGAGGGTGTCGTCGATCCAGACAGTGAGCATCCGGTTGAGCACCTGGTCGTCGCCGGGATCTTCGACGCGGGCAAGCCACCAGACGCAGCGTTCGGGAAGGCGGCAGATCTGGAGTTTGCGGTCCGGCGAGACGGTGTGGTGCTCGATGTGGTCCCTGAAGTTTGCCGTCGCCGCCTTGAGCACCTCCTGGAGATCGTCGGAGAGGGAGACGTCGTCGAAGAGGAAGACCGTGCCCGGGTGGAGGTCGTCGTGGTAGTAGAGCGCCTTGTTGCTCACCGTCCCGGCGAGGCGGTAGGCGGCCGGCACCTGCTTGAGCATCGTGGTGCAGGCGTGGCTCTTCCCCTTCCCGGAGTTGCCCGACACGGAGACGTGCAGCCCGTTCGTGTTCTCCACCGACTGCGAGGCGAGGGACATCACCAGGCACTCGGCGACGATGCGGTCGCCGACGTGCTCGCGGGAGAAGGTGTCGAGCATGAAGGCGAGCGGGTCGCCGCGGGTGAGGATCTCCATCGCCTGCTCGCGGTCGGCCTCGTCGGGCGGCGGCGGGATGGGCGGAGGCGCCGACGCCTTCCGCCGCTTCTCGTACATCCTCCGCAGCTCGGGCCACCGCTGCGTCCCGCCGCCGCAGGAGGCGTGGTGGCACCCGGCATAGATCGCACCCGAGGGGAACTGCACGGCGAAGGCGCCGTCACGGTGCGCCCCGCTGAACGGGCAGTCCTCGAGGGCGTAGAGCGTTCCGCCCTGCCAGGGCCGGGTGTTCCGCACGCCAAGGCCGTGCTCGCGGAGCCATGCGCCGAGGTCGATGCCGCTCTTCCCTTTCGGTTGTGCCGGGGCCTCCCGCGGGAGGCGGCCGGCGATCGTTTCGAGGAGGTCGGCGTCGACGACCTCCGGGTGCTCCGGCACCGCGAGGATCTTCGCACGACGGTGCGGTCGTTCGACGGTGTGGTCGCCTTTGCGCGAGGTCGTCCCGTAGAGTTTCCAGATGCGGGCGGCGTTGAAGTTCGCGGTGTCGACGGTCACCACCTCGTCCGAAAACAACGCGTCCAGGGTGGCGAGCACGCCCTTCACCAGGGCGGCGGCCGCCTCGTCGTTCGCGAGATCGATCGCATAGAGCAGATGGGCGCCGTTGCCTGAGTCGGCTTTGATCGGATCGGGAAAGCCCTGCTCCGCGAGCCAGCGGGCGATCGTCTCGGCCCGCTCGATCGCTGCCTCGTGTTCCGCGTCCGTCGCCGACACCCCGCTCGGCCGCACCGGGTCGAGGTCGATGGGCAACCACCGGCGCCTGAGGATGTCGGCGTCGGCGGTGGTGGGATCGCTTCGCGTGAGCCGCATCTTCACGCGGTTTGCCCGCCTCGCGAGGAGCGCCGGGTCGACGACGTTGAGCGTGACGTACGTCCCCTTCACCTCGGGGTCGGCGTCGAGCGCCTCGGCGGCGCTCGCCAACTTCGCAAAGTCGTCGAAGTAGCCGGAGTGGGTGAAGCGGTCGGCGAGCGCCCGCACCTCCACGACGCCGCCCGCCGGGAAGAGGGCGGCAAGGGCCGCTTTGATCACGGGCACCCCTCCGGGACCAGGGGGAAGAGCGGCGCCGAGGCCGCTTCGCCCCGCACCACCCGCTGCACGCTCACCAGCGGCACGATGAAGTGCCCGGCGACCGTGAAGATCTTCACCGACCGTTCGAAGTGGTTCATCGCCGCATGGCCCACGATCAGCGTCTGGCCACCCACCGTCCCGTCCTCGGCCGTCCCGGTCTCATCCATCGTCACCGGCACCACCGTCCCCCCGGCAAGCAGCGCTCTGGTGTCGTCGGCGGCGATCCGGAAATGCCCGCGGCCCACGAAGAGGTGGAGCGTCCCGTCCGGGCCGGGACAGAGCGTGCCGTTCATGCCTCCTCCTCCAGCACCGTCATCCTCACCGTATAGAGATGCATCCCGCTCCGGCGCACGCAGAGTTCGGAGAGCGCCCCGCCGACACGGTTCACCGCTGCCGTCACCACCGGCGGCACCAGGTAGAGCGGCACCGGACCGACAGATTTTACATCTTCCCGCGACGACTGAGAGATGGCAGACCTCCGTGAACCTGTGTTGGAGCAGTCTTCAGTCTGGGGGCTGCCGTCTCGTCTCTTCTGAGATCGTTTTGTCATGGTTTCTGTTCCTCCTGTGCGGCCCGCCGTCTCCGGTGAGGTCGGCGACCCAGCACCGAAGAGAAAATAGACTCGAAACGAGATAATATTGAACAACGCGTGCCGAATGTGAAAAATCGTACTATAAATATACTTCTTTTACCGCAGGAAGCGGGGAGGGGCGGCCCCCCGCCGCCGGGAGGTTCAGGACCGGTGCTCCTCGATGACGCCCTGCTGCAGTTCGCGAAGACTTGCGACGACCTTCTCGGCATGGGCGATCTGTTCCTCGAGAGCCGCCGCGACCGCATCGTTTTCCATCTCGCCGCGCTCGACGCGGCGGCAGATGCCGGCGAGGTCCTCCTGCATGGTGCGGATCGGGCCCTTGATCCTGAGGCGCACCTCCTCGACAAACCCGACCAGGGCCCGGTGTTTCTCTTCGCGTTCCTGGTAATACCGGTCGCTCGACTCGGAGAGCGCCCCAATCACGTACGCGACGATGACGAACATCGCCGCCCGCACGACGGCCGCCGGGTCCAGGACGCCGGTCATCCAGTAGTCCACGCCGATATGGATCAGGCCGAAGACCAGGGCGATGACCGCCGCCTTCCGATAATACCAGATGCCGGTGAGGGCGATCACAAGGTAGAAGATGTGGGTGTACGCCACCGCGGTGTTGAAGTGGATGTGGACCACCACTTCAAGGGCAACCGACAGGGCGATCAGCGCCGCTACGATGACAGGCTTGCCCCACGGGTATTTTCTGTCAATCTCTGAAAAATCCATCTCTGATAACCCCCTGGATTTATGATACGTGTAAACATCCGGGCTATTTCTTGATAAACCCACGCGAACAGATCTCGTCATTCATGATCGTGAATGGTTTTTAAGGGATTTTTGAGAGGTAAAACCGACAGATACTACCATAATCTCTGCGATCGAATTCTTTGGCCCCGGAACGCCGATGCACTCCGAGAAACGAGTCGGAAAACGGCATACCGGATCGGAGAGCCGGGGGGAGCGCGGGAGCGCGGGGACGCCCCCGCTCTGTCGGCCGGGACATGCGCCGGGGCGGTCTTTCAAGACGAAAAGACCACATAACACAAGAGACCAGAAAAATATGGGATACCCCCGGAGGAGAGGAGCCGATGCCGAAGATCGAAGAGAGAGACCGGGCCCTGGCGTACGGGATCCGGCTGCACCGGCGCCTGGTGGGGCACAAATATCTCCTGCTCACCCTGCCCCTCGTCCTCCTCCTCGTGCTGTACCCCTACCTCGAGGAGACCGGCGGCGGGATGCTCGCCCTGAAGATCATCTCATCCGCCACGCTGGTCACGGCGGTCTATGCGGTGAGCGAACGACGCGGCCCGTTGTATTTCGCCATTTTCCTCGCGGTGCCCGCGATCGGGATCGGGTGGTCCGACTACTTCATCCAGGCCCCGGCCCTCGCGCTGGCCGAGGGGCTTTCGTCGATTTTGCTGTACAGTTTCACCACCCTCGCGATCTTTGGATCGATCCTGCGGGGCAGACTGACCGACGACATGATCTTCGGGGCCGTGGCCATCTACCTGCTGATGGGGATCACCTGGGCGAACGCCTACGCGGTGGCGGCGACGGTCAGCCCTGACGCCTTTCTCGTCGGGCACGGCGGCGGGGCGGGCGGGGCCACGGTCTTCTCCGACTTCCTGTACTTCAGTTTCATCACCCTCGCCACCGTCGGCTACGGCGACATCACCCCGCTCCTCGCACCGGTCCGCTCCCTCGCCTACCTGGAGGCGGTGGCGGGCTCGCTCTTCATGGCGGTCTTCATCGCCCGTCTCATCGGGGCGCTCGCCTCGAACCATGGAGGGCGGGATGGGGAATAGGCGGGGCCGGAGACGAAAAAAATCTCCGTTCCCCCGGCATGCCATACGAAGATCAGAAGCCCTATATGAGGACGGCACCGACGTGAGAGTATTCATATGCCGATTGAAGTGTGCCTGTGGAATATTTCCTCTGATCACGTTCAAAAAATTGAATATTCCTCGATCGAATCCGAAAAAAGGCTTGAAGATATCCTCTGCAGCGACCTCTCCGTCCTCGACGACGGCCTGCTGCTGATCGGGAGGCAGGTCCCGACGGGTTCAGGGAAATATATCGACATGCTGGCCATGGACCCGACCGGGAAACTGACGATCATCGAACTGAAAAAGAGCAGGACGCCCAGGGACGTCGTGGCGCAGGTCCTGGACTATGCCTCCTGGGTCGCCGACCTCTCGTACACCGACGTGAAAGCGATCTGCGACCAGTTCCATCAGAAGGACTTCGAATCGCTCTTCGAGGAGACGTTCGGGATCGCCCCTCCCGAAACGGTCAACCAGGAGCACGACATGATGATCGTCTGTTCCGAACTCGACAACGAGACCGAACGCATCCTCACCTATCTCTCGGAGAACTACCATGTCCCGATAAATGCGGTCTTCTTCAGGTTCTTCGCCGACGCCGAGGCGGAGTACCTCTCCCGCAGCTGGCTCATCGACCCGCGTGAGGCGGAGGAACGGTCGGGTCAAGCCCGGACGCCCGCGAAAGCCGAGCCCTGGAACGGCCGGGACTTCGTCGTCAACCTCGACTCCTGCGACGGCGTGTCGACGTGGGAGGACGCCCGGAACTACGGGTTCGTCTCCGCGGGAGGCGGCACCTGGTACAGCAAGACGCTCAGGAACCTCTTTCCCGGCGCCCGCGTCTTTGCCATGGTGCCGGGCAAAGGATACGTGGGGGTGGGGACGGTCCGTGCCGAGAGCGTGCCGATCAGGGAGTTCCGCGTCGTGCACGAAGGGAAAGAGACGGCGATCCTCGATCTGCCCCTCGTCTGCGAAGGGGTCAAGCACGACCCCGACGACCCGGAGCGGTGCGAATATTTCGTCCGGGTGGAATGGTCGAAGACGGTTCCGGAGGACGAGGCGTTCTGGACGAAGGGGCTGAGAGCGAACCAGAACAGCGCCTTCAAACTGAGAAACACGTTCACCCTCGAGAGGCTCGTCGAGCATTTCGGGGTGGAGGAGGGGTGACCGGCGGCGGGCCGCCCCCCTACCCGCGGAGGAGCCGGGCGTTGACCGCCACGATGACGGTGCTCGCGCTCATCAGCACCGCTCCGGCCGCCGGGGTGAGGAGGAGCCCGGAGCCGCTTGCCACGCCGGCGGCGAGCGGGATGGCAACGGCGTTGTAGCCGGTGGCCCAGAAGAGGTTCTGCACCATCTTGGCGTAGGTCTTCTTCGAGAGTTCGACGACCGCCGCGGCGTCGCGGGGGTCGTTTCTGACCAGCACGATATCGGCACTCTCGACGGCGACGTCGGTGCCGGCCCCGATCGCGATCCCGACGTCGGCGGAGACGAGGGCCGGGGCGTCGTTGATCCCGTCGCCGACCATGGCGACGACGTACTGCTTTTTGACCTCCGCGATCCGGTCGGCCTTCTCGTGGGGGAGGACGCCGGCGAAGAACTGGTCCAGCCCCAGGTCTTTTGCCACCCAGGCGGCGACGAACCGGTTGTCGCCGGTGAGCATCATGCAGTGGATCCCCATCGCCTTGAGGCGGGCGACCGCCTCGCGGGACTCCGGGCGCACAATGTCGGCGAGGGCGAGGGCGCCGATCGGGGTTCCGTCCTCGAGGAGGTAGACGACGGTCTTCCCCTGCCGTTGCAGCGCCTCCACCCGCGGGTCGGGCTCCGCGTTGTCCGGGCTTGCCACCTGCAGCCGCCGCCCGGCGACGACCGCCTCCACCCCTCTGCCAGGGACCGCCCTGAACGCTTCGGGAGTTTCGAGGGGCAGGCCACGGTCCCCGGCCTCACGCAGGATGCCTTTTGCGATCGGGTGTTCCGAGCGGGCCTCGAGGGAGGCCGCGAGGCGTAGCACCTCCTCCTCCTCCGTGCCACCGAAGGCGAGGAGATCGGTCACGCCGAACCGCCCTTCGGTCAGGGTCCCGGTCTTGTCGAAGACCACGGCCCCGATATCTTTCGCCCGCTCGAAGGCCTGGCGCTCGCGGATCAAAAACCCGGACTGGGCGGCCAGGGCGGTCGAGACGGCGATGACCAGCGGGACGGCGAGGCCGAGGGCGTGGGGGCAGGTGATCACCATCACGGTCGCCGCCCGTTCGATCGCAAACCCGGCGTCGCCGACGAGGTACACCCACCCGAGGAAGGTCAGCGCCCCGACCGAGAGGGCGATGACGACGAGGTAGAAGGCGGCGCGGTTCGCGAGGTCCTGGGTGCGCGACCTGCTCTCCTGGGCCCGGCGGACCAGGTCGACCACCTGGCTGAGGTAGGTGTCGGCGCCCACCTTCTCCACCTCGACGACGAGCGAGCCTTCGCCGTTGATCGCACCGCCGATGACGGCGTCGCCGGGCCGCCGGGTCACCGGCTGCGACTCGCCGGTGAGCATCGCCTCGTCGACGCTGCTCTCCCCGTCGACGACCACGCCGTCGATGGGGATCTTCTCGCCGGGTTTGACGAGCACCCGGTCGCCGACGCCGAGCGCCTCGACCGTCACCTCCTCGACGCCGCCGTCCCCGAGGCGGTGCGCCTCCTGCGGCATGATCCGCACGAGTTCTTCGAGGGCCCGCGACGCCCCGAGCACCGAGCGCATCTCGATCCAGTGGCCGAGGAGCATGATGTCGATCAGGGTGGCGAGTTCCCAGAAGAAGCCCTCGCCCGGAACGCCGAAGACCACCGCGGCGCTGTAGAAATAGGCGACGGTGATCGCGACGGCGATGAGCGTCATCATGCCGGGCATCCGGGCCTTGAGTTCGTCGACGATCCCGGTGAGGAAGGGGTAGCCGCCGTAGAGGTAGACGACGGTGGCGAGGACGAGGACGATGTAGGCAGCGCCCGGCACCTCGAGGGTGAAGCCGAAGAGCGTCTGGACGGTCGGGGAGAGGAGGAGGATGGGGACGGTGAGGATGGTCGAGACGATGAATCGGCGCTTGAAGTCGGCGAGGGCTGCGTGGTGATCGTGGTGGTGGTGGTGGTCGTGGTCCATCGCTCTTCAGGGCGGGAAGGGTGGTGGGGGTATAAAAGGGGATCGGGATGAGAGAAGGTGGAAGGAGAGGGCTGCTCACGCGGCAGTGCCGCTCTCGCCCGCCCTGCCTACCGGTAGGGTTCGAGGAGCATGATGGAATCTCTGCTTCTCCTGCAGTATCCCTTCTCGACCAGGGAATCGACGGCGAGTTCAATGGCGCCTAAAAAGAAATGGGGCAATGGTCCGATAATGCCGGCCGGGGTTTTAGAACTGCCTGTGATGGTGGGAGATATATCTCATAGTAACCCTGTGATTTTGATTCTGAATTGTAAGGGTCAATAGTTCCGATACACCTTACTCCGGTGCCCCACCTCGATAACATGGATGACCATCACCTCATCCACGATGGTGAGAATGACCCGATAGTCACCGACACGCAACGAATAAAACGGTGGGTTCTGTCCCCCCTGTAACTTCTTCACATGCCTCCCGGGGTCTGTTTCCCCGGCGAGCGAGGCCAGTTCTTCACCGATCTTGAGGGCATATGCTTTCGGGATGTGCTTGATACTCCGTCGGGCCGTCGCTGAGAAGAGGACGCGATACCTCATTCTTCTTTCAGCTCCGACATCACCTGCTCCAGGGTATAGACCCGGCCCATCTTGAGATCCTCAAGGGATGCTTCCATGGCCTTGATGGTCTCGTCACTGAGCGGTTCGTCGTCGACGGCCATATCCACGAGTCGCCCGATCACGTCAGTGTAGGATTCCCGCGGGTGGATCTTCAGTTTGTCGAGCCGCTCCTTCAGGGGGACCCTGATCTTGATGGTGGTGGTGACAGTAGCCCCAGACATACCAGGGTATATGTCGGTATACGACATGAAGGTGATGGTCCTTTCATGATCTCCGGGTGACCGGGGAGTCCTTCCGATCAAGTACCCATCACGTACGAAATCGAGAGGAGAATGCCGGCGACATCTCGAGATCTCCCATCGGTGCCGGGATCGATCCGCCGTGCAGGCGCTCTGAAGAGATGCCCATCAAGTACGCTGGGTGCCCCGAGGTTCTTCCGCACAAAGATGGGCGATGAGGTGGCACGTCTTTCAGGATCTTTTTTTCAGCCTCCCCACCCCTATCGCCATCCCGGGGGTCCGGGGGCAGCGCCCCCGGCGCGAACCTGGAGGACAGTGGCTGAATCATACTTGAAACAAGAAATGGTGAGGTTTTTACAAAGCCAAATGAGTTATTTTTCAGAGGGATCAATATCGATATTCAATAAAATATCAAAAAATGAGAAGATACAATCAATTGCGTAATTTGTAAGATAATCCCCAAATCCTTCCTTGTGATTCCTTCTATATGATGTCTCAAAATTCAGGTTCGAATAACTGGCCACAGATTCATCAAAAAAAGTGACATTTGAAAGTGCGAATATTCGAATTTCATCCAGATCTAAATTCTTAACCTCTTCGATGAATTCCTTATGCTTTTGATCCATATAATCTTCATAAAACTTCTTTAAATCAGATTTCTCCTTTTCATTTAATTTAAGATGGGCATAATCGTCTAAATAGCCAAAAGTCGTTATGGAATTCATTGAGAGAGGTGAAGACAAGGAAAATAAATTCAAATTAAGGCGATCTCTTCGCCCATTGCTTTCGTTTATACGCCTACTCTGTTTTAGATATTCAGCAAGGACATCTTCATCATTACGGAGAAAGTTCTGTATTTTTTTAGCAGTAGAATTTGAATTTTTATTCTCTTCCAAGAAGTCCACGAAATCAAGTGGTCTAATATTTTGAAGACATTGGCTAAGGAATCTATTGATCGAATTCCCAATCTTCTTTGATACATTATCCTGATAGTAGAGGATATAGAGTTGAAATAACCCGGAGATTATTCCAATTAATGTCATTACAGAAATGAACTGGCCCAAATCAAAATTATTTGAAAGTTGTATCCACGAATTAAATGGAAAATGAATGTACTTCACAAAAGTATATGCCACAAAGAGGTACGTATTCCAGAAAATGACCACAATAAAAACATCGTTCAAAATATTGAAGAAAAAATTCCGTATAATTACTACAATGAAAGTAAGAATTCCAATTTTTGGGAAATAGTTGCGCTTTTCATGGCTATCTCCATCTTCTACCCTCCAAGAATAATTTTTCACATATTGTATCCCATTTAGAACTAGGTATGGCTTAATTATAACATAAGACAAAAAAATGCCGATTAGATATACAACGATCCTCGAATACAAATTCGTAAATAGGGGCAAGAAACACTCAAAAGTCAACAATATGCCCAAATTTGCAAGAAAAAGGGAAATAAATGGAATAGATTTTATTATATTTGATATCGTTCTGTTTTTTAAAAATGAACTAATTCTGAAATCAGTAAGGTCACTTTTTTTCAAAACATCCTCATATGAAACCATTAATGCTCTCTCATCTATATTCTAAATTAATCAAGAAAATATATTTTTTCATTCTAATCGATCACTTCCAATCGTTTTTCAGTCTTGATAACGTCTGTGCTCTGTTTTGTCTGCTATGCTCAAGAATCTCTGCTCATCAGCATCAATCAGCCCCATATACCCCGCCGCTACCTGACACCACAGGTAGAGGGATAGACACACGCCCTAATTCTCCTCCTCATTTCCTAACCTGACAAAGGATGCTGAACAGGCCATCTTCGAGAGGACTCCGGGGCGAATACGGTGAAAGACACAGGGGCGTCCACCCCCCCAAAAAAACCAGAGGTGCCCCAAGGCACCTCTAAACAATCACCACATACGCGAGCACCGACAGCAAAAACGCCACCAGCAGCACCGCCAGGGAGAGCGGCGGGATGAAGACGAGCATCGCGTTCACCGTGCTCGCGAGTTCCGAGATCCGGTTGGAGCCAAAGACCAGGACATCCTCGCAGGCGGCCGAGGCCGAGGCCACCTCCGCATCGCCGAGGTCGGCGAGCGCCTCCTCCACCGCCTGCTTCGCGAAACCCGCCAGGATGTCGGGGCTCACGTGGAGGCCGACCGGGTTCTTGCCGGTGACGGTGTTGACGACGTGCGAGTCCGAGGTCATCACCTCGCACTCGTCGACGAGACCGCGGACCGCCTTGAGCACCTCAGGCCGGAGGTCGGTGACCATGTTGTTGCCGTCGAAGAGGACATAGGCCGTCCGCTGCCCCGCGGTCTCGACGACCAGCGCCTGCACCCCGAGGTCGCCGATCCCCTCCTCGCGGCTGAACGGGAGGGGCACGCGGGCCGCCCCGGCGCGGAAGGCGTGCACCGCCCCGCCGGCCGAGTCGGAGATGCAGCGCTCGGCCACGGCGAGATACTCGTTGCCTTCCTTCGAGGCGATGTGCACCGGCGAAGCGACGTCGGCCATGCAGTTGTGGGCGTCGACGAAGGCGCAGTGCGCAAAGCACCGGTGCGCCTCGGCCATCACCGCCATCCCGATCGCGAAGTCGACGTCCTCGGTCTTCTGCGGCCAGCGCGTCGAGACCATCAGGAGGGCGTCGCCCATCGGCTGCGCGAGCACCTCCACCGACCCCACGCGGGTGCGGCGGGACGGCCCCGCGAGCGGGGAGTAGGCAAGCCCTTCGAGCGAGTCCTGCACCGCCGCGACGACCTTCTCGCTCTCCGACGCCGAGACCAGGTTGAAATCGTGCGTCGAACACCCGTGGGCGGTGAGCACCTCCTCAGGGAAGGCCTCGTAGACCGCCCGCGTCAGGTTGCCGCCGCCGATCTCCCCCATCGGGCCGGGATGGACGTTCGGGACCGTGAAGAGGATGTCACGCGTTCCGTCCCGCCGGAAGGCAAGACTCACCTGCGGGACCGAGACCTCCTCCCCGATATCCCGGAAGAAGTCCTCCATGCTCTTCGAGCCGTCGGTCATATGCTCGATGAAGGTGTTGATGAAGTTGAAGGCGCTGATATGGAAGCCCTTGTTCAGCGGCCGCTCCACAAACCAGACGAAGAGCACGCACCCGAACCCGAAGACCAGGTGAAGGACCACGCCCAGGAGCAGGTACTCCTGCCCGAACGAGAGCGTGGCAAAGACCACGCCGAAGGCGCTCTGCGGCAGGGCCGGCATCACCACATGGGAGAGACGGTAGTCGGCGATGGCCGCGATGACCAGCAGACGCAGCCCGAAGACCAGGCCCATCGCGATGGCGAACGTCAGCGGCAACAGGGCGCTCTGTCCCAGGATCACCGAGAAGAGCGTGACGATCACCGCAAAGACCGTGCCCGCCGCCGCCAGCAGGGCCGAACGGTTCCAGGTGATCACCTTGCCCCGCTCCATCAGGAGCGGTTTGGTGAGAAACGTTGCGAGCACCGCCGGCACCGTGAAGCACAGGGTGCCGAAGAATGGATAGGTGTCGCCTGACCGCAGACTCACCCCGTCGATGAGCAGACCGAGGGCGACGATGATCGCAAGAGACCGCGGCCAGGACGGCGCGGTGAAAATGTACCGGGCGAGCCCGGCCATCCTGACATCGCTTCCATCGGCCCGTTCGTTCATGCGAATCCCTTGAGGAGCAGTTCGTGCCGGTCGCCGACCGACCGCCGCTCGGCCGAAGCGTAGGTGAGCGGCCTGGAGAAGAAGGGGGCGTCGAGGGTGAGGCTCTCGTATTCACCCCCCTCGCCCGCCGGGTTGATCCGGTAGCGCCGCTCAAGATCCAGAAGGCGCTCCACCGTCGCATCGTCGATATGCGCCCCCAGGAACTCTTCGGTCAGGCCCTCGGCAGCACAGACGACGATGATCGCATCGAGGCGGGCCGCCACCTCGCGGAGGAGGGCGGCATAGTCCATATGCCAGAGCGGGGCATAGAGCTGCATCCCGAGCCGGCCCGCGATCGCCTCCAGGCGTGAACGCTGGTACGTCGAGGCCACCGCCCCGGTGACGATCCCGTCGAGCCCGAGGGCGGCGAGGCCCTCCTCCATCTCGACGATCTCCTCCTCCTTCTTCCCGGCCGACGGGATCTCGTGATACTCCATCCCGGCGACTTCGGCCATCACCCTGACCGCGTCCAGGTTGGCCGAATGGAACATATACGAATGCGGGTTCTCGGGCCTGACCGTCACCAGGGCCGAGACCTCGATCCCGGCGTCGATCGCCCGCTGCACGGCAAGGACCGAGTCCTTGCCGCCGGATGTCAATGCCGCCCATGTCATCTCTTTTCACCTCTTCACAATCGGTCCGAAATGCTCCTCATGCCGCCGGGCCAGCCGCTCCCAGGTCGGGAGGTTGGTCTGGCACCCGACCTTCTCCACCGCGAAGGAGGCCGCCGTCGTCCCGACGGTGCAGCAGCGCACCGGCTCGTAGCCGCGAGCGTAGGCGGTCAGGAACCCGGCCCTGAAGGCATCGCCCGCTCCCGTCGGGTCGGCCGCTTCGACGCGGATCGCCGGGACCTGCTTCTCCTCGCCGTCGACGCAGAGCATGCACCCCCGCGAGTCCATCGTGAAGACCGCGAGGTCCACCATGGCCGCCAGGTCGTGCACCGTCGTCCCGATCGTCTCGGCCATCTGCTTTGCCTCGTGCCGGTTCGCGAAGAGGATGTTGATGTTCTCAAGGATCGCCTCGAACTGCTCCTTCGTGTACCGGTGGATGTCCTGGCCGGGATCGAAGGAGGCGAACTCGCTCCTCTCCGCGACCTGCACGTTGAAGGACGGGTCGGCGGTCGCCATATGCACGAACTCCAGGGCCGGGGCCTCGGCCTCCGCGAAGATCGCCGAGGCGCCCCAGTCGAAGTAGGTGATCTGGTCGCCGCCGACGTCGTTGAACATGAAGGCCGTCGCCGTCGGGCGGTCGGGCACCTCGAAGAACCGGCGCCCGACCCCGAGTTCGTCCAGCTTCTGCTCGTAGACGCTGCCCGGAAAGTCCGAGCCGACCGCACTGACCAGTTCGCAGGGTTCGCCCAGCGTCGCGATCCCCACGGCGATGTTCGCCGCCCCGCCGCCAAAAAAGATCTGGTGGTCCAGGGTGGAGACCGAGGTGTGCCGCTCAGGGAAATAGGGCACCGTGCAGATGTGGTCGATGGCCGTGTGCCCGACGACGCTGATCATATCTCCTGCACATCCGTGACTTTGAGAGGCACGGTGCGCAGCGCCCTGCCGACGACCGACTTCGCGATCCGCTGCGCATGCTCCGGCGACTCGGCGTTGAAGACCTTCATCGAGAGCATGAGCCCGACCAGGGCGGTGTTCGCAACGACCAGTGCACAGTTCAGGTCTTCTTCACAGAACGGGCACTGGCTGTACCCGCTCTCGATCTCGACAAACTTTGCCGAGGGGTTGAGGCGTTTGCCCGCCTCGCTGATCGCGATTCCCACGGCGTCGTCCAGGGACTTGACGTCCTTGACGACCCATGCTGACTCGAGGGTGACAAGATAGTTGGTCATGAATCTCACATTCCGAAATGGTTACCAGGTCTCTCGGTGAACATGCTCGCCCACCGGCATCCGGTCGGTCCGGGCGGCCGGCACCTCGCCCCTGCCGACGGCAAGGAGGGCCACCGGACGGATGTGCGGCGGGACGTTGAGGACTTCTCTGACGTTTTCCTCTTCAAAGGCGCCCGTCCAGCAGGCGTGAAGCCTGAGGGCATGGGCGGCGAGCATCATATAGGTACAGGCAATGGTTGCGTCCTCGAGGGCATAAAGGATGCCCCGGTCCCCGTAGCGCGACATCGACCTGACATAGTTGGCGCAGACGACGAAGACGACCGGGGCGTTTCTGATATGCGCCTGGTCGAAGGCGGCCTCCGCGAGGGCCTCCCGCTGGTCTTCGGCCCGCACCACGACGACGTCCCAGGCCTCGCGGTTGCCGGCGCTCGGCGCCGTGGTCGCGGCCCTGATGATGAAGTCGGTCTCCTCCCCGGTCACCTCCTCGTCAGGGGCGTAGTCCCTGACCGTCTGGCGGCTCTCGAGGAACGAGAGAAACTCAGAGGAGTCCATGACCGGCGAGCGCCTCCCAGGACTCCTGGGCCACCGTCGTCGACGCCGAGACGGCCTCGGCGATCTTCTCGACGGCCTCCTCGAAGTTCAGTCCTTCGGCCGCGGCGATCGCGGCGTCCATGGCCTCGAGGGCCTTCCTGAACCCGTCGTGCCCGCTGCTCCCGTGAGCGAAGGCGATCTCAGACCTGACGCCTTCGAGCACCATCAAGAGCATCCGCTTCCCGCCCATCCTCTCGCCGCTCGGGAAACCCGGCATGCTTGCAACGAGTCTCGAGGCCAGAATAAGTTCGGATTTGGCTCTTTCGCCGTACTGGTAGTTCAAAACGGCAGTCTTTGGATCCATACAATGAATGGACGCCTGAGATATAAAAGATAATTTGGGGGTGGGAGCAGGTATCACCTGGACTTCTGCTTCACGCCCATTGCGGTCGCCTTGGAGCGGATCATCCGCCGGCGGACGCGCTGGTCGTTCATTTCCTGGCCGCCGCGACCACCGCGACCACCGCGACGAGCACCGCCACGGCCGCCGCGACCGCCACGGCCCTGCTGGCGCTCGGCCTGGATTGCGATCTTCTTCAGGGTTGCCGACGCCTTAAAGCGCTGGTTCGGCCCCGGCTTCTTCTGGGTTGCCTCTTGTGCCCGGACCAGGCGGATCTTGCCTCTGACATTCTTCACCTGGGCCCAGGTCGTGGTTCCTGTTTTTCCCATAATCAGACTCCCTATATATTTACTCAATACGTGGTTTAAAGATGTTGCTCAGATCACCCGCGAGATCTCGGCCCGCAGCGCCTCGCTCACCTTCTTGCCGTCGACTTTTCCGCGGACCTCTTCCATCACGACGCCCATCAGCGGCCCGAGGGCCCGCATCTGTTTGTCCTGGACGAACTCGATCCGGTCGGCGACGATCTTCGCGACGATCGCGGCCAGGTCTTCGGCCGAGACCCCGCCGGCGTGCTCCTCGACCGCTTCTGCCGCCGGCGTCCCGCCTGCGACCTCGGTGAGCAGGTCGGGGACCGCTTCTTTGGCGACCTCGCCCGCCTCGACGGCGGCGAGGACGGTCAGGACGTCCTGGTCGGCGACCGCCTCGACGGCCACGCCGGCCCTGGAGAGTTCCTTGAGGGTGCCGAGCACCGTCCGCGCCGCGAGGTTGGGCCTGATCCCGGCCTGCACCGCCGCCCTGAAGAGCGGGAGGTGCTCGGAGTAGGCGGCCTGCCTGGCCACCGCGGGGTCGAGGCCGAGTTCCTCTTCCATCCGGCGTGCCAGGTCGGAGAGGAGTTCTGGCACCTCGACGGCCGACCAGCGTTCGTCGGTGATCGTCACCGGGAGGACGTCGGTCTCCGGATACATCCTGGCGGCGCCTGGGAGGGGACGCATGTAGGCGGTGTTCCCCTCGTCGAGCATCTTCCTGGTCTCCTCGGGCACGCCTTCGAGGGCGAGGCGGGCGCGGTGGCGGACCTGCTTCGCGCCGCAGGCGGCCTTCTCCACGCTGCCTGAGATGAGGATGACCGCGTCCCCATCGGCGGCGCCGAGGTGCGCGCGGAGCATGGCGACCTCCTCGGCGGTGACGCCGTAGGCCGGGAGTTCGTCGGTGTGGAAGATCCCGCCCAGCCCGCACTTCTTCACGTAGTCGGAGATCTCGGTGCCGAGCCTCCGGCCGGGCTGGACCTCGCGACCGACCAGGCCGGCGAAGCCCGGCAGGACGACGGCGAGAATCGACTTCGCCCGTTTGAGGATGGAGGAGTTCGTCTCCGCGAAGAGGGCGGTGACGTCGTGGGTCTCCTCGCCGACCGAGGCGTTGCGGGCGCGGAGTTCGTCGCGGATGGCGAGGAGGTTCACCTGCCGCGTCACCTCGCGGCGGACCACCTCGGCGATGAGGTCGAGTTCCTGCACGCCCTTGATCTCGACGCGGGCGCCGTCTTTGATCGAGACGTTGACGTCCTGGCGGATCGTCCCCAGGCCGCGCTTCACCCGGCCGGTGGACCTGAGCACCATCCCGATGTGGCGGGCCGTCTCCTGGACCGCCTCGGGGGTGTGCATGCAGGGCGAGGTGGTGATCTCGACGAGCGGGATGCCCAGGCGGTCGAGGGAGAAGGTGCCGTCCACGACGCGCTGGGCCGCCTCCTCTTCGAGACAGATGGTCTCGACCTCGCCGTCGCCGGGCAGGACGCCGGCAAGCGCCACCATCGCCGTCCGCTGGAACCCGCTGGTGTTCGAGCCGTCGATGACGAGTTTGCGCATGGTGTGCACCTGTTCGACCGGGTGCATCTCGAAGGTCTTGGCGACCTGGAGGGCGATCTCGAGGGCCTCCTGGTTCATCGGGGCCGGGGGTTCCTCGTCGTTCTCCACCAGACAGGTGGTGTCGTAGGCGAAGTAGCGGAACTGCCGGCGGTTCATCATCTCTTCGGCCGCCGCCCGATCGACCTCGCCCATCTCGGAGACCGTCGCGTGGAGGTACCGGACGAACTCGCCGGTGTGCTCCTCGGTCTCCCGGAGCGTGGTGGGGCAGTGGCAGAAGAGTTTCTCTTTGGTGTCGAGCTGCTGGTGGATCTCGATCCCGGCCATGAGCCCGAGCGCCTTAAAGTCCATAGTCTGACCTCCTTTTGATCTCGCCTTTGAGGTCGGTGGCCATCAGCCTCCGGGCCTCCTCGGTGTCGTCAACATTGCCCAGCACCCACATCAGTTTGGTGAGCGCGGTCTCGGGGAGCATGTCCTCGCCCTCGACGACGCCTGCGGCGAGGAGGTCGCGGCCGGTGTCGTAGACCCGGTCGCAGACCCGGCCGTGGAGGCACTGCGAGGTCATGACGACGGTGGTCCCGGCGTCGACCATCTCGCGGAGGGCGCCGATGCACCCTGAACTCACATGACCCAGGCCGGTGCCGGCGATGACCAGGCCTTTGAAATCTTCGTAGACCCGGACGGCCTCCTCGGGCATGCCGGGATAGAAGTACAGGAGCCCGCAGCGTTCCTCGAGGTCGGCGTGCAGCGCCGGTTCGGTCTCGCCCCGGCGGACCGCCTCGGGGGAGAGGTCGACCTTGAGCGAGGGGTAGGCGACGGTGGCGACCGGCGCCATCTCGTGGCTCTGGAAGGCGTCGCGGCGGGAGGTGTGCATCTTTCTCACTCTCGTCCCGCGGTGGACGGCGCAGAGGTCGTCGTCGGTGGTGGCGTGCATCGCCACCGCCACCTCGCCCAGGTCGCTCCGTGCGGCGGCGGCCGCACACATGGCGTTCATCACGTTGTCGCTGCTCGGGCGGTCGGCCGACCGCTGCGACCCGACGAAGACGACCGGGGCCGGGGTGTCGAGCATGAAGGAGAGGGCCGAGGCCGAGTAGGCCAGGGTGTCGGTGCCGTGGGTGACGATGACGCCTTTCGCCCCGTCGCTGACGGCGGCGTGCGCCGCCCTGGCCAGGGCCTGCCAGGTGGACGGGGTCATGTTCTCGGAGAGGATGGTGGCGAGCACCTCGGCGCGGTATCGCGCGACCGTGGTGAGGCCGGGCACCGCCCTGAGGATGTCGTCGGCGGTGAACTGGCTGGTGACGGCGCCGGTGCGGTAGTCGATCTTGGAGGCGATGGTGCCGCCGGTGGAGATGATCGCGAGTTCTGGCAGGTTCTCGTCCTGCGTCACCGTCGGGACCGCGGGGGCGGGCTGGTCGCCGGCACGCCGCACCAGGGTGCAGGTCTCATGGTCCACGCCGATGTTGTAGCCGCTCTTCAGTTTGAGGACCGCCATGCCGTCGCGGTCGGTGATATAGATCCCTTCCACCGGGTGGCCCCGGGCGGAGGCGGCGACGATGTCGCCGGTCATATAGGTACTCATGCTTCTGCGAGCCTCCTGGCTTCGTCGACCAGGCGGGCGAGGGCCGTCTCGATGGCTTTCGCCAGCCCGGCGGTCGCGGCCTCGTCGGCCGCAAGGTCTGTGTTCCGTGCCGCCACGGCCCGCGCCGTCTCGTCGGGTGCCGGGCCGCCGATGGCGTTGCGTTCGGCGACGCTGATCGCCGGATCGAGGGCGGCGGCCACCCGTTCGGCGGTGAGGCCCCGCTCGGTGAGCGAGAGCCCGGCGACCTCCTCGGCCGCCGCTTCCAGGGTGGCGAGGTCGAGGGCGCCCTGTTTCACGGCGCGGCCGACGACCGAGTGCGCCGTCCTGAAGGGCAGACCGTACTCGCGGACCAGGACGTCGGCGAGTTCGGTCGCGGTCGAGAAGCCGCGGTCAGACTCCGCGGCCATCCGGTCGGTATCGAAGGTCGCGGTGGAGAGCATCCCGGCCAGGACGACCAGACTCTCGCGCGCGGCGGCGACGCCCCGCCAGAGGTGGGGGGTGAGTTCCTGGAGGTCGCGGTTGTAGCTCATCGGGAGCCCTTTCGTGATGGTCGTCGCCCCGGCGAGCGCCCCGGCGACGGTCCCGGCCTTTGCCCGCATGATCTCGGCGGTGTCCGGGTTCTTCTTCTGGGGCATGATCGAACTGGTGGAGGAGTAACCGTCGGCGAGCTGCACGAACCGGACGAAGGCACTCGACCAGACGACCATCTCCTCGCAGAGACGGCTCGCGTTGGTCATCATCACGGTGCAGGCCGAGAGGCTTTCGAGGGCGAAGTCGCGGGTGGCGACGGCGTCCATCGAGTTGCCCATCGGCCGCTCGAACCCGAGGAGGCCGGCGGTCATCGCCCGGTCGATGGGGTATCCGGTGGAGGCGAAGGCCGCCGCACCGAGGGGACACTCGTTCACCCGGCCGTAGGCGTCGGCGAGCCGCCCGAAGTCCCGCCCGAAGGCCGCCTCGTAGGCGAGGAGGTGGTGAGCGAGGGTGGTCGGCTGGGCGTGCTGGAGGTGCGTGAAGCCCGGCATGATCGTCTCGCGGTGCGCCGCGGCCAGGTCGAGCAGCACCCGTCTGAGGTCGCAGACCGCCGCCATACACCCGAGCAGTTCTTCGCGCAGGCGCATCCTGATGCAGGTCGCCACCTCGTCGTTCCTGGACCGGCCCATGTGCAGGCGGCCGCCGAACTCCTCGCCGACGCGGGCGATGAGCGCCGCCTCTTTCCCGGCGTGGATGTCCTCAAAACATTCGTCGTAGGCCTCTTCGGGGACGCCGTCCTCGTGGAACGAAAGCAGCGCGCCCATCAGCGCCCTGGCCGCGTCCTCCCCGATGATCTCCTTCTCCCGGAGCATCAGGAGGTGGGCCATGTCCACCTGGATATCCATCTCGGCGATCCAGTGATCGGCCGTCATCGAGGAGAGGAAGTGCATTACCTCGCCGGTACGGTCGTCACTGAGTCTGCCTCGCCGCAGCAGATCACGATGCATGGTGGTGTACCTTGCGGCCCGAGAGGAAATGAACTTGTGGGGACGGCGGGAGGGAGGAGGGGAGCAGGAGAGGGAAAAAATCCGGTGTGTGCCGGGGATGAGGCGGGGGCGGAGTGGCGGATCAGGTGAGTGTGCTCATGGGCTCTGCCGGGGGGAACCCCGGCATTCGAAGACTCCGTCTTCTCGAACTCACGAACGCTCGTTCCCCCCACGACGGCGATTGGGGGAGGCCGCAACGTGGAGGATCAAGAGGGGGCGACCGCATGCTTTGATCGGTGGCCCACTTCGACCACCACGATCATCGACACATCATTCTGGATCTTCGGTACGCCATGCAGCCCGAAGTTCTGCGCGGGCCTCATCGAGGGGGAGAAGGCGGCCGGCTCTGATGTCTTTGCGTGACTCTTCAATCCCCCGGATCGCCTCGTCGCTGAGGGGCTCGGGGTCTTCGGCGGTGTCGATCAGCCTGAGGATCACGTCCTCGTAGGTCTCCCGGGGATGCCGCTTCATCTCCTTCAGCCGCTTCTTGGTTTCGGGTGACATCCACACCGTCGTGGCTCCCATGGCAGAGTCTATAGCGACCGATAGGATGTCACCCTTCCGATCCCGGAAGTCTCCCGAATCGAAGATCTTCTTCCCAGGAATCTTGAAAGCATACCCTCCGCCGGGGGGCTGGCCGCTCAAAGATCAGAGATCTTCTTGACTCCCTCCGGTCGTCCCCCCTTGACCTCCCACCGATGAAGATTGAGAGGATCGCAACCCATCTTCATGGTCTTCTCTCGGCCTTCCCGGCCCTATCGCCATCCCGGGAGTCCGGGGGCAGAGCCCCCGGCGGGAGGGTATGGGAAGGCGTGATGATCAGGCGTGCCGCCCCATATCATAGAATCTTTCATGTAATCTCGCGCCGGGGGGTTGCACCCCCCGAACCCCCCACGACGAAGATAGCCGAGGGGCGGCGATTGAGCATTGTTCCAACCCGTTGCCATATCGTGGGTGAAAAGCAAGGATCCCTCCACACCACGAAACGCTGCTCTGAGCGATTTTCATGACGTATGCCTGAGGCATGCTCTCGCATCATGCCCGATCCTGCAAGGCCGATATTTCATCTCTCGGAGATGGTACATTCTGAAATGAGATCCCGGATACCGAGAATATCCATTCCCACAAGGGCCTGAATCCGTATCCCTTCGATCGATGATCGGTCCTGAGGATGCTCAAGCACAACAGTATGGAGCACGAGACTGTCCGGATCGACACTCCTGAATTTGACGGGAATGGCGTCAAAACCCATCTCTCTCCCTTCTTCATCAATGAGTCGATAGAGTGCATCCATGGTGTCCTCCAGATGTTCTTCGGGCATGGTGTCAGGAATCCCGACGTCGAGATACCCCTCGACATCATACCCGTACCCGATAACCGGGCCGTCCGGGTAGAGGCGAGGCCTCGCTATCGAGTCAAAGGTCTCATCGTGAAAATCGTCCAATCGATCATACCAGGCGCGTCGGTCATGTGCATCTTTGAATTCCGGAAGATCCCCATAAATGCCCAGAACGATTTCATGTGATTTCAACTCTCGAATGGCGTTCGCATATTCTTCAAGCGTGGGCCCAACAGGTTCATTCAGATCACGCTCTTCACGGTCACCCTGTTGTGCGGAAACAGATCCCGCACACCCGGATGCGAACAGCGTCATGACGAGCAATACGAACAATAATCCGGTTCTTCTTCTCATACCGTTCACCTCTCCGGTTCCCCTCCTGTACCATCGGCCTCCGGGAAGGGCCGGATGCAGGCACCGGAGTGCAAGGGAGTTCCATCGACCCGGCCGGAGACGAGCACCGGGCCACGGCATCCATGTCGTAAAATCGTGTGGGATTTATATATCTGCTTTGTGGGATGGCCCTATGCATATCAGGAGAGAGAACAGCGAATAATAGGGAGAGGGGTCCGCAGAATCAGGCATGAAGCAAAAAGCATGCCTCCGGCATACCGCACCAGGAAGGATCCCGCGAGCCCATACATAGTACCTCCCGGCCGCACCATCTCCCCGCCCTTGAACACATTTTTTATACTCTCGTATACATTCTTGATACATGCTCGAACGGCTCATCCCCTCGAAGACGCGGGTGAAACTCCTCACGCTCTTCCTCATGAACCCGGGCCGCGAGATGTACCTCCGCGAGGTCCAGCGCATCACCGGGGAGAACCTCAACGCCGTCAGGCGGGAACTCGCGAACCTCGAGGAGTTCGGGCTGCTCACCAGCACCCGGCGGGGGAACGCCCATTATTATGGGGTGGACCGCTCTTTTCCTCTGTACGAGGAGTTGACCGCCATCATCCTCAAGACCGAGGGGGTGGCGAAGGTGATCGCCGAGCGCCTCGACGACGTCGGGGCCATCGACCGGATGTTCATCTACGGCTCATTCGCCCGCGGCGAGGCGGGCGCGGAGAGCGACATCGACCTCTTCATCGTCGGGACGGTGGACGAAGACCGGTTGATCGTCGCGGTGCAGGAGACCGAGGAGACGCTCGGACGGGAGATCAACTATGCCCTCTTCACGCCCGAAGAGATGGCGGAGCGGACCGCCGACGACGATCCTTTCGTCGCGAACGTGCTGAAAGGACCGAAGGTGATGCTGATTGGAACCGACTGACGACCTGAGACGACGGGGCCTCATCAAGAAATTCCGCCCCGAACCCGGCGCGGTGGAGAACGCGATGGCCCTCGCACGCCGGGACGCCGCCGTCGCCGGCACCATGCTCGCCGGCAACGCCGACTGGGCCTACACCATCGCCTACAACGCCATGCTCCAGGCCGGACGGGCGCTGATGTTCTCGAAGGGCTACCGCCCCGCCGGGACAAACCAGCACATCGCGGTGGTCAGGTTCGCCGAACTCTTTCTGGACCGCGAGGCCGTCCTCGCCTTCGACCGGATGCGGAGAAAACGGCACATCACGGTCTACGACATGGCCGGGACGGTCTCGGAGGGGGAAGCCCGGAACGCCGTCGATCGGGCGGAGGCGTTTCTGGAGATTGTCGACGGGCTTCTGCAGTGAGGAGAAAGGAGGCGGCGGGCGCTCATGGTGTGAACCGGCACGACGATCGGCCGTGCCACCCCTATCTTCGCGATACAGGGGTTCGGGTTCTCCAAACCCCACTGAGGAGCGATTAGGGGGAACCGCAGAACAAAAAGATCAGAGCAACCGATCGGCTCACAGCCACGCCTTGCGCGCCGCCGACTCGATCGCCCGCTGGACACTGTCCTTTGGCACGATCGTCGTCACCGGGATGCGGATCACCTGCTCGATGGTCGAAGAGGCGATGGGGGCGCAGACGACCGCCACCGCCCCCTCCCGCTCGGCCCGCACGGCAGCGACGATCGCGTCCTCAAAGGTATAGACCGGGTACTCCCGTACCCTGAACTCGTGACCGTCGACGACCGCCGTCCGCTCCTGGATGGATTCCAGGACGTAGCGTGCGGCGATGAGCCCGATGAAGGCTTCGTCAGGCGTACGGGAGAAGGATCTGACCGTATTGACGATCGCCCGCATGGTGGGGAGCGTGGGCGAACGTTTGCCGGTGAGCACCTTATAGAGTGTGCTCTGGGCGACCCCGCTCCGCTCCGAGAGCTCGCGCACGCTCACCCGCAGGTCGTTCTTCAGTACATGCTGGAGGACCGTCACGAACTCCTCGTCGGAGATGAGGGCGGCCTTGATGATGCGCTCGACCGGGTCTGCCTGAATCATGATCTATCTCTTCTGGGTCAAACATGATGAAGGTTTGTCCCGCATGTCCACACCGGAAAGCGGGATGGAGAGGACGAAGGGGGACGGAACCCGGACAAACCGACACAAACAAGCCACGATAGACACAATCGGGCAATTTTGCGATGAAAAGACGACGACCTATATATAGCGTGAGACTGACCAGTACCCCATGGCAAACAAGATGCTCGCTGCAGTCCTCGCCATCGGACTCGCAGCTCTTCTCGTCGTCGCCGGATGCGTCTCGGAACCCGAGACCCCGACGACACCCACGACCGAAGGCGCCGAAGTCGGCGTCACCTACAGCCAGGGCGTCGGCCCCATGCCGATGCTCCTCTCGACCGGCGAGATCGACGGATACATCGCATGGCAGCCCTTCGTGGAGATCGCCACCGTCAGCGGGATCGGCACGGTCGCCTCGTACTCCCAGGACCTCCCGCCCGAGGACATGTGGAAGGACCACCCCTGCTGTGTCGTCGTCACCCGTGACGACTTCGCCGCGGAGCACCCCGACACCGTCAACGCCGTCAGCGCCCTCGCGACCCTCGGCAACCAGTACGTCAACGAGCACCAGGACGAGTCCGCCGCGATCGTCGCCGACTGGCTCGTCGGCAAGGGCAACTTCACCTACGGCGACGTCTCCGTCAGCTCGGTCGACGTCCTGGAGAAGGCGATCCCGACGATCAAGTTCACCAGCGAACCCTCCGAGCAGTGGATGGACGGGGTTAACCTCTTCGTCGACGCCCAGGACGAACTCGGCTACCTCACCGGCACCCTGAAGGGCACCACCAAGGAGGAGCGCCGCGCCCTGCTCTTCAACACCCAGCCGTACACCGAAGGCAAGAAGATGATCGACGCCGGCGAGATCGCGACCCCGGCACCGGTCGGAAAACTCGGCATCGGCTACCTCATGTCCGACCACCACGCCTCGCTCTTTGTTGCGATCAAGAAGTGGGAATACTTCGAGGAGAACTACGGCATCGCCCTCAAGCCCAAGGACCCGTCCCAGTCCAGGCCTGAAAACCTCGACCTGATCGTCAACGGCGAGAAGATCGCCGACGTCACGCTCGTCTCAGGCGCCGCCGGGCCGGCCCTGATGCAGCTTGCCGCCACCGACAACATCCAGATGGCCTGGGTCGGCGCCCCGCCGGCGATCAGCGCCATCGACAAAGGAACACCTATTAAGATCGTCCAACCCGTTAATACTGAGGGATCCGGACTCGTCGTGGCTGCATCCGCACCCGTCAACGACTGGCCGTCCTTCGTCGACTGGGCGAACAGCAGAGCAGCCGAGGGTAAACCGCTGAAAATTGCGGCCCCGCTCAAAGGCTCCATCCAGGACGTCATGCTCAAGTTCGCCCTCAAAGACAGCGGACTGGTGGTGAAAGAGGTCTGATGCAAAGAACGAACACACCCACGAGATCACAGAAACAGAAAAGTACCGTCTTGCGGAGGAGGGCCATCGGGGCCATCCTCCCTATTCTTCTCATCATTTGCTGGGAGATCGCCGCGGTCCTCATCAACAACGAGTTCATCCTGCCGCGGCTGGAGTCGGTGCTCGCGGTGCTGGCCAGTCCCACCACCGACATCCTGGGGAGCGGGAGCCTCATCAACAACGCCCTCCTCTCCATCGAGAGGGTAGCGATGGGCTTCGGGCTCGCGGCCGCGGTCGGGATCCCGCTGGGCATGGTGATGGGCTACTGGCCGCGGGCCGAGGACTTCGTCGACACGACGGTGCAGCTCTTCAGGCCCATCCCGCCGCTCGCCTGGATCCCGCTCGCCCTCGCGTGGTTCAAGACCGGGCTCCTCTCGATGACCTTCATCATCTTCATCGGGGCGGTCTTCCCGGTGCTGCTCAACACCGTCGACGGTGTGAAGTCGGTGAACCGGACCTGGGTCGAGTCGGCGCTCACCTTCGGGGCAAACCAGCGGCAGATCCTGGCGAAGGTGATCATGCCCGCCGCCCTCCCGACGATCTGGACCGGCCTGCGGGTTGGGTTCGGGATCTCCTGGATGTGCGTGGTGGCGGCCGAGATGCTGCCCGGCACGACGTCGGGCCTGGGCTACCTGATCATGTATGCCTACAACTGGGGGCAGGTGCAGGTGATCATCGCCGGGATGATCGTCATCGGGTTCATCGGCCTGCTCATCGACGGGGTCTTCAGGGCCGTCGAGAGCCGGAAGTTTACCTGGAGGGGGATGACCAGATGACGCTCTCGATCAAGCATGTATCAAAGGTCTTCGTCAACGAGAAGGGCGAGGAGGTGACGGCGCTCCGCGACGTCAACCTGGAGGTCGAGGACGGCGAGTTCATCTGTATCCTGGGGCCCTCAGGGTGCGGGAAGACGACGCTCCTGCGGATCATCGCGGGGCTCGACACCCCGTCAGGCGGGCGGGCCGAGATCAACGGCAAGGAGATCGACGGGCCGGCGCCGGAACTCGCGATGATCTTCCAGGAGTACTCGCTGTACCCCTGGCGGACGATCATCGACAACACCGCCTTCGGGCTCGAGGTCCGGGGCGTCCCGAAGGAGGAGCGGTACGCGAAGGCGCGGGAGTACCTCAAACTCGTCGGGCTCGAGGAGTTCGAGAACAGCCATCCGTACGAACTCTCCGGCGGGATGCGCCAGCGGGTCGCGGTGGCCCGCGCCCTCTGCGCCGAGCCCCAGGTGCTCCTGATGGACGAGCCCTTCGGGGCCCTCGACGCCCAGACCAGGAACACGATGCAGGAAGAACTCCTCGAGATCTGGCAGAAGACGAAGAAGACGGTGATCTTCGTCACCCACAGCGTGGACGAGGCGGTCTATCTCTCCGACCGCGTCGTCGTCCTCTCCCCGCGGCCGTCGAATGTGCGGGAGGTCGTGACGGTGCCGCAGAAGCGCCCCCGCGACCGGACGAGCGTCGAGTTCGCCCAGGTCCGGCGGTACGTGCTCTCGTTGATCCAGAACCAGGGCGACTGAAGTCCCCGGGCAACGGCCCCGAAGGGGCCGGGATACTTTTTTACCGAGGGTTCTGGTCGGGGAGCGACTGCCCGCTCATCATGATCGTTTTCTCTGCCTTCCCGGCCCTATCGCCGTCCCGGGGGAGGGGGGGCAGCGCCCCCGGCGCGAACGTTGAGGAAGGCACGGCGATCAATCAGACCACCCGCCCCACCAAAAAACGAGGCATGCCGGACTGTCCTCTCGCGTCTGGGAGGGGCCCCGGATCCCGGCCATGGGGATTGACGGGGGACGGCAACTCCTCCTCTCTTCGGGATCGTTCGTGCGGCCTTCCCGGCGCGAGCGTGGGGGAAGGCATGTCGATCGATCAGACCTCCCGCCCCAGGTGCAGAATCTTTGCCGCCGTCTCGCGCCGGGGGTTGCACCCCCGGACCCCCACGACGAAGATAGCCGAGGGGCGGGGGGGCATGCTCATCATGATCGTTTTCTGCTGCCTTCCCGGCCCTATCGCCATCCCGGGGGTTCCGGGGGCAGAGCCCCCGGCGCGAGCGTTGAGGAAGGCACGTCGATCAGAACGAATGTCCCGGCAAAAAACGAGGAATGCCGGGCTGTTCTCTCGCGTCTGGGAGGGGGCCCGGACCCCGGCCATGGGGATTGACGAGGGGCGGCAGGAAGTGTCTTATTCTGGATCGTTCTTCTCTTCGGGATCTCAGGAGTGGCCTTCCCGGATCGATCGATGCCCACATATAATAATAGACGAATGATCGAGAGATGAAGTCTCCACTCCTCACACTCTCGCTCTGCTGCATCGGGATTCTGATGGTGTATACCGGCGGGTGCATCGCCGCCGACACCGGAAATTCGGATACCTCCAACCTCTCCGCATTCAAAGAGCGGGTGAACGAGAGCCAGAAATACTACGACGAGATGGTCGCGTCAGACCCGGAGAACGCCACCGCGTGGTGCATCCGGGGGATGTTCTACAACAACAATTACAACCGGTATGACGAGGCCCTGGCGAGTTGCGAGAGAGCGCTCGGACTGGACCCCGAGTACGGCCTGGCCTGGTACCTGAAAGGGACCATCCTGACGAACATGGAGAAGGACGCCGAAGCGGAGGCGTGCTTCAGGAATGCAACGAAATACGATCCCACACTGCCCGAAGGTCTCGGGGAGCCGGTGGAGCGGTCCTCATACGGGGCCGGGGGATACAGCATCGCCACGGGGTGAGATGAGGGCGCTTTCCTTTCGGTTCAATCCCGCCTGCCCATTCTTCATCCTCAAGGTCCGGGGGCAGAATCTCCGGCGCGTATGATGGAGAGAGGTGGGCGTTCAGACGGGCCGCCCCACAGAAAGATTTTCACCGCCGTCTCGCGCCGGGGGTTTCACCCCCGGACCCCCCCGACGAAGCTAGCCGAGGGGCGGCAATGAGCGGTGTTCCTCCTGCGATCCTGTCTTAAGAAAATAATCAGGGGGTTGCCTTGAATGGTGCTCTCCCCGGGATCTCGGGAGTGGCCTTCCCGCACCTATCGCCATCCCGGGGGTTCCGGGGTGCTAGCCCCCGGCGTGAGCGTTGAGGAAGGCACCCCGATCAGACGTCTTCCATCCCCCGGCGCCACGGCAAGCGACGATGGAGGCGGCCGGGAGGTCGCGGAAAATCGATGAGGATTTCAGCAGAGCATGAGACGCTTTTCAAGCGGTACGGCTGAGAAGGCGTGCGTTCGCTTCATGCGCCATGCTCCTCCGCCCCAGTAACCTTTATTAAGAAAAATCACCATCTTATAAAGCACGAACTTACGGCGAGGCGTTGTGAGGAATGGTACGTAAACCTGGAGTAATGTATAGGAATCTCGCCAAGAAGGCATATACACGGCGAGAATATATGGGCGGTGTGCCCGGCAGCAGGATCGTGCAGTTTGATATGGGCAACCTCAGCGGTGAATTCCCGGTGGAGATCACGCTCGTGGTGGAGGAGTCCTGTCAGATCCGCCACACGGCGCTCGAAGCGGCGCGTGTCAACATCAACAGGCGTCTGATGAAGGAGATCGGGCGTGCAGGCTACCACCTCAAGCTCCGCACCTACCCGCATCACGTGCTGCGTGAGAACAAGCAGGCCACCGGTGCCGGTGCGGACCGTGTCTCAGAAGGGATGCGGATGGCCTTCGGCAAGGCGGTCGGGACCGCCGCCAGGGTCAACCCGGGGCAGAAGATCTTCACGGTCTACACCAGCAAGAACCAGATCGAGAAGGCCAAGGACGCCCTCAAGCACGGCGGATACAAGCTGCCGTCGCCGATCCGCGTGGTCGTCGAAGAGAAAGCAGAGAACTAATACTATCATCCTTTTTTTCTCTCCCCTGCCGCGAGGCAGCGGGAGAGAGAAGTTCGACAGCATATTTTTTAGCCCTCCTCGTCCATTATAACCGATGATGGAGAGCGCGTCATCCGGACTTCTGGAGGCAGTCGCCGCGGCAACGGCGTCCGCACTCCATGAGGCCGAGACTTCCCTTCCCGCCGACGTGAACGCGGCGATCGGCCGGGCACTCGAGCGAGAACAGGACCCGACCGCACGGGCCCAGCTCGAGAACATTCGGGAAAATATCCGCTATGCCGGGGAGCGCGGGCTCCCCCTCTGCCAGGACACCGGCGTCCCGGTCGTCTATCTCACCCTCCCGCCCTCGGTGCCGGCGACCGCCGACCTGTACGAGGCGGTGGCGGAAGGGGTACGCCGGGCGACGGCCGAGGTCCCGCTCAGGCCCAACGTCGTCGACCCGCTCACCCGGGAGAATACGAAAGACAATACCGGCGGCGGGATGCCGACGATTCATGTGCGGCCCGGCGAGGAGTTGACGGTCACCGTCCTTCCCAAAGGAGCGGGCGCCGAGAACTGTTCGCGGATCGCGATGCTTCTTCCCTCGCAGAAAGGCGAGATCGCCCGGTTCGTCGCGGAGACGATGCTCCTCGCCGGCGGCAAACCCTGCCCGCCGGTCGTCCTCGGGGTCGGGATCGGCGCCACCTTCGACGGGGCGGCGGCGCTTGCAAAAGAGGCGCTGCTCCTTTCGATCGACGAGATGGACCCTTTCGAGCAGGACCTCTGCGACGCCGTCAACGCCCTCGGGATCGGGCCGATGGGCCTGGGCGGGGCGGTCACCGCTCTCGCCGTCAAGGTGAAGCGGGGCCACTGCCACACCGCCTCCCTCCCGGTGGCGGTCAACGTCCAGTGCTGGGCGTCCAGGCGGGCGACCAGAAAAGTGGAGGTGGAGCAATGGACCTGACCACGCCGCTCGGCGACGAGGTGCTCGACCTCCGTGCCGGCGACGCCGTCACCCTGTCTGGGACGGTGTATACCGCACGGGACGAGGCGCACCTCCGGATGATGGAGGAGGGCATCCCCTTCGATCCCGTGGGTGCGGCGGTCTACCACTGCGGCCCGGTGATCCGGGACAGAAAAGAAGTCGTCGCCGCCGGCCCGACCACCTCGGCGCGGATGAACGCCCTCTCGGGCTTTCTCCTCGACGCCGGCGTCCGCGCCCTCGTCGGCAAAGGCGGCATGGACGAGCGGGTCAGGGACGAACTCCGGGGCCGCGGGGTCTACCTCGCCTTCACCGGAGGGTGCGCCGCCCTTGCCGCCGCCCGTATGCAGGTGAAAGGCGTCTCTTTTGAAGACCTCGGGATGGCCGAGGCGGTCTGGGAGATCGAACTCGACCATCTCCCGCTTATCGTCGGGATCGACGCCCACGGCGGCGACCTCTTCGAGGCCGTGAGGCAGAAGGCAAAACTACAATTTGACCAGCAGTTCAATAGTTATAAAGGACCGGGTTTATGAAACTCATCATCGACGAGACCAGGTGCAAGGGCTGCAACCTCTGCACCCTGGTCTGCCCATATAAGATCTTTCAGGAGGGGACGAAACCGAACCACAAGGGCGTGGTGGTGCCTGTCCTCGACCGCCCCGAGCGCTGCACCAACTGCCGGTTGCAGAAGTTGTACGGGCGGGTGCTCTGCGGCGTCTGCCAGATGATCTGCCCAGACCAGGCGATCACCTGGGTGGACGAAGATCCCTACACACCGGAAAAGGTGGTGATTGAGGAGTGACGCGTCTTGAGTTCTGGCAGGGCAACACCGCCTGTGCCGAAGGTGCCCTCGCGGCCGGGTGCCGGTTCTTCGGGGGCTACCCGATCACGCCCTCGACCGAGGTCGCCGAACACATGGCCAGACGCCTTCCGAAGGTCGGCGGCGTCTTTGTCCAGATGGAAGACGAACTGGCAAGCATCGCCTCGGTGATCGGCGCCTCGTGGACCGGGAAGCGGTCCATGACCGCCACCTCGGGTCCGGGTTTCTCCCTGATGATGGAGAACCTCGGCTATGCGATCATGACCGAGACCCCGTGCGTCGTCGTCAATGTCCAGCGCGGCGGGCCGAGCACCGGTCAGCCGACCCGCGCCTCCCAGGGCGACATGATGCAGTGCCGGTTCGGGTCGCACGGCGACATCGCGGTCATCGCCGTCAGCCCGGGGTCGGTGCAGGAGATGTACGAACTGACCGCAAAGGCCTTCAACCTCTCGGACCGGTACCGGGTGCCGACCTTCGTGATGACCGACGAGATCATCGCGCATATGCGCGAGCGGATCGAGGTGCCCGACGCCGTCGAGATCGTCGAGCGCCGGCCGCTCGAGAAGGGTGCGCTCCCCTTCGCCGCGGGCGAAGACGGCGTCCCCGGGTTCCCGACCTTCGGCCAGGGCTACGGGGTGCACGTCACCGGACTCACCCACGACGAGCGGGGCTACCCCTCCTCCACCGACCCCGAGGTCCACGACCGCCTGGTCAGGCGGCTCGTCGGGAAAGTCGAGGGGGCGCGCCGGGAGATGGCCGACTACGAGGTGACCAACCCGGACGCCGAGGTGGTCTTCGTCTCGTACGGATCGCCCGGACGCTCGGTGAAACAAGCGGTCAGGGACATGGACGACGAACGGGTCGGTTCCCTGCGCCTGCGGGTGGTCTGGCCCTTCCCCGACTTCGCGCTGCAGGAGTTCACAAACGCCAGGGTCTTTTTAGTCCCCGAACTGAACCTCGGGCAGATCGCGCGGGAGGTCGCCAGCCACACCGCGGTGCCGGTCGTCCCGGTGCCCGAACTCGGCGGCGAACTGCACACCCCGGCGCGGCTCGCCAAGACGGCGGAGGAATACCTGTGAAAGACTTTCGGGAGTGGCTGCGGGAAGACCGCATGCCCCACATCTACTGCACCGGGTGCGGGAACGGCACGGTGATCAACTGCACCCTCAACGCCGTGAACCAGATGGGCTGGGAGCCCGAGGACACGGTCTTCATCTCAGGGATCGGGTGTTCGTCCAGGGCGCCGGGGTACATCGTCACCGACTCCCTCCACACCACCCACGGCCGGGCGATCCCCTTCGCCACCGGCGTGAAACTCAGCCGGCCCGACCTCCACGTCGTGGTCTTCACCGGCGATGGCGACATGGCGGCGATCGGCGGCAACCACTTCATCCATGCCTGCCGGAGGAACATCGACCTCACCGTCGTCTGCATGAACAACTACATCTACGGGATGACCGGCGGGCAGGGGAGCCCGTGCACCCCGCTCGGCGCCATCTCGACCACGACGCCGTACGGGTGCCACGAGGCCCCCTTCGACCTCGCCTCCCTCGCGGTGGCGGCCGGTGCGAACTATGTCTCCCGCTGGACCTCGTACCATGTGAAGGAACTGACGCGGGCGGTGCAGGCCGGGCTGGAGACCCCGGGCTTCTCGCTCGTCGAGGCCCTGGTCCAGTGCCCGACCGGGTACGGGCGGCGGAACAAACTCCGCGACGCCCACTCGATGATCCTGTGGATGCGCGACCATGCCGTCCTGATGAAAAAATGGAAACAGATGGAGGCCGAAGGCCGACCGCTCCCCGCGGACAAGTTCCCGGTGGGCGAGTTCGTGCGGCGGAACCGGCCGGCGATGGGGGTGCCTGAAGAATGAGACACGAAGTGCGGTTCTCGGGCTTCGGCGGCCAGGGGATCATCCTCTCGGCCGTCATCCTCGGCCGGGCGGCGGCGATCTACGACGAGAAGTACGCCGTCCAGACGCAGGTCTACGGCCCCGAGGCGCGGGGCGGGGCGTCGATGAGCGCCGTCGTCATCGACGACGAACCGGTTTTGTACCCCGAGGTGACCGAGCCCGACATCTATGTGATCATGTCGCAGGAAGGCTTCCTCAAGTACGGCGCCGGGGCGCCGGAAGGAGCGGTGATGCTCCTCGACGACGGTCTCGTGCAGGACCGGCCCGCGTGCCGGTTCCACTCCATCCCGGCGACCTACGAGGCGAAGTTCACCCTGAACCGGGTGATCGTCGCGAACATCGTGATGCTCGGTGCGCTGATTGCGACCACCGAGATCGTCTCCAGAGAGGCGATCGAGAAGGCCGTCCTCGACTCGGTCCCGAAGGGGACCGAGGACCTCAATATGCGGGCGCTGAAACTCGGTTTCGACCTCGGCACAAGGAGTATGCAGAATGAAACTGCTTGAATTCGAAGCAAAAGAACTGTTTAAACAGCACGGGATCCAGGTGCCCAGGGGCGTCCTGATCAGCGACCACGAGGAGGCGGTCCTCAACCTCCGCAAGGTCGGGCCCAACGTCGTGGTGAAGGCGCAGGTCGACGTCGGCGGACGGGGGAAGGCCGGCGGCGTCCTGATGGCCGACACCGACACGGCGGTCATCGCCGCCCGCGAACTCTTCGCCCGCGAGATCAAGGGCGTCAAGGTCGCCAGGGTGCTCATCGAGGAGCGCCTTGACATCCAGCACGAGTACTACGTCAGCATCACCATCGACCGTTCGACCAAACACCCGGTCGTCCTCTTCGCCGATACCGGCGGCGTCAATATCGAGGAGACGGCAAAGACCAACCCGGACGCGATCCGGAAGGTCTCGTTCACGCCGCTCCTCCGCAATATCCCGCGGTTCCTGCTGCGCGAACTGATCCGGGACGCCCCGGCCGAGGTCGGCGAGACGATCAACAAACTCTACCACGTCTTCTGCGACCGCGACGCCCTCCTCGCCGAGATCAACCCGCTGGTCACCACCCCGCAGGGGGTCTATGCCGCGGACGCCAAACTGATCATCGACGACAACGCCCTGGCCCGCCAGGAGATCGCGGTGAACCGCGACCTCACCCGCCGCGAGCGCGAGGCCGAGCGGCACGGGTTCTCCTACGTCGAACTCGACGGTTCGATCGGGGTCATCGGCAACGGCGCCGGGCTGACAATGTCCACCCTGGACCTCATCGAACACTTCGGCGGGAAGGCGGCGAACTTCCTGGACGTCGGCGGCGGCGCCGACAAGGACCGCGTGAAATACGCCGTCGAACTGGTCGCCGATATGCCCGACGTCAAAGTGATCATCGTCAACCTCCTGGGCGGGATCACCCGCTGCGACGAGGTGGCCCGCGGGATCATCGAGGCCGGCGTCGAACAGCCGGTGATCGTCCGGCTCGCCGGCACCAACGAGAAAGAAGGGAAAGAGATCCTGGCCGGGCACGGCTACCAGATGCTCGGGAGCATGGACGAGGCCGTCAAGGCCGCGGTGGAGGTGACCGCATGATTTACGGCGACAAAGACACGGGCGTCATCGTGCAGGGCGCGACCGGCAAACAGGGTTCGTTCCATATCAACCTGATGAACGAGTATGCCCGCTCGGTCGGGGGCAGAGGCGTCGTCGCCGGGGTCACGCCCGGCAAGGGCGGCCGCGAGGTCTGCGGCGTCCCGGTCTACGACACCGTCAAGGAAGCGCTGGCCGAACACGACGCGACGTCGAGCGTCCTCTTCGTCCCGGCCGGTGCGGCCGGTGACTCGATCATGGAAGGCGCCCACGCGGGGCTCGACCTGATCGTGGCGGTCACCGAACATATCCCGGTCCACGACGCC
Organism: Methanofollis formosanus; assembly: GCF_019633745.1. Classification (NCBI taxonomy): domain Archaea; kingdom Methanobacteriati; phylum Methanobacteriota; class Methanomicrobia; order Methanomicrobiales; family Methanomicrobiaceae; genus Methanofollis; species Methanofollis formosanus. Next base: position 2,650,246 of record NZ_CP037968.1, on the reverse strand, counting down.
ATGAAGGCGATCGGGTACGCGGAGACGATGGGCTGCACGGTCATCGGCCCGAACTGTCCGGGCCTCCTCTCACCCGGCGAACTGAAACTCGGGATCATGCCGGCCCACCTCTCCTCCCGCGGCCACGTCGGGGTCGTCTCGCGGAGCGGGACACTCACCTACGAGGTCGTCGACGAACTGACGAGGGCGGGCATCGGCCAGTCCACGGTCGTCGGGATCGGGGGCGACCCGGTCATCGGCCAGACCTTCGCCGACACCCTGGCCCGCTTCGAGGAAGACCCGCAGACCAAAGCCGTGGTGCTCATCGGCGAGGTCGGCGGCAACCTGGAAGAGGAAGGCGTAAAGTCGACCGACCTGCCCATCGCGGCCTACATCGCCGGGGTCACCGCCCCGCCGAACAAACGGATGGGCCACGCGGGTGCGATCATCGCCGGCGGCGAGGGCGACGCGAAGTCCAAGATCCAGCGGCTCAAAGCGATGGGGGTCGACGTCGCCTCGCGGCCCTCCGAGATCCCCGGCATCATCAAAAGACTCCTATGAACGAGCAACTCCTTGTCCAGACCGGGGCGGACCTCGCCGAAGAGATCGGGGCACGGGCGGTCGTCGCCTTCACCCGCCCCTGCACCTGCCAGGCAAAGGTGCCGCTGATCTGGGTCCAGGACCTGCAGCTCGACATCCTCAAGGACCTCTCGATGTGCGAGATCCTCTCGGTCTGCGAGCACCATATGCTCGACGCCGCGGTGCAGGTCTACCTGAAGGACCGGTTCGAGGACGGGACGGTGGTGGCGGTCTTCCCGTACGCCATCCTGGTCTTCGACCTGGAGAAGGCGAAGAACTTCGTCAATATCAAGGAGTACGAGGACATCGTCCCCAGGGACGTGATGTACGCCGTCCTCAACCTGGCCCTCGAGATCGCCGTCGAAGGACGGGAGGGCAGGGCGATCGGGACCGCCTTCGTCATCGGCGACCCGACAAAGATCGCCCGCCACTCCCACCAGGCGATCCTCAACCCGTACGCGGGGCACGACCCGGCCTACCGCGACGTCACAAACCGCGAGAACTGGGAGAGCGTCAAGGAGTTCGCGCAGATCGACGGGGTCTTCGTCCTGGACACCGAAGGGACGCTCCAGTCGGCCGGGACGTACCTCGACGTCAACGCGAAGGTCGTCGACCTCCCGCCGGGCCTGGGCGGGCGGCACCTGGCGACGGCGGCGATCACCGCGGTGATGCCTGCCGTCGGGGTGACGGTCTCGGAGAGCGGCGGATTGGTGAGAGTCTTCCGTGACGGCGTCTGTACGATTACGATCCGGTCGGATATCAGGATCACCAGTTAGAAATGGTTAAATGATGCCCAAGCATTTTATGTACCATCCACAAGATTGAGGGTTATTATGATCAGGAATATCAGGGTAGAGCAGATCGAACAGACCCCCACCGAACAACAGCAGATCGAACTGGTCGAGCGCAAGGGTATCGGTCACCCTGACAGCATCGCCGACGGGATCGCGGAGGCAATCTCGCGGGCGCTCTGCCGGGCGTACATGGACGAGTGCGGGGTGTACCTCCACCACAACACCGACCAGGGCGAGATCGTCGCCGGCGAGTCCATCCCCTGTTTCGGCGGCGGCAAGGTCGTCAAGCCGATCTACGCCCTCCTCACCGGACGGGCCACCAAGACCTTCGACGGGATCAACATCCCGGCCGACGCCATCGCCGTCGAGGCGGCCAGGGCCTATGTGAAGAGCATCATCCCCATCATGAACATGGAACGCGACATCATCGTCGACTGCCGGATGGGGACCGGGTCGACCGACCTGCGCGACGTCTTCAAGACCTGCGGCGGCACCAGGGTGATGCGGGCCAACGACACTTCGTTTGGCGTGGGCCACGCCCCGTTCAGCGAGGCCGAGAGCCTGGTCAAGGGCGTCTCCGACTATATCGACACCGCCTACCGCCCCCGCCACCCGGAGATCGGGACCGACGTGAAGGTGATGGGCCTGCGTGACGGCGACGAGATCACCCTCACCCTCGCGGTGGCGATGGTCGACCGCTACCTCGCCGACGTCGGCGAGTACGTCGAGGCGGTCGAGAAACTCAAGGAGAGCCTGCAGGGGATCGCCCCGCAGTTCACCGGCAGAAAGACGCAGGTCTTCGTCAACACCGCCGACGACATCAACAACGGCAGCGTCTTCCTCACCGTCAACGGCACCTCGGCCGAGATGGGCGACGACGGCTCGGTGGGCCGGGGCAACCGGTGCAACGGGCTGATCACCCCCAACCGCCCGATGAGCATGGAGGCGACGAGCGGGAAGAACCCGATCAACCATATCGGCAAGATCTACAACCTCCTCGCGACGCAGCTCGGGAACACCTGCGTCGCCGAGGTGGACGGGATCCAGGAGATCTATATCAGGCTCCTCTCCCAGATCGGCCACCCCATCGACCAGCCGCTGGTGGCGAGCGCCCAGATCATCCCGAGAAAGGGCGTCGACCTCGCCGAGGTCCAGCCTGCGGTCGAGGCGATCATCGACACCGGTCTCGATGACATCGCCGGTATCACCGAGAAGGTCGTCAGGGGCGACCTGAAGACCTTCTGATTTCGAATAAACCCACCATTTTTTGAAAACCATGACCTCTATCCGCCTGGCATTACCGAACAAGGGGCGGATCGCCCAGCCGGTCCGCGAACTTGTGGAAAAGAGCGGGATCCATCTGGTCGGGAGCGGGGAGCGCAAACTCGTCGCGAAGACCGTGGACCCCGAGATCGAGGTGCTCTTTGCCCGTCCTGTCGATATCCCGGAATATGTGGCCAACGGCGCCGCAGACATCGGGATCACCGGTCACGACATGGTGATGGAGCGGGGCTCTGACGTGGAAGAACTCCTCGACCTGAAGATGGGCGGCGCCACCCTGGTGGCGGCGGTGCCCGAGGACTCGGCGGTCGTGGAGGTCGTCGACCTCGACGGGGCGCGGGTGGCGACCGAGTTTCCGACGATCACCAGGACGTTCTTCGAACGGCACGGGGTCTCGGTGACGATCGTGCCGGTCGGCGGGGCCTGCGAGGCGACGCCGTATCTGGGGATCGCCGACGCCATCGTGGACCTGACGAGTTCGGGGACGACCATCAGGACGAACCGGCTCAGGGTGATCGCCGAGGTGCTCAGGTCGAGCACGGGCGTCATCGCGAACCGCACCGCCCTCACCGAGAAGAAGGAGAAGGTGCACGAGGTGCTCCTCGCCCTGGAGAGCGTGGTGCGGGCGCAGGGGCAGTGTTACCTGATGATGAACGCCCAGCGCGAGGCTCTGCCGGCGATCGAGGAGGTGCTTCCTGGCCTGGGCGGGCCGACGGTGATGGACGTGGCCTCGAAGGAGGGGCTGGTCGCGGTCCATGCGGTGGTGGCCGAGGAGTGCGTGTATCAACTCATCAACCAGTTGAAGCGGGCGGGTGCCCGTGATATCCTGGTGATGTCGATCGAGCGGATGATCCCCTGAACGCCTATGATCGTCTTTCCGGCAGTCGATATCCTGGGCGGGCAGTGCGTGCAGCTGGTGCAGGGAAAGCGCGAGAGTGCCCGGGCCTTCGGGACGCCGCTTGAGAACGCACGCCGGTGGCTGGACGCGGGGGCCGAGGCGCTCCATGTGGTGAACCTGGACGGGGCCTTCGGGTCGGCGCAGGCAAACGCGGAGATGATCCGCGAGGTGGTCGAGGAGACCGGGGTCTTCGTGCAGCTCGGCGGCGGGATCCGGAGCCGCGAGGATGCCCGCGCCTGGCTGGAGACGGGAGTCGGCCGGGTGATCCTGGGCACGGTGGCGGTCCGCGAGCCCGAGATCGTCCGCGATCTCTCCCTGGAGTTTGGGCCCGAGCAGGTGATGGCCGGCGTCGACGCACGGGGCGGGGCGGTGGTCATCGAGGGCTGGCAGGAGGAGGCCGGCGACTATCTTGCCTGGGCGCAACGCTTCGAGATGCTCGGGGCGGGTTCGCTGCTCTTCACCAACGTGGCGGTCGAAGGGCTCTGCCAGGGTATCGAGACCGAACCGGTCGCACGTCTGCTGGAGCGGACCCACCTCCCGGTGGTCGTGGCCGGCGGGGTGACGAGCGCGGAGGACGTGCGGGCGCTCCGCGACCTGGGGGTCGCGGGCGTGGTGCTCGGGTCGGCGCTGTACAGCGGGAAGATCACGCTTGAAGAGGCACTGGAGGCGGCACGATGAGACAAAGTTCGATACGGAGAGAGACGAAGGAGACGAGGATCGACCTCGCCCTGGACCTGGAGGGCGAGGGGGAGAGCAGGATCGAGACCGGCCTGCCTTTCCTCGACCATATGCTCACCTCGTTCGCGAAGCACGGCGGCTTCGCCCTCCGGGTGGATGCGGCGGGCGACCTGGAGGTGGACGCCCACCACCTGGTCGAGGACGTGGGGATCGTGCTCGGCGCCGCTTTGAAGGAGGCGGTCGGCGACGGTGCGGGGATCACGCGTTTCGCCGACGCCTCGATCCCGATGGACGAGGCGCTCGCGACGGTCGCCCTGGACGTCGGCGGCCGGGGCTACCTGGTCTTCACGGGGTCGTTCAACGCCCCCATGGTCGGCGGAATCGACACCACGCTCTTCGAGCACTTCTTCTACAGTCTTTGCACGAAGGCCGGGGTGACGGCCCATGTGCGGTTCTACGGGCGCAACGACCACCACATCGCCGAGGCGGTCTACAAGGCCTTCGGCGTCGCCCTCAGGAAGGCGGTCGCACGGGACGGCCGGAAGGGTGTGCCGAGCACGAAAGGCACGCTGTGAGGGCCTGAGATACTTTTTTTTCGGGGCTCTGTAGTTTTACCTACGCGGTTGAACATTTCTCGTCGCTTGATCGCTCTTTTTTGGCTCCGGAGAAATGCTCTTGATGACTATCTCTGCGGGGGGGACCCCGAGGATAGAACCGGATCGGAGAGGCCCGATCTTTTTTCGGATTAATCACGCCTCGTGCCGTCCCCCGTCCTATCTTCTCGCGAGATTGCGGGAAAGATCCGATGATGAGGGGACGGCACACCTGATCATCACATCTTTCCCGTTGTCATGACCCCGAAGATAGACCCAGGACGGGAAAGGGCCGATCGCTTTTCAGCGGGATCACACCACCCCGTGCCGTCCCCGGCCCTATCTTCTCGCGAGACGACAGAACAGAACCGGTGATTGGGGACGGCACGGCTGATCACCACGCCGTCTCGCCGTCATGACCCCGAAGATTGAACCCGGACGGGAAAAGGCCGATCGCTTTTCAGCGGGATCACGCGCCTCGTGCCGTCCCCCGTCCTATCTTCTCGCGAGATTGCGGGAAAGATCCGATGATGCGGGACGGCACACCTGATCATCACATCTTTCCCGTTGTCATGACCCCGAAGATTGAACCGGGACGGGAGAGAGTTGATCTTTTTTCGGAGGGATCACGCCGCGTGCCGTCCCCCGCCCTATCCTTTCGCGAGGGGGTGGGACAGATTCGGTGATGAGGGGGACGGCACGTTTGGATCATCACGCCGTCTCGCCGTCATGACCCCGAAGATTGGACCGGGACGGGAGAGAGTTGATCTTTTTTCGAAGGGATCACGCCTCGTGCCGTCCCCCGCCCTATCCTCTCGCGAGACGGCAGAACAGTCCCTAGTGATGAGGGGACGGCACGCCTGATCATCACGCCGTCTCGCCGTCATGACCCCGAAGATAGACCCAGGAAGGGAAAGGGCCGATCGCTTTTCAGCGGGATCACACCACCCCGTGCCGTCCCCCGCCCTATCCTCTCGCGAGACGACAGAACAGTCCCAGGTGATGAGGGGGCGGCACGGCTGTTCACCACATCTTTCCCGTTGTCATGACCCCGAAGATAGGAGCGGGACAGGAAAGAGCCGATCGCTTTTCAGCGGGATCACGCGCCCCGTGCCGCCCCCCTATCGTCATCCCGATGGTCAGGGGGCAGCGCCCCCGGCGCGATTGATGGGGGGAGGCGTGGCGATCAGACGGGCCGCCCCCAATTGAAGAATCTTCACCGGCGTCTCGCGCCGGAGGTTTCCTCGAAAGTCTCCGGCTTTCTCAAGCGCCCTCCGGGCCCGCCACGGAGAGAGGATGGCGGGGGCGGCAGATGCGGCCCTCTTCCATCTCTGCCGTTATTTCACCGGCTTCTGGAGTTCTCGAATTTCTCTTCTCCCCATTCTCTCCAATCTATCCCCCATTCGTTCTTTCGCGGCCGATCAAGTTCAAAACAAAAACACATATAACATCTAAAATATAACTCAGCGAATCTTACGCGCCCGACGAGAATGGTGTCGCCTCACACCCCATGAGACCGGCGTTCGTTTCCCGAGGAGGCTTGAAATGAACAAAAATCCCCCCTTCCGAAAAAATGTAGCTCTTTTCATCGTTTTACTCACGGTTCTGCTCTGTCTCGTCCTGCCGGTCGCCGGCGGCGAGGAGGACGCGAGGCCGCCTGAAACCATTGCGCCACCCGAACCGCCTCTGAACATCACGAACGCCACCGCCCCGGTGCTCGACCTCTCGGTCGCCGCCGATCCGCCCACCGGTCCGGTGCCGCTGACGGTCAGGTTCACGAGCGCGGCGAAAGGCCTCGCGGTCGATCTCTGGACCTGGACGGTCGACGGCGTCGCGGTGGTCGGGAACGGATCTGACTTCACCCATACGTTCCACACGCCCGGCACCCACGTCGTCGGCCTCACCGCCGTCAACGAGAGCGCGGCCGTCACCAACACCTCTTCGGTCGACATCAACGTCACCGCCGCCGCACCCGCACCGGCGGCGGTCGTCCGGGCGGACGGCGCCGGTGCCGGTCATCCGAGGGACTGGTATGTCTCTCCGGTGCCGGGCACCGGGAACGTCACCGGTCTCCTGAATATCACCGACCTCGGTGCGGGCGACACCGTCCACATCTGGGGCGCGGCCGGGCATACGTACGAGGGCGGGATCGTCATCGACACACCGAACGTCACCATGAAACGGTGGGAAGGATCGCCGGTGCAACCCCTCATCACCAGCACCTCCGGCACGTCGGCGTTCACCGTCACCGCAGACAACGCGACGTTCCGCGGCCTCAACATCTCCGGGAACCACCTGAACTATGATTCCAGCCTCGGCGCCGGGATCAACGCCACCGGGTCTTTAGAAAACCACCTGAAGCGCCTCACCATAACGAACTGCACCTTTGCCGGGAACACAGTGATCGGGAGGAATACACGCGGCGGTGCGCTCTATGCCAAATATGTCGCCGACCTCCTGGTGGAGGGGACGGCGTTCACCGGCAACTCCGCAGGTCACAACGGCGGCGGGGCATGCTTCTGGAGTTCCAATGACGCCACGCTCGCCAACACCACCTTCACCGGCAACAACGCAATTTGTTGCGGCGGGGCATGGTTCTACTTCTGCGATGCCGCCACGCTCACCAATGCCACCTTCACCGGCAACAACGCACAATACGCCGCCGGCGGGGCAGGCTTCGACATGTGCAATGCCGCCACGCTCACCAATGCCACCTTCACCGGCAACAACGCACAATACGCCGCCGGCGGGGCAGAATTCAGGGATTCCAAGAACGCCACGCTCACCGGCACCACCTTCACCCATAACACCGCAGGCAACAGCGGCGGCGGGGCATCCTTCAGTGGTTGCTATGCCGCCACGATCACCGGCACCACCTTCACCGACAACACCGCATCCGACGGCGGCGGGGCATGCTTCAGAAGTTGCGATGACGCCACCGTCACCAACTGCCGCTTCGACAACCCCACCAACATCTATGCGTATAATTCCACCGCCGCCCTCAACACCGCCCGCACCTCCGGCACGAACATCGCTGGCGGGCCGTACCTCGGCGGCAACCTCTGGCTGAATGATCCTGGACAGAACATCTCCGAGCGGGGCGCGGACGCCGACTTCGACGGCATCTGCGACGATCCGCAGAACACGGAACTCGGCACCGACCACCTCCCCCTCATGCACAGCGGCGGCACCGTGCAGATCAACGCCACGCCCTCCGGCGGCGCCTTCGTCTTCGTCAACGGCACGAACACCACCCGCACCGCGGACAACCCCTTCTACCTCCCGGTCGGGAACCACACGATTTCGGTGCAGAAGGAGGGGTTCTTCACCGGTGAGCGGACGATCACCGTCGCCCCCGCCGGGAACGAACCCCTCGACTTCACCCTCATCGAGAGCAAACACCCGATAGACTGGTACGTCTCGAAGATCAGCGGCAACCTGAACGTCACCGACATCTCCGAGATCCCCGAGATCGGGCAGGGCGACACCATTCACATCTGGGGCGAGGCGCGGTACACCTACGAAGGCGGCATCACCATCGACGCACCGAACGTGACCGTGAAACGCTGGGAAGGATCACCCGCCCAACCGCTCATCACCAGCACCTCCGGCACGTCGGCGTTCACCGTCACCGCCGACAACGCCACCTTCCGCGACCTCAACATCTCCGGGAACCACCTGAACTTTGATTATAGCCGCGGCGCCGGGATCAACGCCACCGGGCTTGATACAAGCCACATACAGCGCCTCACCGTCGCCGACTGCACCTTCACCGAGAACGCGGTTGAAGGGACATCTGCATACGGCGGTGCGCTCTCTGCCAGGTACGTCGACGACCTCCTGGTGGCGGGAACGAAGTTCACCGGCAACACCGCCAGGAGGGGCGGCGGGGCAGTGTTCACGGACTCCCACAACGCCACGCTCACCGCCACCACCTTCACCAACAACACCGCACCCGTCGGCGGCGGGGCATACTTCTTGGAGTGCATGAACGCCACGATCACCACCACCACCATCACCCATAACACCGCAGGCAACAGCGGCGGGGGAGCACTTTTTGATACCTGCGATGCCGCCACGTTCACCAACACCACCATCACCCACAACACCGCGACCAACGGCGGCGGGGCATACTTCGATAGCTGCGATGCCGCCACGTTCACCACCACCACCTTCACCCACAACACCGCACAACACGGCGGGGGAGCACTTTTTGATACCTGCGATGCCGCCACGTTCACCAACACCACCATCACCCACAACACCGCACAACACGGCGGGGGAGCATACTTCGGGGGGTGCGAGAACGCCACGTTCACCAACACCACCATCACCCACAACACCGCAAACAACGGCGGCGGGGCGTACTTCTACGATTCCGCGAACGCCACCATCACCAACTGCCGCTTCGACAACCCCACCAACATCTATGCAATGGACTCCTCCGCCACCCTCAACACCGCCCGCACCCGAGGCACCAACATCGCCGGCGGCCCGTACCTCGGCGGCAACCTCTGGCTCTCGCAACAGGGTAAGGACGCCGACTTCGACGGCATCTGCGACGATCCGCAGAACACGGAACTCGGCACCGACCACCTCCCCCTCATGCACGGCGGCGGCACGGTGCAGATCAACGCCACGCCCGCCGACGCCTTCGTCTACGTCGACGGCACCAACACCACCCGCACCGCGAACAACCCCTTCTACCTCCCGGTCGGCAACCGCACGGTCTCGGTGCAGAAGGAGGGGTCCTTCACCGGTGAACAGACGATCACCGTCACCGCCGGCGCGAACGACCCCCTCACCTTCGACCTCATGGAGAGCACACACCCGATAGACTGGTACGTCTCGAAGATCAGCGGGAACTTCAGCAGTCTCCAGGAGATCCCCGAGATCGGTGAGGGCAACACCATCCATGTCTGGGGCGTGGAGGGGCATACGTACGAGGGCGGGATCGTCATCGACAAACCGAACGTCACCGTGAAGCGGTGGGAAGGGTCGCCGGTGCAACCGCTCATCACCAATCGCTCAGGCACGTCGGCGTTCACCGTCACCGCGGACAACGCCACCTTCCTCGACCTCAACATCTCCAACAACCACCTGAACTATGATAAAAGCCGCGGCGCCGGGATCGACGCCATCGGGACTCAAGGAGACCCCTTACAGCGTCTCACCATAACGAACTGCACCTTTGCCGGGAATACAGTGACCGATACGGTGACCGGGACAGATACATACGGCGGTGCGCTCTATGCCGAATATGTCGCCGACCTCCTGGTGGAGGGGACGGCGTTCACCGGCAACAAAGCAGACGCCGGCGGCGGGGCAGACTTCGATCACTGCGATGCCGCCACGATCACCGGCACCACCTTCACCCGCAACACCGCAGAAGACGGTTGCGGCGGCGGGGCATGCTTCAGAAGTTGCGATGACGCCACCATCACCAACTGCCGCTTCGACAACCCCACTAACATCTATGCAATCGGTTCTTCCGCCGCCGCCCTCAACGGTACCTACACCCCCGGCACGAACATCGCCGGCGGCCCGTACCTGGGCGGCAACCTCTGGCTGAATGATCCCGCCCAGAACATCTCCGAATGGTGTGCGGACGACGACTGCGACGGCATCTGCGACCAGCCGTTGACCATCGACGGCCTCGGCACCGACCACCTCCCGCTCGCGGACGGCGGGAACCGCGGCACCGTGCTCGTCCGCGCCTCCGCTCACGGCGGGTTCGTCTACGTCGACGGCATCAACACCACCCGCACCGCCGACCACTTCCCGGCCCCCGCACCGGTGAGGGCGGCGTCCTACTGCATCCCAGGCCCGCACGCCGCCGACGCCTTCTTCCTCCCGGCCGGGAACCACACCCTCGAGATCGTCGGCCCGACGACCTACGGACGGGCAACACTCAACCTCACCGCAGGCACGACCGAACCGGTGATCGTCGAGATCGGCGAGGTCGATATCAGGGGCTACGCCAGACCCTCGCAGGGCTTCGCACCCCTCAATGTCTCCTTCGACACCGGCTTCACCGACCCCGAACCCGACCGCCACACCTGGACCTTCGGCGACGGCAACGAATCGAGCCCGTGCTACTGGCCGTCTCACACCTACGAGAAGGCCGGGCGGTACACCGCCACCCTGATGGCGGGATGGGGCGAGGGGAGCGACCTCGTCACCCTCGTCCGCACCGTGAACGTCACCGCCGGCATGCCCGCACCCGTCCTCCACCTCACCGCCGCCGAAGGCAACGCACCCTTCACCGTCGGCGTCAATGTCAGCGGCGCCGGGATGCCTGAGAGATGGCACCTCGACCTCGGCGACGGCCGGGCGGTCGAGGGCACGAGCCCCGCCGAGATCAACCGGAGCGTCACCTACGAGAAGGCCGGCACCTACCCGCTCACCCTCACGGTGAGCACCGGAGAGTTTACCAACGCCACCACTGGGACCGTCACCGTCCTCGAACCCCCGGCGACTCCATCCTCTGAATCCAACAGCGGCCAATCACCCATCTCGGCAGCGTCTGCCGCCTCGATCCCGGCCGGAGAGAGCGCCTCCATGAAGACGAGGGGCGCGGCCATCTCTGGGGTGCGGGTGACGGCCGCAGAAACGATCCCGAAGATCATGATCACCGTTGAAAAGACCGTCTGTCCCTCCGGCGTCGACGCACCCGCAGGGTCGGTCTACGAGTACGACGACGTGAAACTCTACCACACGACCGAGGACGCGGTCGAGGGCGCTCTCTTCCTCTTTAGCGTCCCGAAGACGTGGCTCGAAGAGCACGGCCTCGAACCGGCAGACGTCGTGCTGTACCGCTACGACGACGCGTGGCACCCCCTCCCCACCGAGGTCGACGGGGAGGACGAGACCTCCTGGCACTTCTCGGCAAAGAGTCCGGGCTTCTTCCTCTTTGCGATCGGCGGCGAACCCTCTGCGGTCTCGACGCCGGTGATGACGCCCGCCGCAGCGGCCGAGACGGTCGAGACCCTCCCGCCGCCGCCGGCCGCAGGCACGGCGACCCCCACCAAAACCGAACCGCCCTTCCCCACGATGCTGCTCGTCGTCGGGGGGGCGGTTGCTCTCCTCCTCGCCGCATTCGCGGCCTGGAGGATGAGGTAGACCACCACCTCTATTTTTACCGAATCGATGCGCATTTCGGCCTTTTTCGACGCACACAATCCAAAATAAAAACATATATTATATCTAAAATTCAATTCCGCGAATCTTGCCCCGTCCGATTCCCAAGGAGGTCTGCAATGAAAAAAATCCCCCCCTTCCGGAAAAAAATTCCCTTGCTCGTACTCTTGCTGGTGATAGCCCTGACCTGCCTCGTCCTGGCGGTCAGCGGCATTCCCGTCTATCACGGACGTGTCTGGCACGTCTCCTATATCGAAGGCGGCGAGAACCGCACCAGTCTCCACGACATCTCCCGCATCGGGGCGGGCGACATCATCCATATCTGGGGGGCCGAGGGCCATCCCTACGAAGGCGGGATCACCATCGACGTCCCCGGCGTGACCATCAGACGATGGGGAGGGTCGCCCGCCCAACCGCTCATCACCTGCACCTCGCACGCCGCTCCGGCCTTCACCCTCACCGGCGCCGCGGATGACACCGTGCTGTACGACCTCGAGATCTCAGGCAACCTGCTGGAGCGTGACAGAACCCAGGGCGCGGCGGTCAACGCCTTCGGGACCGCCGAAGACCATCTCCAGGGCCTCATCATCACCGACTGCACCTTCACCGGGAACGCGGCGAACGGGAACCCGACCCGTGGCGGGGCGCTCTCCGCCCGCTACGTCGACGACCTCAGGATCACAGAGTCGACCTTCACCGACAACCACGCAGTGTGGGGCGGCGGCGCATACTGCTACGAGTGCGAGGGCGTCACGATCACCGACACCGGCTTCACGCGCAACACCGCGGACGGGGACGGCGGCGGGGCGCGGTTCGACTCCTGCCGCGACGTCGCGCTCACCTCCATCGCGTTCACCGCCAACCACGCAAAGCGCGGCGGCGGGACCTCGTTCGAGAAGTGCAGCGGCGTCACGCTCACCGACGCCACCTTCTCCGACAACCGCGCGGACGGAGATTTCGGTGGCGGCGCACACTTCCATGCATCGTCCGGCACCTCGATCGCCGACGCCACGTTCTCCGGCAACCACGCGGACGAAGGTTTCGGTGGCGGGGTATCTTTCGTTACATCATCCGGCGCCACGATCACCGACACCGCCTTCACCGGCAACAGCGCAAAAGCAGGTGGCGGGGTATGTTTCTCGGACTCCGATGACCTCGCGCTCACCGGCACCGCCTTCACCGAAAACAACGCGGATCGGTTCGGTGGCGGGGTATCCTTCATTACATCATCCGACGCCACGATCACCGACACCGTCTTCACCGGCAACAGCGCAAAAGCAGGTGGAGGGGCCTGTTTCTCGGGCTCCAATGACCTCGCGCTCACCGGCACCACCTTCTCCGAAAACAACGCGGATCGGTACGGTGGCGGGGCATTCGTTGATATGTGCCGTCGCACTACGCTCACCGGCACCACCCTCGCCGACAACTCCGCAGAAACGGGTAGCGGGACATTCTTCCAGTTGTGTGAGGACTCCACGCTCACCGACACCGTCTTCACCGACAACACTGCGACCAACTTAGGCGGGGGGACATGCTTCTGGGAATGCCAGGGCGCCACGCTCACCGGCACTGTCTTCACCGGCAACACCGCGATCGGCGGCGGCGGGGCGCACATCTCGTCCTGCGAGCGTGCCATCATCACCAACTGCCGTTTCGACAACCCCACCAACATCTACGCAGAGGACTCCGCCGGCGCCGTGCTCAACACCCCCCGCCACGGCGGTCGAAACATCGCCGGCGGATCGTTCCTCGGCGGCAACCTGTGGCTCCGGGACCCCGCACAGAACATCTCCGAATGGGCTGCTGACGCCGACGGCGACGGGATCTGCGACGAACCGCTGAACATCGAGGGGTTCGGCACCGACTCCCTCCCGCTGACGTGCCGGAGCGAACCGGCCCCCACCATGGTGGCGACGACGGTCTCCTCGACCGAACCGGCGGGCGCCCGCCCGCTCTCCTCCCGCGATGACCCGACCACGACCACCACGACCGCCGCCCCATCGGCCGGTTCGTCAGGCGAGAGCACCGCAGCACCGGTGAACACCACGGCCACCCCCGTGGCGGAGATGACGGCCGTGATGACCGCCGCAGCACCGGCGGAGACGCCCGTAACGCTCACGACAGCGGCGACGGCGACGGACACGACTCCGGCTGAGACGCAGACGCCCTTCCCCACGGCGATGCTCGTCGTCGCCTGGGCGATCGCCGCGATGGCGATCAGGAGAAGGGAGTAACCGCCCCCCCCCTTTTTTTTCAGCCGGGTTGATTTCCCGATATTCAGACTCCATACGGACGAGGGCGGACGGATCAGACGGGCCACCCCCAATCACAGAATCTTCACCACCGTCTCGCGCCGGGGGAAAAAACCCGGACCCCCCACGACGAAGATAGGGGCGGGGCGGCAACGAAGGGGTGATCCGGGGGGCATCCTGCTCAGAAGGCAGAGCAAGGATCCATGCCCACACTGGAGACCCACAGGAACGTTCAATCGCGTATGCTTGCGGCGTGATCTCGCCCCATGCTGAATTACTATGAAAATGATCCCGAATATCGACCCTTGAGATTTTGATGGAGATTTGAAAACACCTGCACCAGGCGTGGGCCCATACGCAAAGAACATAGACACCTTCTGAACAATTTTTTTTCTCTGCCTTCCCCGCCCTATCTTCATCCCGGGGGTCAGGGGGCAGAGCCCCCGGCGCCGATGTTTGGGAAGGCGTGGTGATCAGGCGTGCCGCCTTCAATCGCAGACTCCTCACCGTCATCTCGCGCCGGGGGTTTCCATCCCCGGACTCCCACGGACAGAGGATAGGTGGGGCGGCGATTGAACTAGGTCTCCATCGAGTCTCCAGTCTTGAAAAAGAGTGATCAAGCGACGAGAAATGTTCATCCCGTATGCTTGAAGGGCATTCTCGCTTCAGGCCCAATTCTCCACAACCGGCCATTCAGGACAGAACTCTGGCAAGCCCACGGACTCACCGGCAGAAAAACAACAGAAGAGAAACGAAACGTCCAAACAGCGTTCAGGAAAGAAAGAGGGGGGGTTCAGGCGGACTTTGCCGCGAGTTCAACGTCCTCTTCCTTGATCGTCTTGCGACCAGCGTGCTGAGCAAGGCGGTTGGCCTCCTTGGTCAGGCCGGCGATGTAAGCCTCGGCCTTTGCGACAAGGGCCGCTGCTGCATCGCTGCCGACTCTCTCTGCACCGTTCTTCTTGGCGATTCTAACAACCGCTGCAATTGGTAAGTCTGCCATGTCCAATTACCTCTAGAATATCAGTTTCTCGAAGAGTATTTAAATATTTCTACTTGAACCGCTCATTATGGCTTTCGATATCGCATTAGGGAGGGAATCTGGGTTCACACCCGGTTTGGGTGAAGGAGATTCGCCAAAAAAATTTGAAAAAGATATGATGAGATTTTGAGAAAATAATGGATTTAATCGGTTTTCCCTGATCCGGCCATCGAGGCGGCGAGGAGGAGGGCACTCGTATAATCGGGGGAGGCGCGCGAAGAATCCACAAAAACCACGCCAATATTGACCACCGGCGCCCCATGTCCCGCCCCCTTCCCGAGGAAGGTGAGCGTGCGAAAGATCAGGTTGCCGGAGATGCCGTCCGGGGCGATGACCACCCCACAGCGCCGCACCGCCTCCTCGATGAGCACCTCGCCGTGCTCCGCACCGCCCAGACGGGCGACCAGTTCGGCGTCGGCGAGGGAACGGTCCACCGCCGGGTGGCGGCCCACGTCGCCGTACCGCCCGCCCGAGAGGACGGCGACGCGATCTGAAAGACCGAACGCACGCGCGATCGGCCGCGCCTTCTCGACAAACGCGAGTTTTTCGGCGACCGTCCATCCCTCGTCCACCCCGACCGGGGCGAAGAGGAACCGCACGCCGTCGGCCGTCTCCAGGAGGGCGATCCGTTCCAGATGGTCGACGCCGCACCCCTCCTTCAGGCACCGCAGCGTCTCGTTCGCCGGCAGGGTGCCCCGCACCGCCCCCGCGATCCGCCCGGCCAGGAGGTCGTCGACCATCGTCTCCCAGGGCCGCTCGCTCTCCCGCGTCTCGACCCCCATACCGTCCATCGCGCCCGGCCGGCAGTAACAGACGGCCTGCACGCGGTCCGCGACCCTTCTGACACTCGCGGCGACCTTCTCCGGGTCGCCGCCGGCCCCGATCCCGATCCTCATACCAGGTCTGTGGTGTTGATGATCCGCATAATCCCCTCGGTCTCCAGGTCGAAGACCGAGGTGTTGACTCCTTCGTACGAGACCGAGAGCGAGCGCGAGTCGTTCACCCACCCGATCGGCCGCGCCGTCATCCCGGTCTCCTCGAAGAGCCGGCAGACCTCCTCGGTGTGCTCGTCATGACAGGTCATGATGAAGCCCATGCCCGGGTACATCCGCACCCAGTGCTCGAAGGTGAGGCCGTTGGCCTGGAGGTCGGGGCGCGGGATGGCGTCGAGTTCGACCTCGGCCCCCTTCTTGGAGGTCTCGAGGAGCATGCCCAGCGTGCCGATGACCCCAGGGTTGGAGATGTCCTTGGCCGCCGTCACCAGGTGGCGGCTCGCGAGTTCCTGCATCACCCCGATCTGCCGGCGCACCTCGCCGGCCGACTTCATCGTCACCGAGTCCCAGTTCATCAGGCAGGAGGGGTGCACCCGGCCGTCGAGATCGATCGCCGCGACGACGCGGTCGCCGGCCTCGGCGGTGCTCGAGTAGAGGACGTCGTCGATCGGCATCGAGCCCATGATCGCCAGGTCGATGACCGAGTACGGGGTGTCCGGGTGGAGGTGGCCGCCCACGATCGGGACGCCGAACTGTTCGGACGCCGCCTGCATCCCCCTCGTCACCTCGTTGCGGAGGTCACCGCTGGTGAAGGAGAGGACGTCGACCATCGCCAGGGGCCGTCCGCCCATGGCGGCGATGTCGTGCACATTCACCAGCACCGCGCAATACCCGGCCCAGAAGGGGTCGGCTTCCATCAGTTTGCTCCAGATCCCGTCTGCTGCCAGGAGGAGGGCCAGATCGTCCTGCCGGATCACAGCGGCGTCTTCTCCGAAGGACGCCACGACATCGGGCTGATCGGTGATCCTGAGACACTCAATCAACTCACCGATCCCGCGCTTCCTCGTAACCCCCTCGTATTCCCGGACCGATCTGGCAACCGAATCGGGGGAACAGTTGTCTACCACGATAACACCAACATCCTGTAAGCTTGTATGGTACTCTTTTTCATCAAAGATAATGTATTTGATTGCGCACCGGAGCCTCAGGCAGGCAGAGCCGCGGGCCATACCACTGCATATTTGAGATCCCCGCCCCTATGATCCTGCATATGGACTGGACCGAGAAGTACCGCCCGCAGAGCCTCCAGGACCTCGTCGGGAACGGGCCAGCCGTGCGCCAGATCTACGAATGGGCCAGGTCGTGGACGCGGGAGAGTCCGCCCCTGATCCTGTACGGGAAGCCCGGCGTGGGCAAGACCTCGAGCGCCCACGCCCTGGCACGCGACATGCGCTGGGAGGTCGTCGAACTGAACGCGAGCGACCAGCGGACGAAGGCCGTGCTGGAACGGGTGGCCGGCACTTCGAGCGCCACGGCAAGCCTCCTCGGAGCCGAGCGGAAGCTGATCCTCCTCGACGAGGCCGACAACCTCCACGGGACCGCGGACCGCGGCGGGGCCCGCGCGATCATCGAGATCGTCAGGCATTCCTGCCAGCCGATCCTCCTCATCGCCAACGACCTGTACGGCCTCCCGAAGGAACTGCGGGCCATCGGGGAACCGGTCCAGTTCAGGGCCATCCAGGCCCGGTCCGTCGTGCCGCGGCTCAGGGAGATCTGCCGGTGCGAGCGGATCGTCTGCTCACAGGAGGCCCTCGAGGCGATCGCGGGGGCGGCCGGCGGCGACGTCAGGGCGGCGGTCAACATGCTCTACGCCTCCTCCCTGGGGAGGGAGAAGGTCGAGGCGGCGGATGTGCACGCCGCCCAGAAGGATCAGCGGGCGACGATCTTCGACCTGGTCGCCTCCACCTACGCGGGGAGAAAGTCGGACAAGGAGTTGATGGACCTCAAGATGGCGGTGGACGACGACCCTGAGGCCGTGCTCCAGTGGCTCGAGGGCAACCTCGCCACCCTCCAGCGTCCCGAGGCCGAGATGCGGGCGTACGTCCCCCTCGCACGGGCCGACGTCTGGCTCGGGCTCACTAGGCGGCGGCAGTACTATGCGCTCTGGAAATACGCCACCGCCACCATGCTCCTCGGCGTCAAGGCGGCTGCGGGCGGCACAGGGGCCCACGGGCGGCTGATGCCCCCGGCCCGGTGGCGGCGGATGGGCAGCGCCCGGAAACAGAAGGCAATCCGGGCCACGGTGATGCAGAAACTCTCGCACGCCCTTTCCCTCCCGCAGCACACCATCAGGGAGGAGTATCTCCCGCTCGTCACCCTCCTCGTCGACGAAGATCCCCTCGCGTATGCCGAGGCGCTCGCCCTCGACGCCGACGAACTCGACTTCTTCCTCCATGACAAGGCCCGGTCGAAGGAGGTGGCGAAGGAGCTCAAGGCCATCGAGCGGGAGCGGAAGAAGAGAGAGAAGGAGAAGGAGAAAGAGCGGGAGAAGGAGCGGAAGAAAAAAGAGAAAACGTCCCGCGACGACCCACCCGCACCGGCACCGGCACCCGAGCCCGAGCCCGAAAAGCCCGAGAAGGCGCAGCCGAAGGTGAACCAGGCCACCCTCTTCGACGCCTTCTAAGGCGCGGGGTCGGTGCCTCGCCTCTTTTTTCCGGATTGTTTCGGGTGTCGTCCCGGTCTTTGTTGTTGGTGATCGGGGGAAGGTGTGATGATCAGAATATGCCGCCCCCCCATCATCGGATCTTTCCCGCAATCTCGCGAGAAGAGAGGATGGGGGACGGCACGGGGCAGGGTGATCCCGCTGAACGAATGATCGCCCTCTCCCGTCCGGGTTCAATCTTCGGGGTCATGACGACAGGGCGGGTGTGGTGATCGATGTGCCGTCCCCGCATCATCGGATCTTTTCCGCAATCTCGCGAGAAGATAGGGCGGGGGGCGGCAAGGGGCAGGATGATCCCGCTGAATGAATGACCGCCCTCTCCCGTCCGGGTTCAATCTTCGGGGTCATGACGACAGGACAGCGTAACGATCAGGACATGCCGCCCCCCATCACTCGATCCCTTCTGCCATCTCGCGAGAAGATAGGGCGGGGGCGGCACGGGGCTGCCGTAGTCCCGCTGAAAAAAGATCGCCCCTCTCCCGTCTGGGTTCTATCCTCGGGGTCATGACGACAGGACAGTGTAACGATCAGGACATGCCGTCCCACCTCGCACGATTTGTTCTGCCGTCTCGCGAGAGGAGAGGGCGGGGGACGGCACGCGGAGGTGCGGTGGTCCTGCTGAAAAAAGATCGGCGCCCTTCTGTCCCGCTCCAATCTCCGGGGTCATGAAAGTGGGACGGCGTGATGATCCAAACGTGCCGTCCCACCTCGCACGATCTGTCCTGCCCTCTCGCGAAAGGATAGGACGGGGGACGGCACGAAACGCATGATCCCGCTGAGAGTAGATCGGCACTCTCCCGTCCAGGTTCTATCTTCGGGGTCATGGCACCAGGACAGCGTGCTGATCAGAACATGCCGTCCCCTCATCATCGAATCTGTCCTGCCCTCTCGCGAGAAGATAGGACGGGGGACGGCACAGGGCGCGTAGTCCCGCTGAAAAAAGATCGCCCTCTCCCATCCGGGTTCAATCTTCGGGGTCATGACGACAGGACAGCGTCATGATCAGAACGGGCCGTCCCCTCATCATCGGATCTTTTCCGCAATCTCGCGAGAGGATAGGGCGGGGACGGCCCCGTCACGATCTCCCCCTCCGCCTTACTTCGTCACGATCGCTTCGGGGCGCGAGAATACCTATGCAGCCGAACCCCGCACTCGATCCGCTCCCCGCCGTCCAGATAGACCTCGTCGCCCAGGTGATAGACCAGGAGGTCGCACCCCAACCGCCGGGCAAGGGCGATGAGCGCCGGGACCATCTCGACCCCGGGCCGCACCGCATAGACGAGGTCGGCGCCCGCGTACCAGGGGAGGGCGGGGGTGAAGACGTCGTCTCGCCTCGTCGCCACCCCCGCCACCACGGGGGGTTCTCTGATGTCGGTCGCCCGCACCCGCAGCCCGGCCTCGCGGCACCGGACAGCGACGTCAGGATTTCTCCCGATACCGATCTCGACGATGTCGGTATACCGGCTGGCAATATACGCTGCGATACAGCCTTCAATACGTTTATACTCGGACGCCACGAATATCTACCTATCATGGGCGTCACGATTATTTGGGACCATCAGGTCCCGACCGGTCTGCAGATGCCGGTGGGGCGGCGGATCGACCTGGTCCTCGGCACCTCGCCCGGCCACGCCGACGCGGAAGGGTTGATCAACGGCTATCACCCGGAACGCAACCAGTACGACGCCCGCGCCGTCCTCGAACGCGTCCTCTTCATGAAACGCCGGGCCGACTCCCGCGACCCCGCCCTCCTCGTCGTCACCCACGACCTCTTCATCGACGGGTGCGACTTCGTCTTCGGCCTGGCCCGCCCCTCCACCGGGTGCGCCGTCGTCTCCCTCGCCCGCCTGGACAACGCCTATTACGGCCGGCCCTCCGCCTTCGACGACCTCGCCGACCGGGTGGCGAAAGAAGGGGCGCACGAGATCGGCCACCTCCTCGGCCTGGAGCACTGCGCCGACCCCGAATGCGTGATGTTCAAGCCCGAGACCCTCGACGACCTGGACCGGAAACGGATGCGCCTCTGTCCGGCCTGCCGCGCCCGCCTCCGGGACGGCCCCTCAGGGGAGAAGTGTTAAAGGCCCGCCTATCATACTATCACGGGATCACAATGGGGTATTTTACTTCATTGATTCAGAGAAAGTTCAAGGACGTGGCCGGGAAGCGGTACGACACCGTCGTCAGGGAGTACCGCGAGTTCCTTCTCACCGAAGAAGAGGCCAGGATACCGGAGGTCGCCTCCATCCTCATGCCGCTCGACTACTTCGTGAAGGAGATCCCGCCGGTCCTGTACGAGACCCTCTCGACCTACGAGGGGGCGACAGTCTCGCTGGTGTACATCATCGACATGGAGGTAATCAGGATCGTCGAAGACAGCCTCGACGAGGCGGTGATCCAGGACTTTAAACAGAAACGCGAAGCCTTCGGAGAAGAGCTCCTCAAACGGGCGGTATCGGAACTTGAAGCCGCCGGGCTCTCGGTGAAGAGCAGGCTCTTCTCAGGAAAGAAATATGAGAACATCCTCGAACTCGCCGGAGAGCACGACATGATCGTGGTCTCGAAGCAGTACGGGGCCTCGACGACCGAGATCTCGCCCCTGAGTTCGGTCACCCTCAAACTCGCCCAGACCGCTGACATCCCGATCATTGTCTACTAGAGATATCAGCCATGATAGAAGCAGAAATCCTTGCAATAGGGGTATTTCTCGTCACCTACGCCCTCATCATCGACGAACGGATCCACCGGGCCGTTGCGGCGATGGCCGGGGCGGCGGTGATCACCTTCTCCCAGGTCGTCCCCTGGGAAAAGGTCCCTGAATACCTGGACCTCGGGACGATCTTCCTCCTGATGGGGATGATGATCATCGTGAACACCGCACGCGGGAGCGGGCTTTTCGAGTATATCGCGATCAGGACCGCCAAACTCGCGAAGGGCAGCCCGATGCGGGTGCTGATCCTCTTCTCGATCGTCACCGCGGTGACGAGCGCCTTCCTGGACAACGTCACGACGGTGCTCCTCCTCACCCCGATGCTCCTGTACATCGCGAAACTGATGAAGCTCAACCCGGTGCCCTTCCTGCTCTCCGAGATCTTCGCATCCAACGTGGGCGGCGCAGCGACGCTCATCGGCGACCCGCCCAACATCATGATCGGATCGGCCGCCGGCCTCGGCTTCAACGACTTTCTCATGACCATGGGACCGGTCGTCGTCGTCGACATGATCATCATGCTGGTCATGCTCTACTTCATCTACGGCAAGCAGCTGCGGGTCGAGCCTGAGGAGCAGAGATCGATCGCAAAGACCATCGACGACCTCGACGAAAGGGCGGCGATCCTGGACCGTTCGCTCTTCAACAAGTCGGTGATCACGATCCTCCTGGTCGTCGCCCTCTTCTTCGTGCACGGCAGTCTCGGGGTCGAGCCGGCGATCGTGGCGCTGACCGGCGCGGCGATCATCCTCTTCTGGAGCCGCCTGCCCCCCGAAGAGATCCTGGAGAAGATCGAGTGGCCCGCCCTCTTCTTCTTCGGCGGGCTCTTCATCATCGTCGGTGCCCTCGTCGAGACCGGGCTCATCTCCCAGGTGGCGGAGTTCGTGGTCAGCCACGTCCACACCACCGGCGAGGCGATGATCATCATCGCCTGGTTCTCGGCCATCGCCTCGGCGATCGTGGACAACATCCCGCTCACCGCCACCCTCATCCCCCTCATCCAGGACATGGGGATGACGATGGAGGTCGAACCCCTCTGGTGGGCCCTCTCTCTTGGCGCCTGCATGGGCGGGAACGGGACGGCCATCGCCGCCTCGGCGAACGTCGTGGTCATCGGGATCGCCGAGCGCGAGGGGATCTCCATCTCGTTCATGGAGTTCCTCAAGATGGGTGCGCTCATCCTCTTCGTGACCGTGGCCGTGGGCCTCGGGATCCTCCTCCTCATGTTTACGTGAGGGAGGAGGGTTGTTTTTTTGGGATAAGCTCTTGACCGGGAGAGGGGTTGCCCCCCCCTCCCGGACCCTCCCCGCAAAAGAGAGAACCGAAGACGGCATCACGCTCGCCAGGATCTTCGACGCTACCTTCCCCCCCATCTTCACGAAGATAGGGGGGATGGCGATTGAGGGGTGCCCTCCCTACCGCCCTGTCACAAGGAGAGGGATCGAGGATCTCTCCACACCCAGAAGATCTGCGATGAAAAATGTTCATGAGATATGCCTGGGGGTGCTTTCGCCACAGGAGCGATTAAAAGGGGCCTATTTTGAAATCGTCTTGCGTTTGATGTTTTACCTCCTCCAAACAGTTTTCCAGACTGATTGATTCTTCTCTTGGCTGACATTAGTTTGGCACGTATGATTTCATTAAATAATACCAATTTATAAAATCTTATATCTAAATAATAACGAAATAATATATAATAACAATTATTGGCGACCATCCAATTCAGATATAGTATACAACAGGTGACGTGATGACAGACCTCTACGTACTTGCCTCGATCCCGGATCAGGGAAAAACTACCACGGCCATCCTGCTTGAGAAACAGTTACGAAATGAAGGTAAACGTGTAGCGTGCCTCCAGACGAATAAAGATCAGAATGACGTTCACCGGTATTTGTTCGAGGATTGCTATCACTATTCGGTTCCGCTGGAGGCGGCACGGAGTAAAAGTGCGTTCGAACAGTGGGTCCCCGCGGGGTACGATGCTTATATCATGGAGATCACGTTTGCCTATGCCCCGCTGCGTGCCGTATACGTCGACCTGTTCGAGAACATCAATGAAGTCGTTTCATATGATGCACGCGAAAACTGGAAGGAATATGTTTCTGATTTCTTCAAACAGCTATGGAGCAAGAGAAGACACGGAATTGGCCCCTCGCAGGATCTCATGGCATTCTGGGATCGTGTCCATGACCGGAATGTGCAGACCATCCTGACAAAAACTCCCGCCGTCCTCGACGGTCCCTGTGTCGGTACGGATAAAATCCTGTATCATGCGGATCAAATTGCCGCAGAACCGATCGAACCGGAGATGGAGCTCCCAAGAGGAATCGGGAAGGTAATAGCCGTCGGTTCTTTTCCTGCCGAATATTGGGATATCTTTCCTTCGCTCACCTGGTTCCGGTTCGATTACGCTGCTTTCATGGAGAGGTTACGCAAGGAAAAATACGATATTGCGATCATCGGTGCCAGCGGGGCCGACAAAATGAAGCTC